>CANEGK010000021.1 GCA_947427035.1 uncultured Clostridium sp.
TTTTAACGCGTTTTTATCTTGATAAAGATGTATTGTATTTTTTATGCAGGTTGCAGCCATTATAACCTCTGATTTTCATTTTTACAGAACTTTTCCCAATCAGTCTAAATAGCCAATTATTGTGCGTTAATAACAAAAACGCCGCCCCATCATCAACATGGGACGGCGTTTTCTCACACCCCGAAAATAGTATACCGGGGGTTCCGGTTCTGCGCGTCGTTGTCCAGCACATCGGGCGGGGCGTACAGCAGCTTGCCCGCGACCTCGACGGTCTTGCGGTAGGACTTGTCATACTTTCCGGCGTAAAAGCCCGGGTCGGCCAGCATCAACCGGCCATCGGGCGCAAGGCCGAGCACTACGACGTAATGCCCGCCGTCGGAAAACACACCCTTATACCCCGCCCGGTCGCCGCCGGTGTTGCAAATGGCGATGGCTCCGCGCTTTAACGCCGCCGGCAGCTCGGTCACATCATTGCTCTGCGTCACCGTCAGGCCAAAAGCCCTTGCCAATGCCTTTGCCAGCACGGCCATGTCGGTGCCCGAAGCCGCCCGCGCCCCGCATTCGATGGCAAAGGCCGCCGCCTGTTCCGGCGGAAAACTCTGCCCCGTCAGCGTTTCGACGAGCATACTGGCGCACGTCGGCCCGCAGCCCGAGCTCGCCACCGTCGCGTTCGGATACAGGCGGCTCGGGTACTTGATTTTGGGGTAGTCCCTTTGAAAATAGACTACCCCTGGGTAAAACCCTCGAGCGAGCGGACATAGGCTTTGCGCGGCCCGCTGCCCGTCGGGTAGGTCACCGGAATCAAAAGATTCTGCGTGATGCTCCCGACCTCGCACGCGTCGCTTTTGTCGATATACCGGCCCGGTTCCACGGCCCCTGACGCCGTGTATACCGGTTGCTTTTTGGTTGCGATGGCTCTCAATTTGACCTCTCCTTTGTCTTGTGTCTCCGCCTCATCGCCTTCCCACGCGGCGATGACATTGGCGATTTTGCGGTTGTCGGTCGGGCGGTTGATGCACTTTCCGCCCGCGTAAAGCTGTGAACTTCCCCCGCCGTCCAGGTTGACGGCCTCGGTCATGCCCAAGGCCAGCAGCCGGCCGGCAAAGGCGTCCAGCGTCAGGTTGCCGGCGCTGGCGATGAAAAAAATCCGCTCCCCCTTGCGCGCCACCGCGCTGCGCCGCGTCGGCGTGTTGAAGACCCTGGGGTCTTCGATGCTTTGGGCCATCCGCCGCCCGTCCTGAATCAGCCCGGGGTAGCCGCTCACATACCCGCGCCAGGCTTTTGACCACGGCCCGCCGAAATCCGGGCCGTCCCGGCCGACGCCGAAGCCGTAACCGCTGCCGGCATCATGGGCCAGCACGCCGTCGTAAATGACGGTGCCGATGGGGCTGGATGCATTGTGAAACAGGCTGCCGTTGATTTGCGCCGCCGGCGCGCGCAGCGTCTGGAACAGCGCCTGCGTTTTGCCGTTGAGCGGCACGATTTCAAACCGCGCATTCGCCGGGATGTCCACAACCCATAGCCCCTTTGTCTGGTAATGGTTAATCATCGCTTTTCGCCTGCTTGATGAGCTGATGCACATACACGCTGGCGCCGGCGCACAAAATGCCCTGCGTCACCGCCGTAAAGGCGGCCAGCACGCCGTCGCGCCATCCCGTCAGGGCGCTGGTGCCCAGAACGTACGCCGTCGCCAGCACGACCCCCGCCAGCCCCAGCAGCAGCGGGATGAAATTATCCGAAACGCGCTGGGATTTTTTCAGCCCCGCGCCCAGAATATACAGCACCGGCGCCAGAACCAGAAGCTCCGGCCGGATGAAGCTGCTCAGATACTCCATAACAAACACCTCTGCTATTTATGATATTCTTCAAGGTCGTCAATGCGATGGTTGACCACCTTGATTTGCTCTTCGACGACCGGCATCCGCCGCGCGAAGTTGTTGTGCTCGCGCACCTCGCGCGTCAGCTCCGCAAGCCGGGCGTCGGTCACGGCCTGCGCCGTGCGGATGCTCTCGTCCGTCCTGCGGGCCGTCGCCGCATTGGACACGATGACCCCCAGCAGCGCCAGCCCGCCCGTGATGAGCGCGACGATGATTTCCGTCATGTCATGTACACCCCCTGAAAAATACAAAAGCCCCGTTTGACAACGGGGCGGGAAGCGCGTATAATATGGATAGAAAAGGGCGCTGTTGCGAGACGGTTAGCCCAGAATCAAGGTGCTAAACTACGTTAGCCGCTTGGGGGGCGTCCCGGGCGGCTAACACGCTTTTATGGACAGTATGTAGGCCAAAATGGCCAGACACACCAGAAACCGCAGGAATTGCTTCCGCCGGTGTTCCCACATCAAGCATCACCCCCTCTGTATGAGAGAGTGGCTAACCGCCGTTTGCAACAGCGCCTGTCTTATTCTATCACACGCCGCCGCCCGTTGTCTATCTTTGTCGTATGCCGCCGCCCGAGGGCGGCTTTTTTACTGCGCCTTTACAAACGGCTCGCCGGATTGCGTGCAGCGGCGCAGCTCGTCCAAAAACGCCGTTGTCTGGGCCGCCAGCTCTTCCGCCGAAAAGGCCCCGTACTGCTCGCGCAGCTTTTCCGGATAGTCCTTAAAGTACAGGCTTGTCCCGTTTTTCATGTCGCTGTCGAACATGCTTACAGCAACCGACATGTCGATGGCCGGGTAGCTCATGCCATCGGCGTGCTTTTCGCCCGGCTGGGTCACGTTCTGTTTGCTGATGTCCGCGATAATGCCGCGGTTTTCGAGATAGATGTTTTTGCTCATGGTGTTTTACTCTCCTTTACAATTTAGTTGTTTATGGTCAATTATTACGCTGCTCTTGTGTATGTCAGGATGCACAGACCCGGCGCGCCGGTGCCGCCAATGCCAGCGGAATTATTTGATGTGGTCCCGTAGCCACCACCGCCGCCGCCACCGCTGCCAAATCCAGTGCCGCTGCATCCAGAAGATGCAGAAGAGTTACCATATCCTGCCCCGGTTCCGCCAGAACCGCCTCTTCCGTATGGAGAATCCTGCCCACCGCCGCCGCCGGGGCCAACTCCCCAAGATGAACTGGTGCCCGGTACATTAGCCGGGCCACCGGATTCGCCACCGCGTGCTGCTGTCTCATATGTAAAACTGCCGCCAGCCGGGCCGGCATCACCCGTGCCACCGGGCGCGGTTACATAAGAGCCGAAAGATGTTGCGTCCCCATCTCTACCGTAACCATTACCGCCCAAGCCAATAGTTATAGCGACTTCTTCGCCCTCGGTTATTTCTACAGCTTGTGTGACGACAGACCCGGCAGCACCGCCACGCCCACCATAATTGCTTCCAGATTTCCCGCCCTGCCCACCGCCGACGCAGGTGACAGTCAAGTCCTTTATGCCCGGCGGGGCTGTCCACGTGCAGCTTGCAACGATAAACTCGGTGACTTTTACCTCTTTTCCACCCCCGCCCTGCGGGAAGCCGTTCAGAATCGGCATACGCCCACCCCCTGCGCGGCGGGCGTGAAGGCACGGCCTGACGCTAAATCAGGCCCCCCCCCCCCCGGTAATTTTTGGTAATTTTATACCTCTTCATTTTCTGTGCCCCTTTCTGTCTCAACCGGATTGTCCAGGGGATAAAACGTCCCTGTTTTCTCGTCATACGACCAGCCATCGGGCGGTGTGGGCTTTATAAAGTGCGCGTCGCCGCTTTTGCTGTCGTCATAGCCCCAGCCTTCAAACACATAGTCGGGCGCTTCAACGAAAACAATATCCGGCGCGTAAAGGCCCTTTGTGCTTTCCAATGTAGGATGCTTCATGGTCGCGTCCCAATGGCACAACCCGCCGAAAATCTGAAATATTTTCATGCTATCACTCCATCACATAATACTGTATGATGCAGATGCCGTCTCCGCCGCGACCGCCTTCTCCGCTGCTTGCTCCACCGCCGCCACCGGCTGCAATACCGCCATCTCCACCCTTTTCGTATTGTTTGGAACCGCCGTTTCCACCGTTTCCACCGTATCCGCCTCCGCCGCCACCGCCGCCGTATATATTTGCGTCTGAGACCATGCCGCCATTGCCACCGTCTCCGCCATAACCGCCGCCACCACCACCGCCTGCACGAGGCATGGTACTATATCCGGTGCCGCCATTGCCGCCACGACCGCCGTAGCCGCCTCCGCCGCCGCCACCATCTTGATTTGCCCTGCCCCCGTTTCCACCATAACCGCCTCCGCCACCACCGCCGCCGCCGTAAGAGCTGGTGGTTGTTTTTCCCCCCATTCCCCCAAAACCACCGTATCCGCCTCCGCCACCACCGCCGCCGCCGCTATAAGGGCCTTCCCCGCCAGTGCCACGATTGGCGTACCCCGGATACTCTGTATGCGCGTTATAAGTGTTCGTACCGTTGATTCCATTGTTCCCAGATTGCTTCAATGCACCGCCGGCCCCGCCGTTTCCGCCGTAAGTTCCACCGGCTCCGCCAGATGTAACAGCGGATGTAGTAGATCCGCCGCTTCCACCGCCGCCGCCGTATGTTCCGCCAGACCCACCGGCTCCGCCGGATCCGTCATGGCCGCCTCCGCCTCCGCCGCCGCCGCCGTACGTTCCGCCATTGCCGCCTTTTGAGCCGGACAGCGAACCAGCGCCACCACCGCCGCCGTAAGACCCGTTTCCCCCATTATCACCATAAGAGCCACCGCCGCCGCTGCCGCCATCGCCGCCGCTGCTGCTGTTTCCGGGGGAGCCGCCGCTTGCGGATAACAGGGTTCCAAAAGATGTCACTCCACCGGCCGAGTTGGGGTTGCCACCATCTCCGATGGTTATGGGATAAGTCGTCCCTTTTTCTACTTTTAATGCGGAATAAGCCATGTGACCGCCGCCGCCGCCGGCGCCGGGACCATAGCTACCACCACCACCGCCGCCGAACAGGCGGACAAAAATATCCGTCACGGGCGCTGTCCAAGGCATATTGGATCTGTATATTTCCGTTTTCAGCACGCGGTTGCCCGCTGCCGGAAACTGCCCCACAATGCTCATATTCTCTCTCCCTTCTAACCGACTATGACGACCTGAATGGGCAGGCTGACAGTCGGCTTTGTGCCGGTGGCCTTGATAGTCAGGCTGTTTTCCGCCTGCGCCGACGGCCGCAGCGCAGCCGCCTGCATGGCCGTAAACTGCGCGTCGGTGATAGACGTCGACGGCCCGACAATGCCGTTGCTGCCTGCCGTCAGGCCGGCAACCGTCACCGTCTGCGTCCACGGGCCGGACCCTGTCCACCCCGACGCCGTCAGCGTCGCCGCCACTGTCACAGACTTGTCCGCCTTGTCACCCATTTGCAGCGCCGCGGCGACTTCGTCTGTGACATCTGCTCCGTCGCTGTCCATAAGGTGCGGCACCCCGCCGGATGTTTCCACCCGCAGGCTGCCTTCCGGCAAAACCGCCGCCGCGATGCGCCCGTCTTCCCCCAGCGCGGGGACCTGCTCCAGCGCCTGCCCCAGCGTATTGACTCCCTGCTGGGCGGCGTTGACCTGCGCCATCAGATAATTGTACCCGTGCTGCTCGCTCAGGCCGACGTCGGCGCCGGCGGGCGCGACAATCTGGCCGTACTGCCAGTTTTCCGGCAAATCGGCCGGCAGGGGCGGGGTAATCGGGTTTTCAGCCATTTGTATTCACTCCTTCCGAAACCGGGATGATGTGCTTCATGACGGTCGCGCCGGAGACCGGCACATAGACCGCCGAAGCCGTCAGCACGCTGCCCGCAGCGTCCAAAAGCTCTGCCTGCGTAATCGCGTCGGCCACGCTCTGCGCCACCGTGTAAGTCACCGTCAGGGTGCTGCCCGACAGGCTTTTGTCAAGCGCCGTAATGGTCTTTGCCCCGTTGATGCGGGCCGCGGCAATATCGCCCGCGACAAAGGCGGCGGCCCCTTCGAGCAGGGCCGGCCTGACAGACGGCGTTTCCGGCATTTTTACCACTCCCTGTTCCCGCTCGCTGGCAAAGGGCGAAACGCCCAGCCCCCACGAGCCGAGATGATAGTTATATATCCGCTGCGCGGCCGAAACGGTCTCGCTTAAAAGCAGCCCCGCGCGGACATACGGGGTGTTGACGTACACGATGTGCGCCGGTTTGATTTGGTTGACGGTAAACGCGACCTCGGTCGCATAGGACTGGTTTTGCGCGGCGCTTTCGATATACAACGTGTAATTCGGGTAATCGACCGACGCCGTCCACTCCCCGGGGCCGATGAGCTCGTCGAGCTTCTGGCCCAGAAACCCCAGCGTAAAGGGCGGGCGGGTGGAGACGCGGCTCTGCACCCGCGCGCGGCGGAAGGCGAGCGTTTCGGTCGCCGGGTCGGGCACAATGGAAAAAACCTGCTCCCACGCCGCGACGGTGTCTTCATCCATTGTCTGGAAGAAAAAGTTGTCGGCTACGGCGTTGAGCTCCCGCGCCAGCAGCTCGAATTGCGCCTGCTCGGTTATACACAGCTGCTGATAGTCCAGAATCTCGCGGTACCACGGGGGCAGAAGGGCGCAGACCCGCGTGTCGAGGGCGATGCTACGCACTGAGCGTCACCGCCCCCAAAACCGGCACCTGCTGCATTGTGCCGCTCTGCGTCAGCGTCAGGTCGGCGCTGCCGCCGTTTAAGGTGATGCCGGCCGCGTTGACAACCCCCTGCACCCCCACGATGGCCGCCGTGACCCGGGCGATATAGACGTCGGCGGCGTACGCGACGCCGCTGGCGCTGATGTTTTTGTCCCAGCCCTGCCGCACCGACAGCAGGTAGGCCGCAATGGCGTCCTCGATGGGCTGCTGCACCTGCGAGACGGTGGCGCCCGGCGCCAGCGTAATCGATGCGCCCACGTTGACGGTCAGGCTCTGGGGCGCGGCGGCGGTGACAGACGCGCCGATGGGGGCCATGCCCAGCCCCTGCCCCTGCCCCGGCGGCGGGTCGACGGCGTTTTGCACCGTCTGCACCAGCTCGGCGGGCGCCGGCAGGAAGTCGGCCCCCAGCACCGACAGCTTGACGGTCCCGCCGCCGTTCCACGTCGGGTATACCTGCACGCCGCCGACGCCGTCGATGCCCAGCACTTCCTCGCGGTAAGAGGCGATGTTGCCGCCGAACGGCCGGTCGGTCAGGGCGGTAATCAGCCGCTGCCGCAGCGCGTCGTCTGTTTCCTCGTCGTCGCCGGGCACCAGAATGTCGGTCAGCTGCGCGCTCGTCAGGCCCGGAATGGCCGCAATGGGCAGGATGGGGCCGACATATTCGTTGCCGGCGCTGCCCGGCGTTTCGGCCGTCAGGCGGTAATACCGGCTGTTTTCGTCGGGGCCGGACGCAGCTTCGGTGGCCGTGAAGTTGAGGGAATCCGCGCCGTTTACCGTTGAAAACCGCGAGCCGATGGGCACGGCGGCGTTGAACACGCCGAGACGCACGGCCGGCGAAGCCGGGTATCTTGTCAGCCCGCCGATGACGGCCAGCAGATCCAAATCCCCGCCCGTGGCGGTCTGGATGCGGCCCGAAAGCTGGGTTTTGTACAGTTCGAGCGCAAAGCCCTCGAAGATCCACGCCGCCGGGCCGAGGGCCGTGGGAATGGGCGAGCCGTCGCGCTTGTCATAGGTGTCGGGCACCCGCGCCAGCATCTGCTGCAAAAGCGCCCGGTATGTATACTGCGTCAGGTCAATCAAGCAAGCTTCACCTCCACCATTGTCTGCACGTCGCCGTAAACGGTGTTGACCGTCAGCGACGCCGTCAGCGTGTCGCCGGAACCGGCGTATGTGTAATCGGACACGCCGCGCACGCGGTCGTCCACCATCAGCGCCTCGCGCACACGCCTTTGCAGCTCGGCCGCCGCATAGCCCCTGTCAAGCCCGGCGAGCGATTGCAGCTCGGCGCCAGTCGCCGGGCTGAAAATCTGCCAGCGGAAGCGCTCGATGCGCAATATGGCTTCAACGGCCTGCCGGGCGGCGGCATAGCCGTCGCACTCGCCTTCGATGCGGTTGGTCTGTTTGTTGATGCGCCATGTCCGCGACGGCTGCGACTGCACGCGCACGCCGCCCGAAAGGTCCATGTCGCTCTGCGGCAGGGTCGGCATCACGATTCCCCCTCAAAAACGCGGGACAGCACGACGTATTTCTGCCCGTGCTGCACCCGCAGCAGCAACACCCTGTCCCCGGCGGTCAGCGCGCGGTTCAGGGTGATAAACCCATCGTCTGCCGGCAGGGGGCTGCCGTTTTCCACGCAGGCGACGCCTGCAAGCTGCCTGTCGCTTGCAAAGGCATTCTGCGCCAGCGCGGTTTCGGTCTGGTAAACGCCCGCCAGCGCGGACGACGTCTGCACGCCGTCCGCCGTGTGGCTGTGCGACAGGCCGCCGAGCGCGTGGCTGTGCGCAAGGCCGGCGGTGGTGTGGCTGTGCGCCAGCGCGGGGAGCTTTCGCTCGACCACCGCCGACGTCAGCACCAACTGCGCCCCTTCCAGCGGGGCCGTCTGCGCGCTCAGGCTGATTTGCAGCGGCCGAACCTGCGTCACCGTGCCGAAGCACAGGTCGGCCGGCTGCATGGCCGCCGCGTTCTGCTGCATCATCTGATATAAAACATCCCGAAGTTCCATCCGGTCACCTCAAATACAAGAGCAGAGCCGCCGGGATTTCTCCCGACAGCTCTGCTCAGCTGCAATGTTCCGTTGTGCTCTGCGTCGAATTATGGTATGATAAGCCCAGGCAAGAAGGACGCGGCCGACTCCGAAAGGAGGAAGGCCCATGAGCATCAGCGAAGTCATCGCACTACTTATGCTCGTGCTCGCGGCTATTTCACTGGGCAACAGCCTAAAGAAATAGCCGCCCCCCGGTCCTAAGCGAGAAGCGGCAATTTCAAGCTGTAAACTTGACAAGTTGGCCGTCTTCCTGCTGACACCAGGGAGAACGTCCTTCTTGCTTTTTATTATACTTGCCACTGTCTTGATTGTCAAGCCGCTGCAAAGCGGCCTTTTTTATTGCGCGCGCAGCATTTCATATCGCCATTGTATCAAAATCCATGGTGTGGACGCTGTTTTCCCAGGTGTGGGTGACGCTTTCGAGCAGCACGTACTGGTCGAGGTTGATGTCGCCCAGCCCCGGCACAAGCATCCGCACCATCATGCCGGCGCGCAGGCCGGGCACGCCGAGCGCAGAAACCGACAGCGTGCGCAGGCGGCGGTTATAAGTCCCCAGCATGGCTCTGGCCTGCGATTCGGCCCGCGCTGCGTTGACGTCGCCGTCGAGCTGCTGGTACAGCCGCAAAAGCCCCCATCGCGCAACGGTCGCGGGGTCATGAATCTCGACCCCGTCGGCCGTGCCCGTCTGCTCGTTGGGCCAGACCAGCTTGACCGAGTTATAGGTCTGGGAATCGATATCCGTCTTATAGGTATAATCCAGCAGCAGCGACCTTTCGCCGATGACGGCGTCGGAAATCATGTCCTGCGGCCGCTTGAGCGCCAGGCCGTCGCCGTCGTCAAAGAACACATAGATGTCGCCGGTGTTCAAAAGGGTCTGCTGCACCGCCTCGCCGATGATGTCCAGGCAGCCGACGTCGGAGCGGTAAAAGCTGGGGATGGCGTAGCCGGTGTCGGCGACAAAAGAGACTTCGAGCCGGAAGTCTTCGGCAATTTGCCGGATGATGTCGCCCGCCTTCTGGTTTTTGAAGTTATACGCCGCGTTGGCCTTGAGATACCGCAGCCGGTCGTAGCAGGTGACGTCGATTTCCCCCCAGCGGT
The DNA here is from genome assembly GCA_947427035.1 of uncultured Clostridium sp. Lineage (GTDB taxonomy): Bacteria > Bacillota > Clostridia > Oscillospirales > Butyricicoccaceae > Ventrousia. Next base: position 9,726 of record CANEGK010000021.1, read on the forward strand.
TCTTGCTTTTGGTGAACACCCAGCCATAAAATTGCAGCCGGCCGTCGACGGAAAAGCGCACCGTGTCGCCTTCGGCAAAGGACAGGTCGCCCGATTTGACAATGGTGAACTGTAAACTGCCCGGCGCGCCGGTGCGCTCGGTCTTCCAGACGACGCTTTTGACACTGTTCGAGCATTCCCAGATTTTCCCGGCGTTTTTGCCGGCGATGAGCAGCTCGGTCGTCATGGGCTCTTCACCGCCTGCAAAGCGTCCTTTTTCATCCAGCCGAGCGGCCCGCCGCTCTCCGTCGTGACGTGTACGGGATAGGCCCGGCTGCCGTCGACCATGCGCGAGACGACCACCGTGCGCCCGGATGCCGTGCCGTGCGGCTCGTCGCCGTAAGAGCTGGCATAATACGACCCGTTTGCGACGCATGACGCGCCGACGACGAGCTGCCCCTGCGGGATGCTGCGGGACGGTTCCGCCGCCACTGCCGCCGGCTGCCCCTGCTGCGCGGGCTGGACAATCTGCACCGTGCGCGGGGCATAGTCGCGGTATTCGCTCAGCGTCAGGTCGTAATAAAAATCCCCGGTCTCGCCGCCGCGCTCTTCGGTGCGGAACTGCGTCACCAGCACAAAAAAGCCCTCGTCGCCGGTGAAAAAGGGCGTGCCGTCCTCGTAATACCGCACGGGGGTGTACAGGATGGGGGCCTCGTCGTTCATGGCGTCTTCGAAAAACCGGATGTAGAACTCGGGCGGCCGGAACTCGTTCGGCGTCAGGACGCCCGGGTACGCCCGCCCGGGGAAAAGCGAGGAAATGGCGACTTCGCGCAAACCCGGCGTGCGCGGCGTCAGGATGGGGCCGATGCCGAGCACATTGTAACTGCCCCCTTCCATTTCCCGCGCCACGGGCAGCTTTTCTGGGTTGACCGGCAGGCGGGTGACCGCGCCGTCCCGCGAAAAAAACAATCCGAAGTTGTTGGGCATACGCTCACCCCACAACCGGCACGGCGGTGCTGATGACCGACCCCGCCGCCGTCTGCTCGATGAGGATGTCGCGGATGGCGTTGGCCAGGCTCTGCCGGTCGGCCGCCGTGCGCCCGGTGTTCTGGCCGCTTATGTTGATGACGGGCGTCTGGCTCGTCAGGTTGATGCGGTTTACATACCGCCGCTCCGACTGCTCGACCAGCATTTTAAGGTCTTCCTGCGACATGTCCACCGATTTCCGGATGGCCGACACGTCGGCCGCGATGTCCTGGACAACGGGCTGGTAAGGCGCGCCGCCATAATTACTGATTGTATTGAAAAGGTTTTTGCCAAAGTCGTTCCCTTTGTTGAACAGGTCGGTATAATCAACATAGTCCCACTTTTTAACATATTCTTTCCACTCCGACGCGTCAATGACGTCCTGCCGGGCGGCGGCCAGTCTGTTATAAAGGTTATCCAGTCCGGACGTTATACTGACATGTACGCCGGGAATTTTATTCAGAAGGTTTTCAATGCCATGCGCAATCTTCTGGATATACCCGATAACGCTCAGCGCCATATCGTAAAACAGGACTTTGACCGCAGCGACGGGGTCCTTAAACACGTTGCCGATAAAGTTGACGAAAGCAGCCACCGCGTTTTGAATGGGAACGATAAACGTATTGACAATAAATCCCCCTACGACGGCGATGATTCCGCCGATGTATCCGAAAATCTGCTGTGTCGTCACCCCCAATGACGTCAACCATTGGATAAGCAGCGTGACCGCGCCGATGATGAGCAAAAGCGGCAGGTGCGCCGCCATCGTGGCGGATGCGGCAAACAGCATTTTGACTGCGAACATCCCGGCGACAGCCGCGGCCACCGTCATGACGGTCTGGAAATTGTTGCCCATAAACTCGACCAGCTGCGAGACCTTGTCCAGAACAAAGCCGATGGCCTGCCCGCCGGCGCGGGCAATGGCCTCCAGCCCGCGCGCCAGCTTCTGCCCCGCGTCGCTGTTGAGGGCGGCAGTCAGCCGGTCAATATGCGGCTGCAACCCCTGAAGCGCCGCCACAACCGGGCCGCCGAACAGGCGGGCCAGAGAGGCTGACGCTTTACTCCAGCTGTTCTGTATTGACTGCGGCGCGTGTTCCAGCGAAGATTTCATGAACCGGAGAATACGTCTTACGGAAAACAGGCTGAGGGCAAAACGACGGAATTGCCTGTCCAGCCCGGAAACGGCGGCCTGTGATTTGCTGAAATCCATACCGACCATCTTTTTAAGCGCACTGCTAACGGAATCAATGATTCTTTTATGCCGTTCCTGCGCTCTGGCCGTCTTTTCTGCAGCGTGCTGTTCGGCCGCAGCCGCAGCTTCGGCGACCCGTGCCGCTTCTTCCTGTGCTGCCGCCGCGGCCCGTGCCGCTTCTTCCTGCGCTCTGGCCGCCTCTGCCGCTTCCTTCTCGACCGCATTGTACTGCGTTGTCAGGTTGCGGATAGTAGAACCGACCTTTTCTATCTGCCCCTCCAGCTGGGCAAACTCGTCGGTGTTCTGCTGCCCGGCTGCCAGCATAGCGTTTTGCTGCTGCATATAAGCGTCAAACTGGGCGTTGGCCGCAATCAGGCGGCGATCCAGCCCGTTTAAGACCGTTTGATAATTGCGGGTCGCCTGCGCCGCCTGCTGCGTCGCGCCGGCGGCTTTCTGGCCGTATTGCAGATATTTTGTAAAGGTCGCGGAAAACTTATCCGCAAGCTCCAGCTCTTCACGAATGACCGCCATGCCGTCACCTCTCTTTGGGGCGGGATTGGATTTCTTTGTGGATAAACCGCGTGATGAGCACCCGTTCGCGGTAAGGCAAATCCCTGTACTTGGACGGGGGCCAGCCCAGATTGATAAAACAGTAATACGCGGCGAGCGCGTCGGGGTCGGGGCTGTCCCCGTCTATCAGTTTTTTGCCTCGTCCTCCGCGTCGGCGTCAAAGCCGGACAGGGCGGTGATTTCCCGCACAAGGCGGGCGTATTCGCCGGACAGCAGCAGCTTGCCGGGGACGAGCAGCGGGTCTAAAACGCCGCAGGCCCTGCACAGCTCGTCGCTCCGGAAGTCGGGATCCACAGTCGCGGCGACCACCATGCGGCGCGAAAACTCGATGTTGTCCAGGCTTTCCTGCCACTGGCCGTCCGCCTTGCGGCGGCGGGTGCTCTGTCGGACGATTTCGTCGTTTTCCTGCTGCGTCAGGGCGCGGATTTTAAAGGGCACGGGGTTCCCCTCTTCATCCGCAAAGCGGCTGGAAATAACGACCTCTTTTTCCTGCTGTATCGGCAGGGGGTTCAAAAACGCTGAAAGTCTGCTCATGGGCTTATGCTCCTCTCCCTAATTGCCCAGCTTTTCCGGGCCGTTGAACGCCTGAAGCCGCGCAACGTCTGTCCAGGCGAAATTAAAATCATAATTCAGCATGGCTTCCTCGTCGTTGAGGATGCTCAGGGGAATGGTCCCCGTCAGCGTGCAGCCGTAATAGGCCATGACCTGGCTGCCGATGCTGGTCGTCGGGTCGTGGTTTGTGATTTGCAGGCTGAACTCCGGCATGACGCCGGTGTTGATATATTGCAGCACCATGTCGGTAAACAGGTTGGAGCCGTAGTAGATGTTGCCCGTGCCGGTCAGCTTGGCGCCGTTCGGCTTGTTCTGCACCTTGCGCGTGCCGATGACGCGCATGTCGTTTCCCTGCATTTCGACGTTGGTCGTGATGTTCCGCATACACGCCACTTCGATGTTCCGGCCGCCGACGGACACAAAAACCTTGCCTTCGGCGCCGTTGACGGTGTCTTTTGCCAGTAAATAGGACATGTCTGCACCCCCTTACGAGACCTCGATGGTCATATAAATCTTGTTGGCGCTGCCGACCGCCTGGATGGCGATGTTGACGAGCACCGCGTCGATGGCCTCGCCGGGCAGCACCTGTACGTCGTCGGCCGTGAAGTTCTGGATGCCCTGCCCTGCCTGGATGTCGAGAAGATACCCCACAATCGCCGTTTTAAACTGCATCCGGCCGCTTTCGTTGTTGTTGACGACGCCGATAAACCCGTCGGCAAACTGCCGGCCGATGTCGTTGGCGATGGTGCTGCACAGCCGCATGGTGCGGTTGAAGTGGAAGACCTGCCCGATGTCGGGGGTGTAGGTGACCAGGCTGTTGATATCGTACTCGGCCTTGACAACGCCGTCGTCGGCAAACAAAATGAACTGGCCCTTTTGCAGCGCGCTTTCCGCTCCGCTGCCCGTCAGAAGGGGGGAAGCGTCGATTGCGCCGGGATAGGCCGCATAGGTCAAATCCTCGTTGTACCCGGCCCCGGCCTGCGCGCCGCCGACCCACCACGTCGTCTGCTGCGGGGTCAGCGCCGTGCCGTCGGACAGGGTGACGCCCGACATGACGTTGATGATAAACCGGCTGTCCGGGTTTGTCATGTTGGCCGCGACCAGCTGCGCGTAAACGCCCGCCTCGTCCGCAATGCGCTTGATAAAGGCGGCCATCGCATCCAGAACGGTGGCGTCGCTGCCGTCGTAAATCATGACGTCGAACTTGTGCGGCTCGATGGCCGCAAGGTAGCTGGAATACGCCGCGCTCTGCACCGTGCCGTCGGCCCCGCCCGTAAGGAGCGCGCCCGTCGTCGCCGTCAGCGCGCCGGTTCCGGAAAAGGCCACCCAGCCGTTTGCCGTAAGGTCGGCGGCCGTTTTGCCTGTCTGCCGGTCGACGATTTCGCCGTCAACCACGGTCGAGACGCTGAAAGCGCCCTCGGGCTCGGTCAGCTCGGTGATGATGATGGAAATGTCGTTGCCGCGCGCGCCGGGGTAACGCGCCGTCGCCGTCAGGGCCCCTACCGTAACGCTCGCTTCGGCCGAGCCCGACGCCGCAGGCCGGTACAAAAGCACCCTTCGCGGCGCGCCGGTGCGGTTCGTGCCCTTGAAAATCTCCCGCAGGAACAGGTTCTGCGGGGCCGTCAGGTCGTAGCCGGTCGCGGCGGTCGTGTCCGCGCCGGCCTCGATTTCCAGCACCTGCGCTACCGGCCCCCAGCTCAGCGGCTCGCAAAGGGTCACCGTGCCGCGCTCGCCGACCGCAAGGCCCAGCCCCGCGGCCGACCTGAACCGGATGTACACGCCGGGCCGGACTTTATTCTGGCTGGTCCAGGTTCCACCTGCCATACAATCACTCCTTTTCAAAAAACGCCTTGACCGCCTTTGCGGCCTCGGCGATGGTATATTCGGGCTTGCAGAGGACGACCGCGAGAAAATCCCGCTGGTACTTTGCAAACCTCGGGTCGCAAAGCAGCGCTTCGCGCCTAAATCTTTTCTGTGCCATCTGTGACTGCCTCTTCATACTCCATGGTTTCCATCGGGTGAAAAGCTTCGGGCCGCGCCACATGCCCGCGCAGCTCGAACCGGTAATGCAGCGCGTCCAGGTCAATGCGCCATTCGCGCTCGTATGTCAGCAGCAGGGCGGTTTCGCCGCCGTTTGTATACGGAAAGCTGTCCAGCAAAAGGTCGAGCGTCTCGGCCGCCGCCTGGTACTGCCGCTGCATGTCGGGCAGGTTGTAGTCGACAAGGTAGGTAAGTTCCAGCCCCACGCGGCGCAGAAAGCGCCCCGCCAGCCTGCGGTCCGTATAGGCGTACCGCTGCTGCAAAAACATCATGGGCGGCGCGCTGCCCTGCTGGTTGGGGTCCTCGTAAAAGGTGACGCCGGGGAAATGCGGGGCCAGATACCCGGCCAGCGATTTCGCCACGGCCGAGACAGTGAAGGTCATCGCATCAGCCTCTCAATCTCTTTGTCCAGCAGGTCGAGACAGGTCTTTTCGTAAGCCTCTTTGGCCTTGTCTACCATAAACTCGCCTTTGACATAGCGCGTTTTGGTGCCGACGACCAGCCCTGTTTTGGCGCCGGGGTCAAAGGACAGCAGCCCGTTGTCGTTGATGTACAGCCCCGGCACAAAATGCCGGTCCATGCGGTGCCCGTCGTTGACGTAGCTGGCGTACTGCATGTCATTTGCCAGAACAGTCACATAAGTGCTCCCACCCGACAGCGCGCCGCCCATAGGCTCGGTTTTGCTGTCGGTCGCCCAATGGGCCTTGAGCTCGCCGGTTATCATATTTTCCCCTATGTACGGCCCGCGGCCCGTACCCGCTTTGGGCGGGGTGGCGTCCTGCGCCGCCTCGACGGCGCGCAGCGTGGCGGCTTTTGCCGTGCGGTATAAAACCTCCGGCAGGTCGGCCCCCGCCTTTTTGAGCTGCTGGATGCGTTTTTGCAGACTGACCGCGCCGCTCATTTGACACGCTCCTGCTGCAAAAGCCGGATTTCCTGGTGCGCCAGCCCGGGAAGCACAGCCCCGAAGGGCTCGAAATAATAATGCGGGTCGCCGGCAAAGGCGCGGGTGTCAAACGCCTCCTTTTTAAGCCCGCCGCCGCGGTGCACGATGAGCTCGTCCCCCGCGCGGATGTCGGCGTCGTTGCCGCAGGCCAGCTTGCTTTCCTGCGTGATATCGGCCGCCGTCTGCGCCATCCTGACCGCGCGCTCGTTGTCCTCATACACCCGGCACGGGATGCCGGACAGCACCTGTACCCGCTCTTTGCGGGTCAAAGCGCCGTCCGAAACGTCCTGCACGCGGTAGACGTCGACCGTGTCGGTGTACCAGTCCTGAAAGTTCATCGTTTATCCCTCAAATCACATAAGTCCCGCTCATGCCGATAAGCTTGGCCCGGTTGGCCAGCATCTGGCCGTAGGTCGTGCTGTTCAGGTCGCCCCAGTCCTCGGTCCCGGCGGTCAGCGCCGCCGTGTCATAGCTGACCGAGCTGTCGCCCAGCTTTGCCGAGCTGACAACGCCGACCAGCGCGCCCGAAGCCGCCGCCTGCTGCGGCGTCTCGCTGTTTGCTGCATACCCGCGCAGATGCAGCGTGACATAATGCGCGACATACAGCCCCGCGGCAAACCGCCATAAATCCAGCCACCTGTCCGGCTGCACGGCGGCATTGGCCATGTCGACAATCTGCTCCAGCATGGCATCCGACCCCAGGAAGGCCCCGTCAGCGTTGTAAAATTGCGGATAATCCGCCTTGAACTGTTCCGTCGTATAATCGCCCCTGCCGCTGCCGATATTGGCGGCCGCCGCCCTTACGCCGCAGAACTGCGGCTTGCCGTAAACCATTTTTATTCCTCGCTGACCGCGCCGCCGCGGCGGGTTTTGACCTTTTTCTCGGCCGCAGCCTGGGTTTCCTTGTCGCTGCCGCCCGAAGGGACGACCTTGCCGTCGGCCACGAGGGCCCTGAAATACACCGTCTCCGCCGCCCGGTCGGGCAGGTCGGTCAGCACGCCCCGCCGCAGCCGGACGGTCACGCCGTCCGGGCCGGGCAGGTCGATGTTTCTTTTGGGGAGTACCAGCACCCTGCGCACCCCCTAAATGCCGTCGACGTAGCGGATGGACGTGGGGTAGAAAATCTGCACCTGCGAGATGTTGGCCATGTACGCCGTATCGTAGCAGACATTCGCGACGTTGGGAGCGCTCATGATGCGCGACAGCGGCACCAGCTCGTCCAGCTTGACAAAGCGGCGGTCGTTGTTATAAATCACCATGCGGTCGCTGCCGCCGGTGCCCGCGCCCCTGCACCACCGCGTCGCGCCGATAAACAGGTCGCCGCCCGCCTTTGCCGCGGCGTTGTTCTTCATCAGAAAGTCGTAGATGGTCTCGGTCGCAAGGTCGGTGACCTTGGTCGTCATGATGTACAGGTACTGCTCGTAGGGCAGCAGGATGTGGTTGGGAATGGCGCTCTCGTCGTACTCGTTGGCCGCCCAGCCGGCGGTCAGCGCGTCGTTGACGTCCTTCAGAATCTGCTCCGGCGTCTTGGCGGCCCACTTGGTCGAAGGGGTCGTCGCGCCGTTGCTCGCCGCCGTGGTCTCGACGGCGTCGGGGTTGTTGACAAGGCCGGTCGTGCCGTAGGCCTTGATGCCGGCGTAGACGTTTTCATCCATGTGTTTGTCGTAGGCCATGCGCACGCCGTCCTGCAAAAGGCTGTCGAGGCTGCGGCCGATGGTATTGCTCCGCTGCATGTCCTGGAACAGCACGCGCAGGGCGGCGGCAAAGACGTGGGCTTTATAAACGCCCTTGTCGACGCTGGCCTGCACGGTGGGAATGCCGTTGGCCCCGCCCGCGGTCACCGGCGAATCGCCCGCGCCGCCCGTGATGCCGTAGGACACGGCCATTGCCGAAACGTAATCGACCCAGCCGCCGCCCGTCTCGATGACGATGTCGCGCGGATAGGTAAAGGACGTCAGCGGCTTGCGGATCATGGGGTCGCGCTTTTCCAGCTCGCTGACCAGGAATGCGCCGCCCGATGCGATGCCGCCCGCGTCCATCGTGGGGACGCCGTTAGCGCCGGGCGCCGACTGCATGGTAAAGGTGCCTGCGTTGGTGGTGCCTACATTCTGAAAGCTCATGTGTTACTCGCTCCTTTCTCAGGCATTGGCGCGGGTCAAAATGACCAGCTCGGCAATGCCGTTGGCGTCGGCCGGGCCGCCCCACTGGCAGTTTGTCAAAGCGACGGTGCTGCCGCTCTCGTTCGTGGCGGAAAAGCCGCCCACAACGCCGGCGGTATAGGTTTCGCTCGCTTTTGTGCGGATATACACCGTCCCGCCCAGCGCCGGCGTGCCGTCATAGCATTTGACGTTGATGCTGCCGCGCTGAAAGACGCTGACGGCCTCGCCGGGGGCGTACTGCCCGGCCTGCTGGTCCAGATAGCTCAGGGCCGATTTCATTTCAAAGCCCGCGACGCCGGCAAAGCTCGCGGCCGTAAAGCCTGCGCCGGCCGCAGCGACGGCGGGCTTGGCCGTGTCGTACACCAGCGGCGCGCCGAAGGGGATGGGGGCGTTCCCGCCCGCGGGGCGGGTTTCTACAATCATATCGGGCTGCCGGGCATAACAGCCGGCAAAGCCGTGCGGCATGTCCTTGCCGATTAACTGGGGATTCAGTCCCATAGGTTACTGCTCCTTTCTGTTGTGGGGGTTGCGCGCAGCGTAGGCGCTGGCGGAATCGGCGCAAAGCTGCTCGTAAGTGGTTTTCTTTGCCTTGTCCGCGTTGGCCTGCGCGCTGTCCTGCGCAGCCGAGGCGATGGTTTGCGTCATGTCATTGCCGCGCACGGCCGACAGCAGCGCGTCGGTCACGCGGGCGCGCTCGGCTTTGTCCCCGATGGCCGCCACGGCCGGGCGCACGCGGCGCAAAAGCTCGACGGCGGCGTCTCTGGCCGGGCCAGGGATGCACGCATCCCCGTTTTCAGCGGGAATGGTCAGCGCCCTGCCGTCCTCTTTGCCCGCCAGCCTGTCAATCATTTCGTCAAGGTCGGTCTCGTCGTGCAGGCGGTGCTCACCCTCGCCGCCGCGGCTTTTGGCTTCCAGCATCGCGAGAATTCGGTCGAGCTTGCTTCCCAAATCGTCGCCTTTCGGCGCTTTGACGGTCATTTCGTCCTCTGCGCCCGCATCCGGCAAAGCCTGTTCGTCTGCCCCTGCTTCGGGGCCGTCCAGTGCGTCGGCGACCGTCGCCACATCCTTTGTCAGCTGCTCCAGCTCTTCCGGCGCAGCGTCGTTTGCCGCCAGGCCGAAGAACCGATACAGGGCTTCTTTGGTTTCCTTCTTCATTTGTTTCAGTCCTTTCTCCGCCTGTGCGGCGGCGTCTTGTATTGCAACATCGTGGCCGGCCCTGCCTCTGGGCACGACGGCCACATGATTGCCCCGGATTCTTTCCTGCCGGTACCCCGCGCCGTCAGGGACGTAATTGCAGGTGTACCCACACGACACCTCGCGCTTGACGCCGCATTGGATGTCAGACGCCAGCGCTTTGTCGTTGATGTACAGGTCGGCGATGATAAAGTCCCCCTCGCGCCGCACGTTCTGGACGTGCCCGCGGGTGTAGGCGGCGTAATTTTCCGGCCCGACATTTTCGGGCGGGTGCCCGTCGGTCACCGGCTTGCCCTCGAAGCTCGCCAGCACGGCGGGTGCGAACACGTCTTCCGGCCTGCGGTCGACGGAGACCGGGCGTTCGGGGTCGCCGTCCAGCATGAGCTCGCGCGCAAAATATTCCTGCCTGCCCGTGCGCGCAATGGGCACGTTGCGGCAAATCAGATACCCTTCGACGGTCTCGGTCTTGTTGGGGCTGATATCGGTTCCGTAATAGGCAACAGGCATTCACTCCACCCCCGGTACAGGTTCTTTCTTTTTTTCCATGTCTTTCACCCCGGCAATAAAAAAAGAGCCCTCTGCCCGAAAAACCGGGCAGTCAGCTCCGTTGTGTTTTATGTAGATATGGTATGCTGTGTTTGGCGCTGCGCAAACGGCAGTCGGCCGCCCGACCGGCAGGCGGTTGGCCACGTTCCCCGAAAGGGGGTGAGGCCATGCGGATTACGTTACATATCGGGCGGTTCACCGTCACGATTATCGTAAAAAGCAGAAACCGCCACTCGGCCAAGTGACGGTTTCTAGGGTTTAAAGCTCTACTAACTGAACATTTGGGCCAACCGCTTGCCGCAGCGCCCTTTCTGTATCCATTATAACCGTCCCTGATTTTATTGTCAAGCCGCCGCCTGTTTCTCATTCACTGTGGTTTGCAGTCCGGTACAGCTTCTCCCACGCCTTAAACTTCCCGTCGTCCGCCTTTTTGTGCCTTAAAAACGTCTGGAACGTTTTGGGAACCCTGTCCCCCAGCGTCATGCGGTAGCGTTCCCACTGGCGGTATGAAGCCAGCCAGCGCCGCCGCGCCGTCTCTTTCCGGCGGTATGCCTCTATCTGCTTTTGCGTACGCGGGTCGCGCGTCAGCGGGTTTTTGCGCGGGTCGGAAAAGTCGCGGATTTTTTGTATCTCTTCCTCAGTCCGGCCCGCCGGCGTCCAGGGGACGAGGACATGCAGGCAGTTCGGGTGGATGTTCAGCCAGCTGTTTGCCAGCGTGTCGGGGCCGACGGGGTCGACCTTGCCGAAGGCCAGCGTCAGCGGCGGAAACACGGGGTCTGTGCCGCTTTTGGAATACACCCGGCCCTCGAGCGGCGCGCAGATGCTGCACGTCGTTCCGTGGCTCGAAATCCGGTACAAATCCTGCGCCGGGTCGGCCGTCAGCACAGCGGAAACCTCGGCCTGCCGCCGGGCCGTGCGCGCCGCCATCGTGCAATAGGTGTGCAGGCTCCAGCGGCGGCCGGCTTTATCCACAAAGGCGGTCACCCCCTCGCGCCGCAGCGCCTCTACAAACGCCGGCGCCGACCGGTTTACGCCCCGGCCTGCCGCGGCCTGCGCCGCCACCTGCTCCAGCCCCACCCTGCGGTAGACGTCGGGCTCGATGCGCCCGATAAGCGCGCTCTGCACCGCCGCCATCGCCGTCAGGCCGGCGTCGGTGATTTCGCCCATCAGGTTCATGACCAGCCGGTCGACAATGGCGTGCTGCTCGCCCGTCAGGGCGGCGGCGTTTGCATAAGCTGCGGCGTGCTTGTAAGCCGTCTCGCCCGCGATGCGCCGCGCCTGCGGCACGCGCACGTAAAACTCGCGTTCAATCATGCGGGGGACATACTGCCAGCACTCGTTTTCCAGGCTGCGCAGAATGGCCTGCACCCGTGTCAGCGCCGCGACGGCGTGGTAGTCGACGTTTCCCATGCTGCGCAGGCGGCCGATTTCATTGATGATGCCGGTCTCGGCCTTCAAAAAGACTTCGATAAGCCTTTGCAGTTCCTCATTCCCCGGCGCGCGATTGAGTGCGGGCATCAGGGCTCTCCCAGTTTTGTCACCAGGCCAACGGCAAGCTTTCCCTGCGGCGTCAACTCTTTTAAATTGTTCGATTCCTCGATTTCAATTTCGCAGGCAGCTTCCCAGATATCGTCCAAAACGGATTCCCGGGTCTCCTCTTCTTGGGCGTCTATTCGAAGCACTGTACGGATAAAATCCAGCTCTTCCTTTGTAAACCTCATTTTGCACCTCGTCTTTTCATAACCGACACCATTGTCCCATTGTGAAAATTAACGACAACACGAATTCTGTCTTTATCGTACTCTCGGCAAGCAGGATCTCTTTTAGACTGATTTGGTGATGACTTCATTGCGTTTTGGATTTGCCCCGGCGAGATTCCCCGCTGTGCGGCCCGGTCATACGCATGTTGGCTGATGCTTTTAACCGTCACACCATCGCTGGTTTTCTCTCCGAGAAGTAGACTATCATATCGCTTTCGCTCTGACTTGTCAAGCGTCAGTTCGCCATTGTGGTTTTTTGCAAAGCCGGTCGGCTTATCGTAATCGCTGCCGGCCATCCGCCCCTCTGCAAATCTTCCGTTTTTCTCGCGCGGCTGTCCGGGGTAATCCATCGCCAGCGCGTCCTGCGCCGAAGCTTCAAACCCCAGCCCCGCAAGCGGGTCGCGCAGCGCCGTCACGTCCTGATAGGTTTTCCCGGCGTTTTGGGCGATTTCCCCGTCCGTGATGCTGCCGAACATCCCCGTTTCGGCCTCCAGCTTTTTAAGCTCTTTCTGCGCCGTGTCGGCCTGCAAAAGCCCCGCCTGGAACCCTGTTACAATGGCCTCGGCCCTGATTTTTGCGATGTCGGCCTGCTCGCGCGCCGTCGGCGCCCACAGCGGCGGAAAGACAATGTCCCAGTCATCCGGCACAGCCCCCCACGCCGACATGCACAGCACGGGCAGCAGCTTGTAAAGCGCCGGGCGCAGCCTGCTTTCGCGCTGGGAATCGACATAATCGTAATAATTGCGCAGGTCGCTTTCGCCCGTGGCGTTCATGCCGCCCGGCGACCGCCCGAACAGCCGCGTCATGGGGTAATGCGACGCGCCGCACAGGTTTAAACACATGCTGTCGTAGATTTCCTGCAAACCGGCAAAGCTGTACTGCGTGTTGGTCAGCTTTGTCCCCTGCTCGACCAGCTGCGTGCCGAAGTTGGAGCGCAGCACGCTCTGCGCCTGCATGACGTCCCAGAACCGGCGCTGCGCCTGGCCGGAGCCGATGGAAAAGAGCTGCTCCAGCCCCTTGTATTCCATGGTGTTGACGTTGGCCTGAAAGGTCAGGGCCGCCATGTTGGCGCTGACGTTGTCGTGCGCCACGACGTCCTTATACAGCGCCTCGACCTCGCTTTCGCCCCAGTACTGCTCGGCCACACGCTCAAGATAAGGCAAATCGCGGCCCACAAACCGCACAAGCCGCGTGTGATGCACGCAGGTGACCGTGCGCCCCGCAGCGTCGGTGATGGCGTAGCTTTCGGGTTCCGGCTCGCCGCCCTCGAACACCAGGCCGCCGTTGGGCGCAACGCCCTGCCAGCGGTCTAGGATGTACAGGCCCCTGAAACTGTCGGGGTACACCATGCCCAAATCGAGCGGCTGCGACAAATCTTCCTGCCCGTCAATCAAAATGAGCCCCGCCGCGCCGCCGTACAGGCGGCCCCAGCGCAGGCCCTCGGCCAGCCGCTCGCGCAGGCGGGTTTTGCGCTCGGCCCGGGTCAGGGCCGCCTGCATGTCCGGCGTCACGCCGCCGCCCAGCTTATACCACCCGCGCAGCATGTCGTCGACCACCAGGCCCACGACGTTCTGTACCACCCAGTTTGAACGGTACAGGCTGTTTAAAAGCGCGTAATTGTCCGTCATGCGGGTCAGGGGGTACTCGGTGGCTTCGAGCGGCGACTGCGAGCCCCAGCCCAGACGGAACAGCGGGTTGCTGAAAGCGTCCCCAACGCAAACGCTGCGCTGGTTTGCGCCGGGGGCCCCGTTCATTAAATGCTCGCTCGCCGGAATGAATCCGGCGGCTCGGGCGGCGTCACCCGACGCCGTCCCGGCAAAGCCGGGGCCCGGGGCCGCTTCTGCGCGATTCAGCTGTTGTGCCTTTTTACGTCTGGACACTATTCAAACCTCCAGTCGGGCAGGGAATTGACGTAATATCGCAGGGCGTCGAGGGCGTGGTCGTTCTGCTTGACCGGCTTTTCTTCGCCCCGCAGGGCGGCCTTCTCGTCCCACAGATAAGTTCCCATTTCGTCCAGCAGGCCGGCGCAGCTCTCGTTGATAAGCAGCCGTCTGCGGTGCAGCAGGCTCCCTGTGCGGCGGATGCCGTCGAGCACCTCGTTGTCTGCCTCGACGACGTAGACGCCCCGAAGGCGCAGCTCGGCGATAAAGCTGGCGGCCGACGGGTCGACCAGCACGGCGCAGTCATTTTTGCCCATGAATGCGAGGAAGTCGTCGCCGTATTCCCGGTCGGTCTTCTGGCGGTGCTCCCTGCGGCTGTCCCAGCGGTACTCGCGTTCGACGCACACAAGCTCGCCGTCGTCGTAAAGCTCGAGGAATACGCAGGGGTTGGCCGTGCCATAGTCGCAGGCGATGAAGCGCTGCCCGTTGGCCTTCACCCGCGGTGGGATGTCGCGGAAGACGTTCTCTGTGTGGTCGAACATATCATAAATCAGCCCTTCGGACATGACCCACCGGCCCAGGATGTACCGCTCGTAAAACACGCCGGAATACATGCTGCGGTACCGGGCGCGGGTTTTGTCGTCCAGACCGGGGTTGTCGTCCATCAGAAAATGCAGGTGCAGGGCGTTTTTCTCCGGCGCTTTGAGTATCCATTCCTGTCGGAACCAGTGCAGCGGGTTTTCCGGGTTGCAGTTGAACCACAGCTTTGCCCCGCGGACCGAGCAGCGCGCCAGCGCCTGTTCGACAAAGCTGCGCGGCATGAGGGCCACTTCATCTAAAAACACCCCGGCCAGCGTCACGCCCTGAATCAGCGTGTAGCTCGATTCATCCCGGCCGCCGAACAGGTAAAAGCGGTTTTCGCGCCCGCCCCGCCGCGCGATGAGCACGTGGTCGCCGCGGTTGTAGCGGACGTCGAAGTGCTTTTGCAGGTACCGCACCGCGAGCAGCGGCGTGACGATATTGCGCTCGGCCGCGCCGACGCTTTTGCCGCAGAAGGCAAAAGCGCAGCCGTTGAAATGCCCCATCGCCCACAGGAAAAAGGACAGCGCCATGACCGACGTCTTGCCCGAGCGCACCGCGCCGTCGCAGATGAGGGCGTCATAGCCCGTATAGGGAAAGGCCAGGATTTGCGCCTGCTTGTCAGATAGTGTCTCCATACTTCCCTTTCAGCGCCCGCGTGATGGGGTCGTCCTCCGGCCCGCCGCGCGCGTCTTCTCCCCCGCTTTTTGCCGTCCAC
Source organism: uncultured Clostridium sp. (assembly GCA_947427035.1). Lineage (GTDB taxonomy): Bacteria > Bacillota > Clostridia > Oscillospirales > Butyricicoccaceae > Ventrousia. The sequence goes on from CANEGK010000021.1 coordinate 24,864, forward strand.
TTGTCAATCAGCGTGCCCAGGGCGGTGGTGATTTCCGTCGCCGTTTTGGCGTTCTTTATCTTTTCGGGCAGAGCGTCCAGCCCGAGGGTTATCAAGCCGCACACCCTGTCGCGGTTTTCCTGCATGTACGCAAGAATGTCGGCGGTGTTTTCTTCTTTTTTCTGTGCCGCTTTTTGCGCGAAACCGTCATGCCTGTCGACCGCCCGCTTCACGGAATCCGCCGACACTCCGTTCTTTTTGGCAGCGGCTCGATAGCTGCCCAGCTGGACATAATCGGCAATAATTTTCTTCTTCTGTTTATCCGTCAGCCTTGCGGCCATGCTGCCACCCTCTCTTTCGGGCATTGAAAAAGCCCCGGCGGTCGCCCGCTGAGGCCGTGAATTATTTTGATAAAAAGCTTGATTTACATAGGGTTTGCCGTCTCTTCCGGCTGTCAAGACGGGTTTGCATCGTCTGTGCATCCGCAGACGCACGCCGCTATTCTGGAGCGGCCGGCCGGAATCGAACCGGCGCATATGCCTTTGGCCGCACGGCCGCCCCGGCGCTGCCGTGTACCGGGGCGGGGAAAGGGAAACGGGGAGGAATATTCAGCAATCGTTTGGCTTTCGCCCCGATTGCCATGATGCCATCGTATCACGGTTTTTTGGCTCTGGCGTATCATCTTTCAGGCCGAGCTTTTCCGCCGTCAATCGGACAAAGTCGCCGTGATACCTCTTTGCTGTAACCACCGAGCACGGCACCTGCATGGCCGCGCCGTCCAGGGTGTGGCTTTTCTTAAACAGCACCAGGTCTATCACCAGCAGCCGCTCGCGCCCCGCAGGCAGGGCGGCCGTCTTTTCAATGGCTTTCTGCACGGCTTCCAGCTCCCGCTGTTCCTGCCGCGGCAGCTCGCGCAGCGCCGTCCGCCCCGTCGGATCCCCCGGCCCCGCGCCAGGCGCAAGATTCCCATACCCCGCCGTGACGCTCGGACTGTGCAGCGCGTCATACCGCGCTAAAAGCTCGGGGTACGCGCGGATGACCGCCTTGACATACCCCCACCAACGATATCTCGGTCTGCTCATGCTTCCCCCTTGTTTTATTCTGTAATCTCCGAAAGCCTTACGGACTGCCCCGGCAGCAGCGCGCTAAAATATTCTTGACAAACCGACACGCCGGGCCCGCCCGAAAACCGGCTGGCGATGAGGTCTCCGTTGTCTTTACACCCGATATAGCTGACCCCAAGGATGTCCATGAGCGCGCGCGCCGCCTGCCTGTCCTTTTCGCTGAAACGGGACGGCCGTATGATTTTTTCCGGGTGCTCGAAGATGTAATACAAAACATTCGTTTTTGCTTTCTTTTTGCTGCGGCCGTGCTCCCACAGCTTGCCGTCCGATTCTACCGACAGCCAGCCCAGCTCACGATACGGGTAATCGAGCCTGAACCGCTCGCCCGCCTCGACGCCCAACAGGCGACAGAGCCGGGGTTTTTCCGTTTCCTGCGTTTCCGGAGGCTGCCAACAGCTGCCGTCCTCTTTGCAGTAAGGGCAGCTTTCGTTTTCCGAATAATCTCCGCAGAAATTGTAGAAATCGCCGTGGATGCAGTCGCAGCACAAGCCTTCGATGTAAGTTTGCATGATTTCTCCCCCTTTATGGTTTCGGTTTCCCGACCGTTTTTCTTTGGCCCCAGCTGCAATACTCGTGCCAGCGGTTCGGCAGGCGCATATACGCGCATTCGCACAGCGGCGTACCGTCAAAATCAAAGGCGTTTTCGCTTTTGCGCGCGTGCTTGCAATCCCTGCATCGCACAATATGCGCAGTTTCACAGGCGTTTTTCGCCTGTCCGTCGCTCAATCGTTTTGTCATTCGCATGGTATATCCTCTTTCTCGATGCGCTCAAACTCAATAACCCAGACCCACGGGTTTGCATCCCAGCTGTATAGGCTAAGGTCGGCAGACTTGATGGTGCTGTCCCACAATCTTGCAAACCAGCAGAACGGCGGAGCCGTTCCATACTCTGTGATAGCCCAGTCTTCTATTGTTGGCTCTGGCGTGCCTTCCGCTGCGACGTCATTTAGAGTAATATCCTTCAGCCGCTCTATCCGCACATCCGTCACCCGCAGAAAAATCCGCGCGGCATCGCGGGGCATGTGGATGGATGGGCGCCACCGTGGCACGCTCCAAATATCATCAGCCTTGTATCCGTATGCCTTGTCTCCAACCTTTGCCCACGTCTCCCGCACATACAGGATGTCGCCGGGGCGGTAGGGCCCGCAAACTACAGCCAATAATTCCAGTGCACTTTCTCCGGTAGCCAAGTGTTCATCCGGCTGCGGCTTTATCACCCGCCGCGTCGCCGTCTTGCGACCTGCCAGAATGGCGCGTACCATTTCCGTATTAAATAAAATCGGTTTCATGCTCGTTATTCCCCTTTGAACAGCGACAGGTATGTCAGCTGCCTGCCCATGACACGGTCACCTTTCGCACGCCCCAGCGCAGCGCGTCTTCGTGGCGGTCAAAGTACATGTCGAGCGTGTGGCCTTCGATACCGCTGCCCGTGTCCTCGGCGATGTAGCCGGCTTTGCCGTCGATGGTAAGCTGCGTGCCCAGCGGGATGACATCGGGGTCGACGGCCACCGTCCGCCCCTGCCGCGGGGCTGTCCCCGACGCCGTCAGGCCGTACTGCATCCGCTTTCCCTCGCTTTCTTAATCCTTGCTTTCAATGCGTCCATCAACGCCTCCTGCGTGTCGCCTTTTGCCCGCAGGCTTTCTATTACGTCCTCGTCCATGCCGCCCTGCACCACAAGGTGGTGGACAATGACCGGGTGCCGCTGTCCCTGCCGGTGCAGCCGCTTATTTGCCTGTTCGTACTGCTCCAGCGACCAGGTAAGCCCAAACCAGACAATGTGATGCCCGCCGTTCTGGAGATTCAGCCCGTAGGCGCAGCTCTGGGGGTGCGCCAACAGCACGTCAATTTCTCCAGCGTTCCACGCGTCCTCGTCTGCGGCGTCCTGATACACCCGGACGCGCAGCCCCAACGGTTCCAGCGCCGCCAGCAGGCGGTCACGGTCATGCTGGAAATTGTAAAACACAAGGCAATGCTGCCCATTCAGCTGTTCCAGCACCTCAAGAAACGCATCCACCTTGCAGTTGTGGATCGCAAGCGGCCGTTTCTCACTGTCGTACACTGCCCCGTTGCAAAGCTGCAACAGCTTGCCGGTCAGCACCCCAGCCGAGGCGGCGGTAATCTGCCCCTCGTCCAGTTCCAGCAGCAGGTCACGCTCCAGCTGCCGGTAGGATTTCCGTGCTTTATCGTCCAGCACCACGGGTACATCGTCAAACATTCGATCCGGCAGGTTCAAATAGTCCTCGGCTTTCATGCTTACACATATATCCCCGATGGCCTGCTGTATGTACTCCATGCTGCCGTCCTTTGGCGTGTAGGAAAAAATCTGTGTGCGGCTCCGCTTGTCCGGGTCGAAAAACCGCTCGCGGTACTGCCCCAGCGTCCTGCCCAGCCGTGCGCCGCCGTCCAGCAGGTATATCTGCGCCCACAGGTTGATCAGCCCGTTAGAGGCAGGGGTGCCGGTCAATTCCACCAGACGGTTGATCCGGCTCCGTACCAGCTTTAATGCCTTAAACCGCTTGCTCTGGCTGTTCTTAAAGCTGCTGCTTTCGTCCAGCACCACCATGTCGAACGGCCACGCATTTTTGAAATAGTCCACAAGCCACGCCACATTGTCCCGGTTGATCACATAAATGTCTGCCGGGGTGGCAAGCGCCCGCAGCCGTTTCTGCTGACTGCCCAGCACCGCCGATATGCGCAGGCGCCGCAGGTGTTCCCACTTCTGCGCCTCCTTTGTCCAGGTTCCCTCGGCTACCTTTTTGGGTGCTATGATCAGCACCCGCTGCACCGCCCAGCGGTCATACCGCAAGGTATTGATCGCATCCAGTGTGATCACGGTCTTGCCCAGTCCCATATCTAAAAACAGCCCCACGGCGGCGTCCGCTACAATCCGCGCCGCGCAATACTGCTGATATGGATACGGCTCATAAATCATTCGGCATCCCTCACTTCATGTACCTATCACGGCAGGCTTGCAAAAACTCGTCTACATCCCCGGCGTTCCACACTACGAAAACGTGTGCCCCCATCTGGGTCAGCTCCCTCATTTGCAGCCGCTGGTTGGGGGACAGCCGGCCATCGGGGGCTTTCACTTCCACAAACAGGACTATGCCCCCCGGCAGAACAACCAGCCGGTCAGGCACACCAACGTTGCCGGGGCTGACAAACTTATATGCCCTGCCGCCCAGTTTTTTCACCCCTTGCACAAGGCGGCGTTCAATATCGCTTTCCCGCATATTCGTACCTCCAAAATCAATCAAAAACAGGGGTGTTACATTAGTTACATCGCGCGCGTAATATGCGCGGATCAGGCGGATTAGGCGTGTAAAATACTCTCTATTTTCTCTAATCTCTCTATTTTAGTATTTAATAGAAATGAATGTAACAATGTAACAGACAGCCCCAAAGCCAGTGTTTACAAGGGTTTTGCCCGTTACATTCAATGTAACACCAATGTAACGATGTAACGGGCGCCTGTTACATTCAAAGGAGATGTAACACCCAGATGTAACAGGCAATGTAACGGCTAAAAGCACCGTGTAAAACCGCGTTGCAACCCGCAGTATCCGCAACGGATGCCATTCCTGGATCGCACCCAGCCCTTTGCCGTTTCCAGTATCCCGTTGATCTCTGTGGTGTCGGTGTACTTCATTTCTTTCTGCGATCCGTTGAATGCCTCGCACCACACCTCAAGGGCGCAAACCTTATCACGCGGCACAAGTTTCAGCTCCCCGGTGATACTGTCCGCCCAGAACATCCGCCGCTTGTCCAGCGGCCAGCTTTGCCAGTCCTCCGGCACTTCGCGTTCCAGGAAGTCCAGAACGATACCCTCGCGGGTGCTGATCTCCCTATGCTGTTCCTGCCGGGTCTTTGCGGTTTCTTCCACTTCGCCGGTAAGGAACAGCGCCTCGCCGGCCCGCCAGCGCATAGTTGCCTCCGCCCATAGCTGATCGATGTCATCGTCCAGGTCGCGCCAAACGCTTTTCTGCGGGCGGCGCTGCCCCACGTCAATGGGCCAAAAGCGGCGGTTGCCGGTGCGGTCTTGCAAATATTCCGTTGTGTTGGTTGTGCCGAAAAAGACGCAGCAGCGCGGCAGCTCTTTGACGTGCCGGCCGTAAGCGGCGCGGAAACGATCCGCCCGCAGGGAAAGAAACTGTTTGATCCGCGCAACGTCTGTGCGCCGGAATGCGTCCAGTTCGCCCACTTCCACGATCCACACCCCTTGTAACAATTCGCTTGCCTCTTTGCCCTCAAAGGTGCGGATGCTGTCGTTAAACCAGCCCCGGCTCATTTTGTCCAGCAGGGTGCTTTTGCCGATGCCCTGCGGACCGGACAAGATAACCATCGTGTCATATTTGCAGCCGGGGGTCATGGCACGGCTGACGGCGGCGGTAAACGCCTTGCGCGTCACAGTGCGGATATACGGCTCGTCAGCCGCCCCCAGATAGTCGATAAAAAGGGTATCAAGTCGCGGCGTACCGTCCCACTGCAAACTGTTCAGGTAGTCGCGCACCTCGTTGAAACTGTGCTTGACGCTGTGCAGGGACAGCGCCCCGTCAATTTTTCCGTTGCCGGTAATGTTGTAATATTTTTCCATATACCAGTACAGCCCCTGGTTGTCGTTATCGTCCCACAGGCGGCGTTTACTGCGTTTTTCCCACGGCAGGGCGCCCAGCACCTCGCCGCGTCCGGCAAACTCGTTGAGGGCAAACTTACCTTTTAGGTTCGGGTCGTTTTCAAGGATCAGCCAAACGTTGTCAATAGTAGCCTTAATTGCGCCCGTCTGCTTGTTTACGGTCAGCTGGGCAACCCAGTCCATATTGGGCTGTGTTTCGCTGTCTGTGGGCGCGTCTGCACCCTCTGCGGTGCCTGTGCTGCCCACGTCTGCAAAATCGCTTGCCGCCGCCTGTACGCGCTCCTGCGCCATAAGGGCGGACACGCCGGCGTCCGCTACGGCAAGCTCGCACATGGCGGCGTAGGACGGCAGGCGGTTGGTGGGGGTGTCGGGCCGCGCTTCGTCATCCAGCCCTTCAAACCTGTGCAGGCGCACAAGGTCAAAAGCGTTGACCAGCCGCCCGCTGCACGGATCGGTGGCGTGGTGGCTGTACAGGAATTTTCCATCGTCATAGATCACCGCGCCGCCTGTGGTGCTGCCGCCCAGATAGGTGTACCGCCCCGGCATGGCGTCTACCGCCTCATAGATATGGGGCAGGAACACATCCATTGCGCGGTAGACGTCATAGGTGCGGCAGAACGCCCCCACAACGCCGCTTTTGGCAAGGGGGTCCCCCTGCCGCACGGCGAGTTTGGCGCGGCCGGTTTCGCCGGCGGATTGCGGCCATGCCGCGACGTCGTGCCAGTCCTCATACGTTGCCAGCACACCGTCAACGGACAGCATCCCCTTGTCCTGGTAAGTGTAAATATATTCGCTGTCCGCGCAGCAGCTGGGCCAGTACATGAGCCGCGTCACCTCAAAGGTGGTGGGGTCGGCAAACTCCATGCCGATGTACTCTGCCATCCTGCGGGCGACGGGCTCGTATTCGTCTGCGGTTGCCGTCCGGTCAAGGGGAATCAGAACGCGCAGCCGGGGGGCGGCGGGGGAATGCTTGCGGGTGCTGTACACACAATAGCCGCACCCCAGCCCATCCACGCGCCGCAGAACGTCGTTTGTCCCTCCGGGCGGTATGGCGTCAAGGTCAAGGGTCACAACGTCTCTGCCGGTCACTGCGCCCGCCTTGCGGCGCGTCCCGGCGAGGGAGCCTGCCACATAGCCGCCCACGTCCTTGCGGTCGTCCTGATCGGACTTGCACAGGGCGAGGTATTCCTGCATCGTTTCCGTCCCGCGAGCGGGGACGCGGAGCTTTTCGTACAGCTCGGACAGCAGCAGGGTTTGCGGCTGCCAGTTCACGCTGCGGCGGTGGCTGCCCACGGATATTGTAATTTTTCGGTCATTCGTCATCATAGCGGAATACTCCATCTGTTGGCGTCTCTTTGCCACATGCGTCCCATCCGGGTTTAATAGGGCCCTGCATTTTTTCACGCCCTCAATCCTTTTTGAAGAAATCCCCAACCCAGCCGTCTGCGCGCAGCGGCAGGTCGGGGGCCCACGGGGCGGGCCGGCTCATAATGGCGGCTATATCGTCAAGGCTGGCGCGGCTGGCGGCGCATTCCACCACAACCTCGTCATGGACGTGGAACACTACGGGGTAGCCCGCAGCTTCCAGCCGTTCAATGGCCTCTGCTAGACAGTCGCGGGCGATGGCCTGCACACAGTTCTCCACCAGCTTGCCGCCGTAGGTTTCGATCAGCTTCCACTTTTTTGTGGTCTGATCCATGCCCATGTAGGTGATTGACGGCCCGCCCCACTGGTTTTGCCCCAGCGAGGGCTTTGCATAGTACAGCTTGCGCCCGCTGGGCAGGCGAATGGTCAGGAAGTCCAGATCGTTGCCGTTGTCCATTTCGCGCGCCAGCACCAGATTGTGCAGCCCCACAGGTTGCCCCGTCTGGATTGCCTGCACCGCAGCCGCTTCCATGCCGTACCACAAATCGCGTATGCGCTTGTTTGCGTCCCGCCAGCGGTTTACGATGTCCGGCAGCTCTGCCTCAGTCAGCCCCATGTCCAGGGCGCCCATTTTGATCAGTGCGCCGGTGCTGCCCTGATACCCCAGCGCAAGCTCTGCAACCTTGCCCTTTTGCCGGAGGGCGTATTCGGGGTTGCCCTTTTTAATCCGTTCCAACGGTACGCCGAACATTTGCGAGGCAGACGCCTCGTAAATTTTGCCGTGCGTCCTGAATACGTCCAGCCGCCAGCTTTCGCCGGCCAGCCACGATATGACACGCGCCTCAATGGCTGAAAAATCCGCATCCACCAGCGCGTTGCCGGGTTGGGCAACAAATGAGGTGCGGATCAGCTGGGAGAGGGTATCAGGCACGGAGCCAAACAACGCCCGCAGGAAGGCGGTTTCCCGCCGCTTTACAAGGTCACGCGCAAGCGGCAGCGGCTCCACGTAGGTGCGGGGCAGGTTCTGCACCTGCACAAGCCTGCCGGCCCAGCGCCCCGTGCGGTTGGCGCCGTAGAATTGCAAAAGACCACGGACGCGCCCATCGGCGCAGACAGCCGCCTCAATGGCGTTGTACTTTTTTGTGCTGGTTTTCCCCAGCTCCTGCCGTATTTCCAGCATACGGCGGGCGGTTTCGTTCGTCATGCCGCCGTTCAGCAGGCGGCTTACGGTGTCTTTGCGCAGGTCGGTAAGCTCCTCGTCCAGTTCAGCCTCCAGCCATTGCATGAGCTGTTTCACGCTGTTGGGGTTGTCCAGCCCGGACAGTGTGACGGCCTCGTCCATAAGCTGGGCGCGGGTGGTTTCCCCAATCCACAGCGCGCCCTGCACCAGCTCCATGTCGACAGCCACGCCGCGGGCGTTAATGGTAACGTCCGTTTGCCACTGCTTTTCAAGCTCTGCCGGCACGGGGAAGTTTTGCAGGCGGCGCAGTATTTCCATTTCGGTGGTAACGTCCCCGATGCAGTATTCTTTGAACAACGCCCATTTCGCCGGATCGTGGCGCGGGTAGTTACGGGTGCGCCCGCCGTTGGTCTTTGTAGGGGCGCAGGGTACGCAGAAATAACGGATCAGTGCTTTGCCAGTGGACAACTTTTGTTTGTCTGCCGGTAAGCCCAGGGCTTTGCCGGTGGCGTCCAGCCCCGCCGTATAGCCGCAGTAAAGACCGTGGAACATGGTGCAACGCCACTGGTCAATGGGCAGCGTTCCCATGAATTTGGACAGACAGCTCCACTCAAACGAGGCATTGTATGCGTGTTTGATATACTGGGGGTCGGACAGGGCAGATGCAAGCCACTGCGGCAGCAGTTCGCCCTGCGCCAGATCAATGATCTGCACGCCCCCGCCATCCAGGCTGTAGGCAAACAATAAGATTTCAAAATCCGGGCTTTGGATATATTTCTGCGCGCCGGCCTTTGCAATCGGCACACTGCTGTATGTTTCAAGGTCAATGCTTAAATGATGCATACCGCTTGCTCCCCTTTTCCCCTTAAAAATTAAATAGAGCGCGGCTGTTATCGTACAGCCGCCCGGAGACGCCCCTTCGGGAGCAGGGGTTTATACGCCGCAGGGCTGGCCGGTCAGCGGGTTCATCTGCAAGGGGGCCGCACCGGCGGGCATTGCGGCGCCGTAGGCGGGGGCGGAAACAGTGTTGCCCACCTGCGCGAAGTCGGACGCGGCAGAAGCGTTGCCCGCGAGAGGTTCGCCGTCCCGCGTTTTCATCACGTTGCCCAGTCCGCAGCCGACGCCCTTTTTGCCGTTGCTCATGTAGCCAAAGAAATTGATGGTTACACGGGCGTACATACCGCTGTAAACGTCCTGCGGGGCCAGTTCGGTGTTGATGTCGCTCTGGTGCACCACCTGCGGCTTGTTTTTGCTACTGGCGGTCAGTACCCAGCAGCCTTTGCATTCGGGGCCGTAAGGGGTACCGTTTTCGCGGACGCCATCGCCGTCATGGATGGGGACGGGCAGCACGGGCGGGCGAACGCCGCTCCACAGCTTGCCCTGCGCGTCCTGCGCAGCCGCCTCAATGGAGCTATCGATGTTAGCTTTGGTGGCGGTGTCGGTTTTGGGAATCAGCAGGGTGACGGAGTACTTTGCATCCTGCCCCTGCTGGACAGCGCGGGGGGTGGTCAGGTTGGCGTAGGACAGGCGCACCTCGCCGGTCAGCACTTTGGTGGGGATATTCTGATACATAATAAATGCCTCCTTATATTTTGGCTTTTGCAGCTATGTCATCGAAAATAGCTTGTAGCTTTTGTACTTTTTCCTGTCTGGCTTTGCAGTTCGTCAGACGCCTTTGCGCATCCTTTACTGCGCGGTCTGCCAGTCTGGGTGCGTCCCGGTGCTGGATCGCGCTGTCAAGGTTGCGGGTGGTATTGTCTATTACAGATGTCGGCGCCTTTTTTGCCTTTGCGTTTTTCAGCATCCGTTTCAGGTCGGTAACGGTCTTTTGCCAGTAGCCATCGCCCATTGCGGCGTTTTCACTGTGGCGCGCAGCGGCGGCAGTCTTTGCGTCTTTCAGAGCGTTTTCTGCAAGCCGTATATCCTCTGCCGCATTTTCGGCGGCGCGGGGCAGCCAGCCCCGCACCTGATCAATGGATTTATCATTTTTCCATGCGGCTGAAAGCATGATTTTCCACAGCTTGCGGACGTTCGCAAGGGGTAAAACCAACAGGCTGTTTATGTCGTACAGCTGGGCGTGAAAAGAGCCTTGTACAGCGTCAAATGGTTCCAGTTCTTTGCGGGGCGCCGGTTCGCCGTGCAGGTAGGTAATATTCATCGCCCCACCCCCGTAAAGTCAGCTGCCGCACCGTGGATTTCGTTGTAACAGTCCGGGCAGTAAGTCATCCACTCCGATCCGCATTTCACGTTGCGCCAGCCTGCGGCTCTGACAGCGGCAAGCGCATCGTAAAAGTCGTACTCCGTTGCAAGTTCCTCGCCGCAGCAGTTGCAAACAGGGATATAGGCGCCGCCGAGGCGTTCAATGCTCATAGTGCTTTCACCTCCGAAAAATCAGCTGCCGCGCCGTTGTATGCGGGGCGTTTATCGCTTTCAGCAGCAAGCGCAGGCTTGCCGGGGGATTTTGTGATCATGCCGCCCACCAGTTCGCCAAACCGCTGTTTGCCGATGACCTTTTCCAGCTGCGCCAGCGTTTTAGGTACGCGGTCGTAAATAATCGCCTCCTCCACGCCTCCAGCCATAAGAGCCTCCAGCGCGGCGTCCTGGTCTGTCCAGGCGCGCGTGCTGCGCCCCTCTACGGCTTTCCAGCCGGGAATGGTCTTGCCATTCAAACAGGCAGCGAGGGCGTATTCTTTCAGGTCGTTGTACCACGCCACAAGCCCCTCGGCTCTGACCAGCAGCGCGCCGATCTCCTCGTCCGTAAGCAGGCGCGGGCAGGCGCCGTCGGCGTCCATAGCGGCGGCGTCCGCCGCACCCGCCGGTACACAGTCCTTAAAATCTTCCAGCGCGGTGTGGTTGTCCGCGCGGGCGCGGCACTTTGCTTTGGCGCGGCAGAAACGGCACCAGTCGCCGGGGGCAAAGTCCCCTGTGCCCATGAACGCGGCGGCGGCTTTTGGCCTGATGCTTTCGCCCCATGCCAGCAGCGCGTCTACAGTCATGGATGCGCCGTCGTAGCCGCCCAGCCGGGGCTGGTCAATGTAAGTGCTGACGCGGCGGATCATATCGCCGTAAATGGGGCGGTACAGCTTGAGAGCGCCCAGCGCGTACAGCAGCATCTGGGGGTTGTCCTGCGCCGGAACGGGTACGCCCTTGCCGTGCTTGTAGTCCGTGATGATCAGTTCGTCCCCGCCGATCATTACGCAGTCGCAGGTGCCGAACGCTTCCGGCGCATAGTCGGAAATGTCCACTTTCACCTCAAGCGCGACATAAGGCGCGTGTTCAAACCGCATTGCGTGCTCGGTCAGGTGTTCCACATAGGCGGTGGCGGTGGCCAGCATTTCGTCGTCCCATTTGGGATCGGCTTTCAGCTTTTTAAGCTGGCTGTTGTAGGTTTTGCCGCTCATAACGGTAAACTTCTTTTTGGCGGCCAGCTCGCATACACTGTGGGCCAGACGGCCCTCTTCCGCGTATTCGCTGGCGCTTTCGGGGAACTCCGCCTCAATGCGCGGCGCCGGCGTACAGTGCAGCCAACGGTGCGCAGCCGAGGGGGATAAAACAGCGTGTCTGTCAGGCATGAGTCGTTATCCTCTCTTAAATCTGGGCGCCAAGCTTGCGCAGCTCGGTGGCGAACGCCCCAAACTGCTCCTGCTTGAGCTGGGTCACGGCCTGAACGCCAAAGGTGTTGAGCAACCCTATAAGCTCATTAATTTTGCCCGCGTCAATCAGCGCGGCGCCTGCCGTCATAATCTGGTCGTGGTTATAGGTGGGCGCGGGAGCCACAGGGACAGCGGGAACGGGCGCAGGCGCAGGCGCGGAGGCTGCAACAGGCGCGGGGGCCGGGGTGGCCGCGTTGATGGGCTCGGTCTTTGCGCCTTGCAGCGCGGCGGCGAGGCTGTTTACAGCCTCGGCCAGTTCGGGGGCCTTGACGGTTACATTGATTTCCAGCATTGCGTTATTCCTCCTAAAACTCTTTTCTAAAATTGTTTTCGCGGTTGCTCCCAGCCGTGAAAAACAGCCATTCGGAAAGCGCGGCGCAGCCGCCCGCGTACCAGTCGCGGAGGGTCTCGGTGGCGATCTCAATGTCGTTTTCGCTGATCTCCCGGCTGGGGTTCCAGTAGCCGCTGAATTGATGCGGGCTTGTGACTACCTCGATTACAGTGCCCCCAAAGTCGCCCGCGCTTACCCGATTGACAATGACCTCTGCAACCAGCCGTTTGTCATGGGGCTTGTCCTCGTAGCATTCGCCGGACAGGGTTCTGGCGATTGCCAGCACGTCATCCTGCGTCCACGACACCGTTCCCGGCGTCGTAATGGGGGATAAGCGCGCGGCGGTATCGCCGGTTGCCGCAGACGGCGAAACGCTTGCGGGCGGCGGTGTAAAAGCCTGCGGCGCAGCTGCTTTTCTCGTATACGTCATAGGGGCTGTACTAAGTACGATAACCATCAGAGCCAGCCCCGTGCAGAGGCGGCAGCGTTTATGCAGCAGCCGCCTCTGCCGTGCGGCCTGCTGCCGGGTCATAACTCGTCTTCCTCGCCGTATTCGGACAGGTCAATATCGATCAGGTGTTCAGCCTGTATAATGATTTCCGACACAATTTGACGGATCGGCAGGTGGGAGCGGCTGTGCAGCCGCCTTACCACTTTTTCAGCCTCCGGGGTCAGCCGGATAACCCCCACGCAGTTGCTTGCGGATTGTGCTTTCAGCACAATGGGCTTAATTTCGTTCATAGCCGCTCTCCTTTTCAGTTCTTGCCGATACCAATACGGCACATGCTTGGGCCGCTTCATCCCACCATGCGCAGCTATCCCCTTGACAGAGTGCAATGGGCGCATCAATAGGGCCGCTCATTGACAACGGGCAAATAAGTGTTGCTTTCATGCTTTTTCTTCCCCTTCCTTATTTTCTCCGCGCAGCCCGGCGCACTGAAGCCGCCACTGCGGCCAGAACCATCGTTTCCACTTCGTGCATTTGTCCAGACGGCAGCTGCTGGTATCCGCCCGTTTGCACGTGTCGCACGGGCACGGCGTCAATTCAGGCGGCATACTACCAGCTCCAGACACCCGGCCAGCGCGCACAGCAGCACAAGCGCCGGGATGTATTCCGCAAAGGCCGCCGCGCACAGTATCAGCAGCAATGCGCACAGTTGCAGGATTGTCGCCAACCGTTTCATAAGCTTCCCACGCTTTCCAGCAGCCGGCTTATCCCGCTCATCTTTGCGTCCAAAAGCTCTTGCGCGCCTTCGACAAACAGCTTGATGACCTCGTTCAGCCGATAGGTCGGCAGCTCGCCGCGCTTGTATTTGACAAGCAGGCCCGGGCTGATGTTGTACGTCCAGCTGTCCGTTTTGTCGTTGCGCACGGCAAAGCCGAAGGGCGCTCGCTCATCCTGCAAAGCGCGGTACAGCGTCGTCGTCGACCAGCCGATGTATTCGGCCGCCAGCAGAATGGGTACATTGCTGTGCCGCAGGATTTGTTCGTCTGTCGGCGGTTCTTTTACTGCCCTTTTCATGTGATGTTCCCCTTTCCTCAATCCTTTATTTTTTCAAAATCTCTGCACGGCTGCCGCATACATCCGCGGCGCTGCTCGTGCTTGCGGCAGAATCCCGTGCTTGTCGGAACTCGCAGCCGGATGTTCCCGCGGCTGTCATGGTAGTACTGCTCGTACCAGATGCAGTTCAGACATACGCGCTCGCTGCCGTCCACCACAACGCTCCGCGCCCTCAGATTCATGCAGTGGTTCGCTACCTTTGCTGTCATTTGTCTTGCCCCCCGTTTCCTTTTGTGTTATGCTTTAGCTGAACAGTTTTTTGAACTCTTCGTACGATTTTACGCCCAGAGCATCAGCAATTCGGATTGCCACATCCGACTTGGGCTTGCGCTCTCCTGCTTCATATCGCTGATAACAGACTTCTGTTATCCCGACCTTTTTCGCAACTTCTACTTGCGTAAGGCCTGTTTTATTACGACGCTCCACAAGATTTATATTTTTCATCACCTACCCCTTTCCAGATTTAACACTTCCAATCGGTTGTGTCATGATTATATATTAACACATCCAAATGGTAGTGTCAACTCTTTTTTAGGAGGCACTATAATGACTTTTTCAGAAAGGTTACTTGAATTGAGAAAAGCACGAAAGTTAACGCAAAAGCAAGTCTACGAAGGTGTTGGCATGTCTATGTTAGGATATCAACGGTATGAGTATGGAGAACGTGAGCCGTCTTATCAAAAGCTCATCGCACTGGCCGACTACTTCGATGTATCGCTGGACTACCTCTGCGGCCGGTCGGACGTGCCGGAAAGGAGATAACAGTGACGATTTCAAAGAAAAATCGGGATATTGCCATGAAAGCAATTTGCGATTTTCATGCTGAACGGCTTCCCAATTATTCCATTGGCCCAGAATATTTGTATAGCAAAGGACTTCCTCAAGAAGTAGATGCATTGCAAGTTGTTGATGTGTTATGCGCTATGGGGTATATCTCTTATACAGATACTTATGGGGATGGGCACAGACAAATTAGGCTTACAGACGCCGGGAAATGCTACTTTGAGAAAAAAGTGGACAGGGACCGCGAAAAGCGTATAGAGAATATTCGTTACATTATCACAACCGCTATCGCAGTATTGGCGTTGGTATTAGCTGGAATCTCATTAGCAGCGCAATTAGGTTTAATACAACTCCCAAAAGCATAATCCCCCATGTGATGCACCATGCCCAATTGGGAACGCCGCCATATGAGGGCCGCCATTTCAGCCACTCGATAATATGTTTCATGCTTTCTTATCCTTTCTTTGCCTCTGCACCATCTGCTGCTGTGTGTATCCGGCATTCTTTCGGGCTGCCCGCAGGTTTTCACGCATGGCGCTCAATGCTCCTTTCGAAAGAGGGTGAAAAATGATGTTATAGCCTATCCAGTTCCCGCAAGCTGGCCAGCGTATCGCCCTGATTGCTGATAACATGATGTACACCGGTAACATCGAGCGGCGCGAGAGTTTCCTTGACCGCTCTGCGATTTGGCTAACGAACGCTGAAATCTTGCCTGTCAGGGGCTCTGTCCTCGCTAATGACATCTTGCGATTTGATTCGATTTGCGTCCTTTGGGACAAGGTTACTGCTGTGAGCTTTTGCCCGCAGACTGCTCCGAAAGAATCTCGTTAATTGTTGCCACAAGGGTCCCTCTTTCTTGTCGTGTAGAGGGGACACCGCGCACAATGATATGCCTTGACCGCTCTTGCAATTCCGCTGCAAGGGCGGCGATTTCTTTTGGACTGCCTTCAATTATCAGTTTCATGGCAGCTTCATCCCCTTTCATGCACTTGGCTGCGGCTTGTTCACCCCGGATGCTGTATGGTATAATCTGGGCAGAAAGGGGGTGAAGTAAATGAACTTTAGCAGACCATCAGATTTTCTACAGTCAGCCACCAGTCTGTTTACCATTGAACGCAATGGACAAGCTATTGGTACATGTCGAGGATTCTTTTGTGGGAAAGGATATCCCAACACCATTCAGCTTATCGAAAATGCTGACGTACAAGGTAGCGACTGGCTGATACATCCTCAAACTCAACATCGATACTTTATCAAAAATACCGTGCCGCTTTCCATGCACGGCGAAGTGTGCGGCTGGATGTTGGAATATGAAAGCGAAACAGAACATCAAAGGAATATGCAACCATCCAGCGAAATCCATATCGGGACTATCAATGGCCCTTCTATTATTGGCAGTCAGCAAAACGCTACTTTCAATATCGGTCCAAGCATAGAAGACATTGTGCAGCTTATCGCGTCAAAGCCCCCTGCCGATCAGGTATCCTTATGTGAACTTGTTGCTGTGTTAAAAAGTATCGAATCCTCTGATACGCCAGTTGAAAAAGGCCGGTTATCCAAGTTTTCTGATCTCATCAAAAAGCATTCTGACCTTTTGGTTGCGCTCGGAGGATGGGCCGTAAAGCTGTTGACGGGAGAGTAAATCCATTCCCTGTTCCTCTGCGAACGAGCATAATACTTGAAAGATGAACTCTATCAGCAACCTCTGCCGGTGGAGTTCTTTTTCAATATCCACCGTTTTCACCCCCCCTTTTTATACAGTGGCGCCAGGTACAGAACGACGGTTCTCTGCCCGGGTTGACAGCGCCGCAATAGCTCCAGCAATAAACATTTT
>CANEGK010000022.1 GCA_947427035.1 uncultured Clostridium sp.
CATTCAGCTCTGCGACGACTGCATCGAGCAAATCCGCACTGCAAAAAATCTGTAAAGCCTTTCTGCAATCCTTTGCAATCCATAGACTTATATCTTGCTTTAAAAGCCCGGACTCCCGTCCGGGCTTTTGCTCTATTTTGCATGAAATAATGCTTTGGAAGAAACACGCATTTATGATATACTGATTCTGGGCAGAGCAGCGGCCGATAGGGCCGCCAGCATCCATGCAAGCAGGAGGGAAAATACAATGGGACTGAACAGCGAATCCGGCATGAAAATAGGCAAGGGAACGCCGGGCCCGCGCAATCTGATCACCGATGTGCCTGGCGTCAAGGTGGGGCATGTCACTTTGCGGGACGGCGGAAACGTCAACACCGGCGTCACGGCCATACTGCCCCACGGGGGTAACCTGTTCCAAGATAAGGTCATGGCGGCGTCCGCCGTCATCAACGGCTTTGGCAAAACCATGGGGCTTATCCAGGTGGACGAGCTGGGCGCCATTGAAACGCCCATCATCATGACCAATACCCTGAGCATCGGCACAGCCGCCAACGCCCTCATCAAATACATGCTTCGACAAAACGCGGACATCGGCCTGACCACCGGTACCGTCAACCCGCTGGTCTGCGAGTGCAACGACGGCAGACTCAACGACATCCGCGGGATGCACGTCAAAGAAGAGCACGTTCTGGAGGCACTTGCCTGCGCGTCCGAGGATTTCGCCGAGGGTGCGGTGGGTTCGGGCACCGGGATGTGCTGCCTCGGCTTAAAAGGCGGCATCGGTTCGGCATCCCGCCTTGTCGAGCTGGACGGCAAAAGCTACACCATCGGCGCGCTGGTGATGAGCAATTTCGGCTCGGAAGGCAACCTGATGATCGACGGCCGCCATGTGGGCCGCGAAATCAGCGCCAAACTGGATGGCGGGCAGAAGGACAAGGGCTCCATTATCATGCTGCTCGCCACAGACATTCCCCTGAGCGAGCGCCAGCTCAGGCGCATCTGCAAGCGGGCGGGCGTGGGGCTGGCGCGCACGGGCTCGTATTACGGCAATGGCAGCGGCGACATCGCCATTGCCTTCACCACGGCCAACCGCGTGCCGCATTACAGCAAAAGCGCCTTCATTGATATGAAAATGATCGACGACGATAAGATCGATCCGGTGTTCGCCATGAGCGCCGAGGCGGTGGAAGAAGCCATCATCAGCTCGCTCTGGCACGCAGAGACCCTTACGGGCCGTGACGGAAAGGTGCAGCACGGCCTGCGCGAGTTCATCGACTAAAGTTTTTGAAAAATAGAAAAACCGCGCCATACGCAGTCAAATGTTGCGTGCGGCGCGGCTTTTTATATGCAAATAAATCACAGAACTTTTGATAAAAATTCCTGCAAACGCGGGTTTTCGGGCGCAGTGAAGAACTGCTGCGGCGGCGCGTCGACCAGGATGCGGCCGGAGTCCATAAAGAGGACACGGGTGCCGACCTCGCGCGCAAAGCCCATTTCGTGGGTGACGACCACCATGGTCATGCCCTTTTTGGCCAACCCCCGCATAACCTCGAGCACCTCGCCGACCATTTCGGGGTCCAGGGCGCTCGTCGGCTCGTCAAAGAGCATGACGTCGGGCTGCATACAAAGCGCGCGCACAATGGCGATACGCTGCTTCTGCCCGCCGGACAGCTGGATGGGGTAGGCGTTTTCGCGGTCCTGAAGCCCGACCGTCTTCAAAAGCTCACGCGCCAGGGCTTCGGCTTCTTCCTGCGGCATTCCCTTGGCCGTCATGGGCGCCAGCGTCAGGTTTTTGAGCACCGTCATGTGCGGAAAGAGGTTGAAGTGCTGAAAGACCATCCCCATGCGCTGGCGGTGGCGATCCAAATCGACCGACGGGTCGCTTAAATCGACGCCTTCGAAGATGATCTGCCCCTCGGTGGGTGATTCCAGAAGGTTGAGCGAGCGCAGAAGGGTCGATTTGCCCGAGCCGGAGGGGCCGACGATGACGACGACCTCGCCGGGGCAGATGGTCAGGTCGCAGTGGTCCAGGGCGGTGATGGACGTGCCAAAACGCTTGGTCACACCTCTGACTTCGATGATGGGGTTAGCGGACGTCGCCACGGCGCATCCTCCTTTCAAACGCTTCAATGGCCTTGGTGGCCGGGAAGTTGATGCAGAAATAGATGGCGGCCGCCAGCAGGTATGGCGACATCATCAGGTGCGTGGTGGTAGCCACCGTTTTGGCGCCCCACATCAGCTCCTGAATGCCCATCATGGTGCCGCAGATGGAAGATTCCTTGATCATGGTGACCAGCTCGTTGGCCAGCGTCGGCAAAATGTTTTTGACGGCCTGCGGCAAAACGACCAGCCGCATGGTCTGCGACTGCGTCAGGCCCAGACTGCGCGCCGCCTCGGTCTGTCCCTGGTCGACGGCCAGGATGCCGGCGCGGAAAATTTCAGCGACATAGGCCGCGCTGTTGAGGGCGAGGGCCACCACGCCGGGAATAAACATGGAGACATTGATAAAGCCGAACAGCATAGTCTGGGGCAGCTTGATGACGCCGAACAGCCCAAAATAGACGATGGAAAGCTGTACCAGCATAGGGGTCGAGCGAAAAACGGCGATGTAGGCGCCCGACACAATGCGCAGGAGGCGATTTTTGCTCAGGCGCATCAGGGCCAGCAGCAAGGCGGGCAGAATGGCCAAAAAAACGGCACAGGCCGACAGAATCAGGGTATATTCGACACCGCGGACAAAGTAGACAGAGTATTTGGGCAGAAAAGAAAAGTCAAACATACCGGACAAAAGCAGGAGCGGCATGGGCTTCACCTCGCAATATATTTTAAAAGGCAGAGCGGCGGGCGGACAGCGCGTCTCTGTCCGCCCGAAAGGAATTGGGAAAGGGATTGCAGTTTATTCAAGCGCGTTGGCGCTCATTTCTTCGGCCTCTTTCAGCCACTCGTCGAGCTTGCCGTTTTCCAGGTTTTCGGCAATGGTCTTGTTGATGGATTCCAAAAGACCATTCGGGTCGCCCTTTTTGACGGCGACACCCAGTACGTCGCCGTCGGCGATGTGGATATCTTCGGCAATGACAAGATCTTCGCTGCTGTCGGCGTAGCCGAGCGCCACGCCGCCGTCAACGTAAACGGCGTCACACTTGCCGGCCAGCAGGTTGTTGATAAGGTCGGGCACGGCGGCCAGCTCAAGACGCGGCGAGTCGGGCAGGGTCTCTTTCAGCTGCTCGCACTTTGTGGTGCCCGTCTGGACGCCGATGGTCTTGCCGCTCAGGCTTTCGATGGAAGTGTAGACGTCTTTATCTTCGGCGCGCACAATCACCATGGGCGCGGGATCGGTGTAATATGCGTCGGAAAAATCGGAAACGGCCAGACGTTCAGGCGTCGGGGCGATGGATGCAATGACCATGTCGACGTTGCCGGCATCAAGCTCCTGCATGACGTACTCGAAGTTCATGTCCTTGATGACCAGTTCCTTGCCCATATCTTCGGCAATTTTCTGGGCCAGCGAGACGTCGAAGCCGACGATGACGTCGTTGCCGTTTTCGTCGAGAATGTGGAACTCATAGGGCGGATAGTCGGCCGAGGTGCCGAGGGTCAGCGTTTCCTTGTCGCCGCCCTCTTCCGATTTGTTACAGGCAGAGACCGCGAAGATCATGCACAGGCAAAGGGCCAGTGCGGCCAGTTTTTTGAAGTTCATATGTAATCGCTCCTTCGTGTTTGTTGTGGCATTATTATACGTCAAAGCGATTAAATATTCAAGTCCTTTTCGAATAATATTCTGTCCAAATTTTTATTGATGCAGCCGCCAGGATATGAGCAAATCGACCATTTTACCATAACTGCGCACGCCGTCCGGCTGCCCGGTCGCTTTGATGTAGGCATTGTTGATGGCGTTTCCAGCATCCTGTACCGGGCTTTCATACTGCGCCCAGTGTTCGCGCTGTACCTGCAAATCCCGCTTCGCTTGATCGCACAGGCCGGACGCAATTTCATCCCAATCTTCATGCGAATAAGAATACAACGCATTGGATGCATAAATATACGCAAAAAGAACGCCGGAATACTGAACACACACATCGTCCGCCGCCGTGCAGGCCAGAAAGGCGGCAAAGTTGCATTCGGCTTCGGGTCCGACGCCGCGCGCGTGCGCCCATTCGTGGGCGATGGTCGCAGGCAGGTGGGAATCGACGTTGTCGACGCTGACGACCGGCTCGGCCGTAAAGGGGAAGTAAAAACCGGTGATGCCCAGATAAGACATGCAGACCGACAAAAGGCGCGCCGGCTTGGGGGATACGCGGCGCGTGGGCGCAGCAAAAAGCGGCAGCTCCCTGCAAAGCGCGTCATAGCCCTGCGCCACGGCGTCGGCCAGCCCGGCAAAATCGCCGAAGTCGCAGGCGCCGTCCGCGCCGCGCGGAACAGCGGGTGCCAGCTCGTTGACGCGGGCAAGCAGCCAGCCCATCGTGTCCTTCAGTTCGCCGGATGTGTATTCACGCGTTTCCAACCCAAGCGAATCCGCCAGCGGCGGCGCCTGATAGTGTACGCCCCAAAGCAGCTGAAAGCAGAGCGGCAGCGCGGCAAGGGCGGCAGCCAGCGCCGACAAAGCGCGCAAAAAGCCCCGCCTGCCGTGCCGTACAGCCGGAATGATGAGCAGGCACAAAAGAGCGGGCAGGGCGGCGAGAATGACAAACTCGGCCAGGGTGAAGGGCAGAAGCCCCCACAGCCCGCCCCATAAAGCGGACAGCCGCAGCGCCAGCGCGCGGAAAAAGGAGAGCGCGCCGGCCGAACGGGCGCATAAAAAGCGAATCAAAAAGAACAAAAGCAAAAGGCCGCCCGCACAGACGGGCAGCCGCAGGCTTTTGCCCGGACGCCGCCGGGGTTCAGGCTTCCTCATGCTCATAAGCACACGGTTTGTCCAGATTAAAACCAAAAGTCTCGGTCAGCTCGCGCCGGCCGGATTCGGTGACGTAATAATGCACGCGCTTGTGCTCGTCGAGCACGAACTCGACATAGCCCTGGCGTACGCAGTACTCCAGAAATTCCGCGCCGATAAAAAAGGGGTTGATGCCTTTGCGTTGTTCTTCCATGCGGATACCTCCTAAATAAATAACAAAAACCATCGCCATCCCGCGCGCGGCAAAGGAACGGTGTGCCGCGGGGGAGTTTTCGTCTCTTCTCCCGTCAAAAAAGCCTTTTTTATTATACCATCGCACACCGGCCAGGGCAAGACGCAGTGCAAGCAGCGGGCGGCAGTAAAAATCCCGCCGAAAAAATGTGAAAAAATTGTGTTTTCCGTTTCCTTGCGCGGCAATTTATGCTATGATATGCTTGTCTGTGATCTGCAAACAGAACTGTTTGCGCTCAGATGCCGGAAAGGAGCGTTTTTGACATGATGAACCGTGTCGTCGTCACCATTGACGGACAGGATTATACCGTTGTCGCCGAAGAAAATGAGGAATACATCCGCAAAACCGCCGCTTTAGTCAGCGGCAATATCGCCGAGATCAAGCGGCAGGGCCGACTGGGTGCAATGGACTGCGCCGTGCTGGCGGCTTTGAACGTCGCCGACTTATATTATAAAGCGTTGGCTGCGTCCGACAGCCTGCGGGCGCAAATCAGCTCTTATGCCGAGGAAAACGCCGCCCTGCGCTCGGAAATCGCCCGGCTGAAGAAGGCCGAAAAATAATAACCGCGAGGAGTTTTTCCATTGCCGCTTGAAATATTGAGCCCGGCCGGGTCCTTTGAGTCGATGACGGCGGCGGTGCGCGCCGGGGCCGACGCCGTTTATTTTGGTGCGGGCGGCTTTAACGCCCGCCGCAACGCCAAAAACTTCGGGGATGACGAGCTGGCTTCCGCCATGCGCTACTGCCGCCTGCGCGGCGTCAAAACCTACGTCACCGTCAACACGCTGGTCACCGATCGCGAGTTGCAGGAGGCAAAAGGCCTGGTCGCCCGTTTGAACGAGCTGGGGGCTGACGCGCTGATCGTCCAGGATCTCGGTATGGTGCGCATGATGCGTGCATTGGCCCCCGATCTGCCTCTGCACGGCTCGACGCAGATGACGGTGCACAGCCTGGGCGGCGTGCTGGCCGCCCACAAGCTGGGGCTGGAGCGCGTCGTGCTGTCGCGCGAGCTGCCGCTGGAAGAGATCCGCTTTATCTGCCAGCGTTCCCCCATCGAAATCGAGGTTTTTTGCCACGGCGCTCTGTGCATGTCTTACAGCGGGCAGTGTTTTTTATCCTCGGCCATCGGCGGCCGCTCGGGCAACCGCGGACTGTGCGCGCAGCCCTGCCGCATGAATTACGCCTTTTTCGGCGGCGCGCCCTCCCCTCTGCTCAGCCTGAAGGATTTGAGCGCGGCCGGGCATCTGCGCGCGCTGTCAGAAGCCGGCGTCAAATGCCTGAAAATCGAAGGCCGCATGAAGCGGCCGGAGTATGTGGCGCTGGCCACCAAGACCTATAAGGACGCCGTGCGTGAAGAACGCGAGCCGACGCGTGCCGAAATGGAGCGCCTGCGCGCAGTTTTTTCCCGCGACGGCTTTACGGACGGATATTTGACGGGCAAAAAGGGCGAGAATATGTTTGGGGTGCGCGACGAGCAGAGCGCGCGCGAAGCAAAGGCCGTTTATCGTCAGGCGTATGAGATTTACAAGGCCGAACCCGAACCGCCGTGCGTGCCGGTCGACATGAAGTTCTGCGCCCATGCGGGCCAGCCGGTGACGCTGGATGTGCGCGACGCCGACGGGTTTGAATATTCGGCGCAGGCGCTGCCCGCCGAAAGCGCGCGCACCCGCGCCACAAGCGCCGAAGAGATCGAAAGCGGCCTGCGCAAAAGCGGCGGCACCGTCTTTGAAGTGCGCCGGTCGGTCATTGAGTTGGGCGATAACCTGCGCATTCCCATGAGCGCCGTCAACGCCCTGCGCCGCCGCTGTCTGGAAGGGCTGGAAACAGTGCGCCAAAAGGCCCCCGAGCGCCGCGCGGGCGAGTGGGAAGCCGGCCTGCACCGCGGCGGGCACAGCGGCGCACCGGGTTTTATTTTTTCCTTTATCCGGCTCGAGCAGCTGTCGCAAAAGCTTTTTGACCTGTCGCCCGACTATATCTATCTTCCCCTGCGCGAAATTGACAGGCAGCGCGACGCCGTCGCCGGCCTTTTGCAGCGCGGGCAGCGAGTCGGGGCCGTGCTCGACCGCATTCTGTTTGACAGCCAGTGGCCCGAACAGATTGAGATGCTGCGCCGCGCCAAAGCCCTCGGCGTACAGGCGCTTGTGTGCGGCAATCTGGCGCACCCCGCCCTGCTGTCGGGCCTGGGCTTTGAGCTGCGGGGCGACTTTGGCCTCAACGTCATGAACTCGCAGACGCTCAAGGAGCTGAAGGCGTTGGGACTTTCTTCGGCCACGCTGTCTTTCGAGCTCAATCTGGCACAGGTGCGCGGCATGTCGCACACTTTGCCGACCGAGCTGATAGCCTATGGCCGCCTGCCGCTTATGGTGACGGAAAACTGCGTGATCCGCCGCCGGACCGGCGAATGCGCCTGCGGCGGCGCGCCGGCCGCCATCATTGACAAGACGGGCCGCAGCTTCCCGCTGCTGCCTGAAAGCGGCCACCGCAACACGCTATATAATGCCGATAAACTGTATCTGGCCGATAAGACGGCCGATTTGCAGGGGCTGGGCGTCAGCTACCTGCGGTTGTGTTTTACTACGGAAAATGCGCGCGAGTGCGAAGAAATCGCCCTGGCCTACAAAAAGGGCGGCGGCCGCGCGCCCGAGCGCGCGACGCGGGGGCTTTACTACCGCGGCGTCGAATAAAACCGGACGCGGGTTTGGCCCAAACACCTGTAAAAGCCCGGCGCCGGGCGGAAGAATATGAGGAGAACCCCTATGCAGGAAATGAAAATCAAGCGTTTGACGCGCAGCGGGCAGACGCCCCCCTTGCCCCAATACCAGACCGAGGGCGCGGCCGCCATGGATCTGCGTGCCTTTTTGGAAGCCCCCGTCACCATTCCGGCCGGGGAGCGCGCGCTCATTCCCACCGGCATCGCCATTGAACTGCCGCCGCTGTGCGCCGGGCTGGTGCTGGCGCGCTCGGGGCTGGCCAGCCGCAAGGGCATCGCCCTGGCGAACGGCGTCGGATTGATTGACCCTGACTATCGCGGCGAAGTGCTCGTCGCTCTTGTCAACCTGGGAAAAGAGGACTTTACTGTGCAAAACGGCGATCGGATCGCCCAGCTGATGATAACCCCCTTTGCGCGCCCCGATTTGTGCGAGGGCGAGCTTTCGCAGACCGAGCGCGGAGCGGGCGGCATCGGCTCGACCGGTGTGCGCTGACATGCGGCCGGTGGTTCTGGCGTCGTCCTCGCCACGGCGCAGCCAGCTGCTGCGCGGGCTGGGCATTCCCTTTTGCGTCCGCCCCGCCTGCTGCGACGAGCACAGCGGCGAGCGCGACCCGGAAAAGCTGGTGTGCGAACTGTCGCGCCGCAAAGCGCTGTGTGCCCAGGCCGGGGAAGACGAAATTGTCGTCGCCGCCGACACCGTCGTCTGCCTTGACGGGGAAGTGTTGGGAAAGCCCCGCGATGAGGCGCAGGCCGGCGCCATGCTGCGCCGTTTATCGGGACGGGAGCACGCAGTCTTTACCGGCCTCACGGTCCGGCGGGGCGGGCGGATTTTGACGCGCGCCGAGCGCACCGCCGTCTTTTTCCGCACACTGCCTGAAAGTTATATTGAAGCATACGTATCTTCGGGCGAGCCGCTCGACAAAGCGGGCGCCTACGGGATTCAGGGCGCGGGCGGCGCTTTTGTCCGCCGCATCGAAGGTGATTTTTACAACGTGATGGGGCTGCCCCTGTGCGCCCTGTGTGAAATGCTGGAGGAAATCGGGGCGAAAGCATGAAGATTTTTCATTCCAAACTGTTTTTGTTCCTGTTGGTGCTTGTCGCCGCCGCCTGTGTGATCATGGGGGTGGTGTACGCCGTCGGCGGCCCCAACATGCTGAGCGGCATGATGGGCGCCGTCGTCACGCCGCTGGAAAAGGGTGTGACGGCTGTAACCGACTGGGCGTCCGGCGTTTTCGGCTATTTTTACCGCTACAGCGCGCTGGAAGCGGAAAACGCGCGGCTCAAGGAAGAGATCAGCTCGCTGCGCGAAAACGAGCGCCAGTACCTGGAGGCGATCAGCGAAAACGAACAGCTGCGCGAAATGCTGGGGCTCAAGCGCAAGCACCGCGACTATGACCTGGAATACTGCAACATCGTGTCGGTGACCGGCGGCGCGTACCGCAGCGGCTTTACCATTGACAAGGGGGCTGTCGACGGCATTGAGACAGGCGACTGCGTCATTGTCAGCGAAGGCATGGTCGGCTATGTGTCCGAGGTAGGCCCCAACTATTCCGAAGTCCTGACCGTCATTGATGTTTCCGTCAAGGTGGGCGCCGTCTTATGCCGCACGCGTGAGACGGCAGTGGCCGAAGGCAACTTCGAATATCTGCCCGACGGGCGGTTTAAGCTTTCCTACCTGCAAAACGACGCCGATGTGGTTCCCGGCGATCTCATTGAAACCTCGGGCTATGGCGGGCTGTACCCGCAGGGGCTGCTGCTCGGCACGGTGAAGGAATTCCTGCCCGAAAGCCACGGGATTTCGAGTTATGCCGTCATTGAGCCGGTCGTGCCGCTGGAAGAGCTGAAAAGCGTCTTTGTCATCAAAAGCTTTGAGGTGACGCGATGACGGGCCGCAAAAGTGCGATTATAAAATACTGTGCGTATGCATTATTGCTGCTGGCCGCTTATATTTTGCAGTCGTCGCGGGGGACAGCGCTTTCGCTGTGGGGGCTGAAAATCGACGTCGTCCCCTATTTTGTCATGGCGCTCGCCCTGTTCGAGGGGCCGTATGCCGCCGGCTGCTTCGGCTTTGCCGCCGGGCTTCTGAGCGTGATAGGCTCCCCTGTCATTGACGGGCTTTTGGCTTTATATTACGGGTTGCTCGGCGCGCTGTGCGGCGCCTTTGCCCTGCGGTATATGCGGCCCATCCTGCCCTCTGCCCTGCTGCTGGGGCTGCTTGCTTCTGTGATACAGGGTGTCTTTGGCTATCTGTTTTATTACGCGCTGCTCTACGGCGCGCCGCTCGGCCGATCTGCCCTACTGCTTTTGGGCAATTCGGCGATTTCTCTGCTACCCGCTGCGCTGGTCTTCTTTGCCGTGCGGGGTGTTTATCTGCGATTTGCAGAAAAGGATGAAGAATGAAAGAACGCAAACCTATTGTACGGACCGCCGTGCTCTTTGTCTGCATGGCGACCATTGCCGGCGCCCTCGTTTTCCGCATGGCGCAGCTTCAGCTGGCGCGCGGCGCCGTCTATGCCGAAGCGTCGCAGCGCAAGACGCTGCGCAGCTATTCGGAAAACGCGTCGCGCGGTGAAATCGCCGACCGCAACGGCGTGCCGCTGGTCAGCAACAGCGTCGGCTTTGTGCTGGTTTTTGATTATTACACCTGGGACAAGCAGAACCAGAACAGCGTTATTTTAGAGCTGACCGACATCATGCGCCAGGCGGGGCTGGAATACTATGATTCGCTGCCCCTGACAGAGTCGGCGCCCTTCGCCTATACCTATGCCAGCGCTGAATCGGGCGACGGCGGCCGGCTGTACAAGTTCATCGCCCAGCAGAAGGACTGGCCCCAGGAGCCCGACGCGGCTGCGCTGTTTGACCTGCTGTGTGAAAAATACAAAGTGGATGAAGGTTTGTCGGTGCGGCAAAAGCGCACCGTCATCGGCGTGCGCTATGAAATGGAGCGGCGCGACTTTTCTTCTTATACGCCGTATACCTTTGCAACGGGGCTGGATATCGACACCGTCTCCCTCGTCGCCGAGCGTTCGAGCGAGCTGCCCGGCGTCAATATCGAAGTCGACGACATCCGCCAATATGAAACGACCTATGCCGCCCATATTTTGGGGCGCATCGGCGCGCTGGACCCCGAGGAGTACGCCGAGCTGAAAGACGAAGGCTACGCCATGAACGACACCATCGGCAAGGACGGGATGGAGCGTGCGCTGGAAAGCTATCTGCGCGGAATCGATGGCGTGCGCTCGGTGGAAACCAACGTCGACGGCGTCATTTTAAGCCAGTTTGTTTCAAAAGAGCCGCAGCCGGGCGACAACTGCCGCCTGACCATTGACATCGAACTGCAAATGGTGGCCGAAAACGCGCTGCGTGACACCATCGAAAACCTGAAGGCCAACGCCAAAGAGCTGAGCGGACGCGACGCCGAGGGCGGCGCCGTCGTCGTCATGGACGTCCACACCGGCGAGGTGCTGGCCATGGCCAGCTACCCGACCTATAACCCGGAGGACTATTCCAAGGCGATGCAGGACGAGGACAGGCCCCTTTTCAACCGCGCCATTCAGGGCACCTATCCTCCCGGCTCGACCTTTAAGATGGTAACGGCCGTCGCCGCGCTGGAAGAGGGCATTGTCACGCCGACCACGCGCATTCGCGATCTGGGGCGGTACATGTATTATGCGCCCGACTACACCCCTGCCTGCTGGCTGTACCGCAAAACCGGCGGCACCCACGGCAACATCAACGTCAGCGACGCCATTAAATATTCTTGCAACTATTTCTTTTATGATGTCTCGCGCCAGCTGACCATTGAAAGGCTCAACAAGTACGCCAAGCAGTTCGGGCTGGGGCAGAAAACCGGCATCGAGCTGGCAGGCGAGTACACGGGCAACCTGGCCGGCCCGGAAAGCCGCGAGGCCAGCGGCGGCGCGCGTTGGGAGCTGGGCGAGACCATTCAGGCCGGCATCGGGCAGTCGGAGCAGCTGTTTACCCCCATTCAGCTCTGCTCTTATATTTCCGCTATTGCCAACGGCGGCACCCGTTACAAGCCCCACCTGCTCAAAGAACGCTGGAATTATTCGTACACCGAAAAAGTGGCCGTTGTCGAGCCCGAGGTTGTCGCCACCGTCCAGATGTCGGAGGAGACGCGCCAGGCCGTTTTTAAAGGAATGCTGGGCGTTACCACCGACGACGGCACCGCCTCTTCGCTTTTCCGCAATTATCCTATTTCCGTGGCCGGCAAGACCGGATCGGCGCAGACGGTAACGGGCAAACGTTCAGATCACGGCGTCTTTGTCTCCTTTGCGCCCTATGACGACCCCGAAATCGCCGTCTGCGTGGTCGGCGAATATGGCGGCAGCGGCGGCAATATGGCGCCCGTTGCCATTGCTATTTACAATCAGTACTTCGGCTTCAACCAGCAGCAGGATGAGCCGCTTCAAAGCGATCCCGGAAGCCCGGCAGGGGGTGCGGCCCGGCCTGCACAGCCCAGCCAGCCCGCGCAGAGCGGGCAGCCGGCTGCGCCCGTTGTGAACGCTCCTCCCAGCCAGCCCGCAGAGCCGGTCGAAGAGCCCGAACAGCCGGATGCTCCCGGGGAAGCGGATGCACCGGACGGGTCTGCGGCGCCGGCGGAGCCGGAAAATGTGAATCCGCCGGCGCAGGAAGGCGCGGAAGAATTTGACGGATTTTGACAGTAGTGTGTAAAAGCATCTTGTGCAAATGTAAAAAACAGGTTATAATATAAACTAGGGTGTGCTATACCCCCGCCCGCGGGCAAGCTGAACCAACAGGGCGGAAATCATCGGCCGGGGCTTTTGTCCGACAGCGCCCCGGGTGGGGAGCTGATCGCGTGGGAACGGCCATACTGGTTGCATCCGGCAAGGGCGGGACAGGGAAAACGTCCTTTTGCGCCAACGTCGGCATCGCGCTGTGCGCGCTGGGTGAAAAGGTGCTGCTCATTGACGCCGATACCGGCCTGCGCAGCCTGGATCTGGTGCTCGGTATGAGCGACAGTCTTTTGTTCTCTTACGCCGATGTCGCGCAGGGAAACGCCCTGCTGAAAGAGGCGGCCGTTCACCACTCCGTTGTCCGGAACCTGCGCGTTTTGACCGCGCCCGCCGCGCTTGAGCGCCGCGACGAAGTGAGCGACGAGCAGCTGTGCGGGCTGATCCAGCGCGCGCGCGCGCATTTTTCCTATGTATTTATCGACTGCCCGGCCGGCATCGGACGGGAAATTTCGGCTTTTGCGCCTGCGGTTCAGCAGGCCGTCATTGTATCGACGGGCGACGCGCTGGCGCTGCGCGGCGCGCAGAAGGCAGCGCAGACGCTGCACCAGGGCAATGTGGAAAAGGTTCACATCGTTGTCAACCGCGTGCGCCGCGGTATGATTGATGCCGGCGCTACCGTCAATATTGATCGCGCCATGGACGCCTCGGGCCTGTCGCTGCTGGGCGCCGTGCCCGAAGACGACGATGTCGCCATTTGCGCCGGGAAAGGGCAGATTCTGCTGCTGGAGTCAGAGGGCGACGCGCAAAGGGCTTACGGCAACATCGCGCGCAGGCTGCGCGGCGAACGGGTGCCGCTGCTGGACGGGCTGAAGGGCCGCTACAGGTAACGTATTTACATACAGAAATGGGAGGTCGGGCGAACTTATGAATATAGCGATTATTGCGCAAAACAGAAAAAAAGAACTGATGGTGCAGTTCTGCATCGCCTACTGCGGCGTTCTCGCCAAACATGATATCTGCGCCACCGGCACGACGGGAAAGATGATTATTGACGCCACAGGCCTGAAGGTCCACTGCCTGCTCCCCGGCCCGACGGGCGGCGAACAGCAGATGGCCGCCCGCGTAGCCTATAACGAAATCGATTTGGTGCTGCTTTTCCGTGACCCGATGGAAAAGTACGACCACGAAGTGGAAATCAACAACCTGCTGCGCCACTGCGACTTAAACAGCATCCCCGTGGCCACCAACGTCGCCACTGCCGAAGTTCTTATTCAGGGCCTGGCGCGCGGCGATTTGGCCTGGCGCGAAATTGTCAATCCGGTTTCGCACTGAGGCAGGCTTTTACCGCAGAAAATCTACCCGAAAGGAACGTATATATTATGAATCAGTGTCAAAACAGAGCGTATTGCGGAACACTCCGCGAGAGTGATTCCGGCAAGGCCGTCACCGTTTACGGCTGGGTCGCCCGTGCGCGCGACCTGGGCGGGCTTATCTTTGTCGATGTGCGCGACCGCACCGGCATCGTGCAGTGTGTTTTTGACCAGACTGATGACCAGAAGCTCTTTGACCAGGCGTCGGCTCTGCGAAGCGAATATACGGTTGAAATCACCGGAACGGTGCGTCCGCGCGCCTCGGTAAACGATAAAATTCCCACCGGCCGCATTGAGATTCTGGCCTCCGGCCTGCGCGTTTTTTCCAAAGCGGAAACGCCTCCCTTTGAAATCTCCGACGACGTTTCGGTCAACGACACGCTGCGGCTCAAATACCGCTATCTCGACCTGCGCCGCCCGTCTCTGCAACACTGCCTGGCCCTGCGCCACCAGATTATGCAGCTGACCCGCAGCTATTTTTCGGAAAACGGCTTTTTGGAAATCGAAACCCCTATTTTGACCAAATCAACCCCCGAGGGCGCGCGCGATTATCTGGTGCCGTCCCGCGTACATCCCGGCGAATTTTACGCTCTGCCCCAGTCGCCCCAGCAGTACAAGCAGCTTTTGATGCTGGCCGGCTTTGACCGTTACATGCAAATCGCCCGCTGCTTCCGCGACGAAGACCTGCGGTATGACCGTCAGCCCGAGTTCACGCAAATCGACCTGGAGATGAGCTTTGTCGACGTCGACGACATCATTGCCGTGCAGGAGGGCTTTTTAAAACGCCTGATGAAGGAGATCAAGAGCGTCGATATTGAGACCCCCATTGCGCGCATGACTTATCATGAGGCCATGGCCCGCTACGGCTCGGACAAGCCCGACCTGCGCTTTGGTTATGAGTTGTGCGATTTGAGCGGACTTGCAAAGGACTGCGGCTTCTCGGTGTTTGAAAAGGCTGTTGAAGCAGGCGGCCTGGTTGCCGGCATCAACATCGACGGCGGCGCGAAGATGAGCCGCAAGGAAATCGACGCGCTGGGCGAATATGTCAAAACCTATCGCGCCAAAGGCTTGGCCTGGCTCAAGGTGGCGGAAAACGGCGAACACAGCTCCTCCTTCGCAAAATTCGTGTCCGAAGAGAAGCTGCGCGCCATCATGGACAAGGCTGGCGTCAAGCCGGGCGATCTTTTGCTGTGTGTGGCTGACGCCGATGTCGAGCTGGCGCAGAACGCGCTGGGCAATCTGCGTTGTGAGGTGGCGCGCCGGATGGGCGTCATCCCCGAAAACGTATGGAAGTTTTTGTGGATTGTCGATTTCCCGCTCTTCGAGTACGGCGAAGACGACGACGGGAAACGGCGTCTGTATGCCAAACACCACCCCTTTACCGCGCCGCGGGACGAGGATTTGCCGCTGTTTGAAACCAATCCCATTGCCATGCGCGCCAAAGCCTATGACATCGTTCTCAATGGAACAGAACTGGGCGGCGGCTCGGTGCGTATCCACCGCGCTGACGTGCAAAGCGCCATGTTCCGCGCGCTCGGCATCAGCGACGAGGAAATCGGGCTGCGCTTCGGGCATATGATCAACGCCTTCAAATACGGCGCGCCCCCGCACGGCGGCATTGCCTATGGGCTGGATCGCATTGTCATGCACATGGCCGGCACCGACAGCATCCGCGATGTCATTGCCTTCCCCAAGGTGCAGAATGCTTCGGAGCTGATGATGGACAGCCCTTCGACGGTCGACGAGCGCCAGCTGCGCGACCTGTCTATCAAAGTGGATCTGCCCCCAAAGAACAAAGAATAAATGTCAAAGCCGCCCTTGCAGATCTGCGGGGGTGGCTTTTTCAAACAGCCTTATGACAGGCACACATTTATCAGCCCGAACCGCGTGTAGTACAGGCTTGGCGTATCCATAATCGGGTATTGCGGGCGGCGCAGGGCAAGCAGGCGCCGTTTATCGCCTGGCTGAAAGTAAAAAAGCCGCCGGTTGACAGCCGGCGGCTCCTTTCTGTATACAGTTTTGCCGCTTGTCCCGTTTAGCTGCGCGGAGCGCGGCTATCCGGACGGCGGCCGCCGTGGGGGCGCCCGCCGGAGCGGGGGCCGTTCTGCGGCCGGGATTTTTCCATGCCGATCGGCGAGACAATGACGCGCCGGTTGGGCTCGCTGCCCGTTGAATAGGTGGTAACGCCGTCAAAGTCCTGCAAGGCGGAATGAATGATGCGGCGTTCGTGGGGGTTCATCGGCTCCAGCGCCACAGGTTTTTTGTACTTGAGCGCCTTCTGCGCCGTCTTCTGCGCCAGCGCCTGCAAAGCGCTCTCGCGCTTTTTGCGGTAGTTTTCCGTATCAACCGTGATGCGCCAGCGATCCTCTTCTTCACGGTTGGCGACGATGGATGTCAGGTACTGAATGGCGTCCAGCGTGTCGCCGCGGCGGCCGATGACGGCCCCCATATTGCTGCCGGACAGCTCGATATGGATGGTATGCTCCTGCTGATCAACCGTCGTGTCGATGTGGGCCGGGGTGCCGAAGCGATCGAGCAGGCCGGACAGGAACTCGCGCGCCGTGTCGGCCGGCGACGTTTCATACGAGACGCGCACAATGGCAGGCTCGCGCCCGATGCCCAAAAAGCCCGACTTGGGCTTTTGCACCACCTCGACCGAAACGTCGTCGCGTTCGACATTCAGCTCGGCAAGGGCCTTTTTGACGGCCTCGTCAATCGAGTCGCCCCGGGTTTCTATTGTTTTAAGCAATGCGCTTCACCTCTTTTTACTCCAGTTGCTTGTTTTGCTGCGGCTTGTATAAAAGCTTGGTCAGAATGACTTCCTGCGCCACCATGAGCAGGTTGTTGGAGATCCAGTATATTCCAAGGCCGGCGGGCAGGATAAAGCCGAAATAGAGCGACATGGCGGGCATCATAATGTACATCATGCCGTTCATGGACTGTGTCTGCGGGTTTTGGACATTGCCCGCGATTTTTTTGTTGAGTTTCTGGCTGATAAAGCTGTAAAGGAAGGATGTCAGCGCAGAAAGAATGGGGATAATCCACAAAAGATTAAAGGCTTTAAAGCTGGGGGTTGCGGCCAGATTGATGCCAAGGAAATTGAAATCAACCTGCATGATCTTGTCCGAAATGCCGGAAATAAGGTCAAAGTTCTGGTGCATCAGGCCGGCCAGGCCGATTTGCGCGGTGTAGTCATTTCCCATCGTGTAGTTGAGCGCGTTGGCGACGGCGGTAATCTCGTCGGCCGTCAGCTGCATGAAATAGGTCAGCGGCTGCGAAATGACGTAGTAAAGGCCGAGCATGATGGGCAGGGTAATGAGCTGAGGCAGGCAGCCGGCCGACATCGAGACGCCCTCGTTGTCATACAGCTCCTGCACTTTTTCGGCGTATTTTTGCCGATCCTTGCCATACTTTTTTTGCAGCTCGAGCATTTTAGGCTGGATGCGCTGCATGTCGATCATGCTCCGTTTGCTCTTGATGGTCAGCGGCAGCAGAAGCAGCTTGGCCAGCAGGGCAAACAGAAAGATGCTCAGACCATAATTGCCGACCAGCTCGTAAATAAAGCGCATGATGTAGCCGAACGGCGTGGCGATGATACTCAGCATGAATGGTTATTCTCCTTTGTCCGTCGGCGGCCTGCGCCGCCGTTTGCAAATGGGGCGGATGTTCTGCGGAACAGGGTCGTAACCGCCCCGGCAGAAAGGGTTGCAGCGCAGAATGCGCCACAGGGCGAGCCCCCCGCCGCAAAGAGCGCCATGTAAGGAAATGGCTTCCCGGGCGTATTGGGAGCAGGTGGGGGTAAACCGGCAGCATGGCTGCCGTTTGAGCCCTGAGAGGCGCTTTTGGTAAAGGTCAATAAGGCGCAAAAGCAGCCGTCTAAGCATTGGGCCCGGCCCCCTGTAAAAGATCCAGCTTTTTAAGGTGGACGCGCAGTTCGCGCATAAGCCCCGAAAAGTCGGATTGCAGCGCACCGTGGCGCGCCACGATGACGATGTCCCACCCGGCGCGGGTGCCCGGCTCCGAAAGCCGGTAGCATTCGCGCAGTCTGCGCCGGACGCGGTTACGCGTTACCGCACCGCCCAGCTTGCTGGAAACGGTAATGCCCATGCGGTTGGTGTCTTTCAGGCGATTTTTCATGGCGTAAACGGCCAAGCGCCCCCCTGCGCTGTGCCGACCACGCGCATACAGCGCGCGGAAACGGTGGTTTTCGTTGAGGGATATTGTGTGAAGCATGGTCGTCTCCCGCTTCGGTTAAAATATAAGACCGCCGGGAAAGCGGTCTTAAAGCGTGAACATCAGTGGGTCAGGCGGATTCTGCCCTTGGCGCGGCGCCTGGCCAGGACCTTTCTGCCGTTGCGCGTTTTCATCCTTTTCATAAAGCCGTGCTCTTTGCTGCGCTGACGTTTCTTAGGCTGATAGGTACGAAGCATGTTGTACACCTCCCGAAAATGAGATATTCAGACACCGCCGCGGGTTTGCGCACAGAGCAAGCCCATGGCGCTGCCTGAAGCAATATGCAACTTGTATTATATCCTGTCAAAGCGGTCTTTGTCAACAGAAAAACGAGAAAAAGACGGCGCGCCGGGTTACACGGCCGATATTGATACAGAAGCAAAAGGGGCGCCGACCTCAGGGGCCGGCAGGTTTGGCAAAAGCGCCCCTGTCCGCACAAAAAACAACGGCGGACGGGTGCTGTATGCGCCGCGTTCCGCCGAAAAAAGAAAGATTCAAAGAGGTCAGTCTTCCATTTGCTTGGCCAGAAAAAGAGCGGCCAGCTGCAAAAGCTTGTGCTCGGTTTCGCCAACCGGCAGATCGCCGGCGACCAGGGCCACGCAGCCGCACAAATCGCCGCCCGCAATGATAGGCTGCACTGTACCGGCCAAAAGGTGCGGCGCCGTCGGCGTGATGGGAAGACCGCTGTCGCTGCAAACAAGCTGGCGCGAGGACATGGCCTGCTCAAGCTCGGGCGAAACAGGGCGGCCGTCAAGCTCGCGCCGCATGGAGCTGCCGGCGGCGATGACGCTGTCGCGATCGCACACGACACAGGTGTGGCCGCAGCTTTTGAAGATGGCCTCGCACATTTGAAGGGCGAAGGTGCTCAGCTCGCCGACCGGGGAATATTTTTTAAAGATGACGCTTCCGCCGGCGTCTGTGAAGATTTCCAGCGGTTCTCCCTCTCGGATACGCATGGTGCGGCGGATCTCTTTGGGAATGACGACACGGCCCAAATCATCGATGCGGCGCACAATACCAGTTGCTTTCATATTTGAAGATATCTCCTTTTCGCATAACTTGCCCGAAGCGCCCATGGGCTTTCAGGCGGGGCTTTACTATTCATGCTGTTATTTTTCACAGGACAGGGAGAATTATGCACAGTGTGTTTTAGAAGACACATTTGAAAAATTTCATGAAAAAACAGCGGCGTCGCTTTTTGAAAAACGATGCCGCTGCGGCTGCTTTGACAGGGGGGTTACAGCATTTCAAGGAAGGCCGACAACCGGGTGCTGATTTGGCCGGTATCGGCCGTTGAGTAGTCGGTTTCTATGGCAATATAGGGTTTATTTTTGGTTTTTGTGACAAACTGGCGGATGTTATAGGCTTCCACATTATAAGTATGGCAGGCTTGGAGAATGACCTCGACCACAGCGTCGACCTGGTATTCGTCAATCAGGCGATCCATCAGCTTGATGCGGTTGGGGTTCGGCGTCATGCACGAGCAGCCGATATTGAGGTAGCGCCGGGCCAAAGCGTCGTAAATGTCGGGCGCGTCGGCGTCAACCAGTTCGTCGACCGACTTGGCGCCGCCGCAGTTTTCGTATACGACAACCTGCGCTCCATTGTCCTCCAGGCACTTGATGACCTTTTCGCTGGCGCCGCCGATGGGGCTGCCGGTGACCAGAATACGCGGCCGGCCGGCAAAGCGCTGCTTGGGACAGTTTTCGGTGCCGTCGTCGTACTCAGACAAAATGCGTTGCGTCAGCGCGCGGACTTCGCCGGGAATTTCCGCTTTGTCAAACTTGAAGGTGCTGCCGTACAGAACCTTGTACATGTTGCCGCCCAGCATGGGGGCGGGGTTGAGCTTCATCAGCTCGTAAAATTCCTTGAGCGCGCGGCGCTCTTCGTTTTTCAGGCGCGCCGCTTCGCGCACCTGTTCTTCGGTGATGGTGACGCCGAAATGGCTCTCGAGCTTTTCCTTAAACTTGATGACCTCTTTTTTCCACAGCTCCAGCGCTTCGGGGCTCTGGCTGTTGGGCAGCTCCATGACATAAACCGGCTTGAACTCACCCAGCATTTCGTACATTTTCTTTTTGCCGTCGCAGGTCGTTTCCCCGACGATCAGATCGGAAAAATAGAAAAACGGGCACTTGTCGGTTTTGGCAAAGCCGTAGCTCGATTTGACGAGCGGGCACAGATTGCGCGGCAGATCCTTTTCGGCGTCCGGAATGGTTTCACCCGACATGGAGCACAGTCCGACAACGGCCGCTCCCATGGCCATAGGGATTTCCTGCGGCAGATAAGTGCAGAAAACGCCGACAAAGGGGACTCCCTTTTCTTTCAACTCCATCGCGGTGATAAAGGATTTTTTGCGTTGTTCACTGAACTCTTCAAAGACTTCGGGCAGTTCGCGAACGAGCTCTCTGTTCATTGCTTTTCGCCTCCGATCCGGCCTGCCCTGCCGGCAAAGCGGCACATAAGGGTAAGTCGGGGATAGTTTTCTGTAACTGAATATAGCATACACTTTATACGCTGTGAAGCCTCTTCGCCCCTTTATCTGAAAATCAAAACCGGATAAAACGAGTTATAGGAAAGGCTGAGCGCCGGCTGCAAAAAAGCGGCCTGCAAAGGCAGATGTCCGGGAAAATCCGGGAACATTCCCGCGCGGCATCCGTCTAAAAAACAACGAAGCGGGATGTAAACGACAACGGAATGGAGGGTCTGAAATGAAAAAACTGCTTTGTACACTGCTCTGCGCCGCGCTGCTGGGCGGAACGGCGGCACCGGCGCTGGCGGCCGAATCGGCCGACGCCCGCCTGGCAAAGGTGACGCAGGCCGTAAAAACCCGGCTGGGGCTGGACACCGAGGAGTATGAGTCCTTTTACGGCAGCAGCGAAGAACAGGAGCTGGCCACCCTCTGGTCGCTGGAATGGAGCGGTCAGAACGGCTCGCTGAGCATCGAAGCGTTGGAGGACGGCACCGTCGTCAGCTACCGGCTGTATGAGCCGGCGCCGGCCAATGAATCGGGGTCGATTCCGTCCTTCCCGGCCGGCGATTCCAAAGCGGCGGTCAATGCCGCCAATGATTTCCTGAAAAAGGCGCTCAACGCAAACGAAACAATCCGCCTGGGGACGGCGTATGGCGAAGACCAACTGGGCAGCACTTCCTACCGCTTTTCTGGTGAAATCCAGCTGAACGGCCTGCCCTCGCCCCTCAGCTATTCGCTGACGGTGCGCGCGGACGACGGAAGGGTGACGCGCTTCTGGCGCGATGTGCCCGACACCGTCTGCCTGGGCGGCGTGCCCGGGGCCACGGCCTCGATTTCAGCTGTGCAGGCCGCCGAAAGCCTGAAGAAGACGCAGGCTTTGCGGCTGGAATATGTGCTGGCCGACAGCGGCAGAGCCGTTCTGCGCTATGTGCCGGACGACCTTCACACCTTCTATGTCGACGCGCGCACCGGTGAAGCGGTTGACCTGACCGAACTGCAAAAAGGCAGCTGGGAACGCGGCGGCAGCGGCATGGCGGCCAACGATGCTGCGGCGCCCGAAGCGGCGGCCGGCCTGAGCGAAGCCGAACAGGATGGCATCCGCAAGCTGGAGGGCGTTTTGGACAAAGACGCGCTTGACGCCGCGCTGCAAGCCGTGCAGGAATTCGGCTTGGGCCGCTACACGCTGAATACAGCCGCCTACCGGCTGGAGCAGGACGGCGACAGCGAGCGGGTTCTGTGTACGCTGCGCTACAGCCGCGCGGCTGATGAAGGCAAGAGCTTCCGCACCGTGACGGTCGACGCGCGCACCGGCGAAGTGCTGGAGCTGTGGTCGTCGGCGCCGTGGAACGAAAACCGCCGCCCCGCGCTGAGCGTGCAGCAGGCGCAGGAGCGGGCCGAAGCCTTTTTGAAGGCCCGCTATGGCGCGCATTACGAAACGTTGGCGCTGTATGACACAGTGGACAGCACCGGCGAGGGATCGCCGTCCTATTCCTTCACCTTTGCGCGCCGCCAAAACGACATCTTTTTCCCGGCCAACGCCTACACGGTGGGCATTGACGCACAGGACGGCTCGGTCAGCTGTCTCTCCTTTACATACGACGAGTCGGTCGAGTTTGACAGTACCGACGGACTGGTGAGCGCCGAAGCCGCGCTGGACGCGTGGATGGGCGCCTACGAGGTGACGCTGCGCTATCTGCTCGTCCCCGAAAAGCTCGACCGGGCCAACGCGTCCGCCGCACGGCTCATCGACATGGGCATGACGCATTTCAACGCCATGAAGCTGGGGTATATGCTGGAGTGCGAGCAGCAGGTGCAGGGTGTTGACGCCAAAACCGGCGAGCCGGTGCTGGCGGCATTTGTCACAGGAACACCGGCGCAGGAATACGCCGACCTGACCGGCCACTGGGCCAAAGACGATATCGAGCGCCTGGCGCGTTTTGGCGTCGGGTATAGTGCCGAGCGCTTTCAGCCCGACAAGGCGCTGACACAGCTGGACGCCGTCTGTCTGCTGGCCAGTTTGCAGGGCTACCGGCTCGACCCTGAAAATG
Organism: uncultured Clostridium sp.; assembly: GCA_947427035.1. Classification (GTDB taxonomy): domain Bacteria; phylum Bacillota; class Clostridia; order Oscillospirales; family Butyricicoccaceae; genus Ventrousia. Next base: position 22,670 of record CANEGK010000022.1, read on the forward strand.
CGGATGCGCAGGAGAAAAATCAGGCTTACTCCATAGCGTATGGCATGGGCGCTTTAATCCGGCAGCAACGGCAGGACGGCGCCGTTTTGACGCGCGGTGAGTTGGTCAAGCTGCTGCTCAACGGCGCGGGCTACGAAAAAACCGCGTCGCTCAAGGGTATTTTCACCTGTTCGTATGCCGACCGCGCGTCCATCGCCGAAGCCGACCTGGGCTATGCGGCGCTGGCCCAGGGGCTGGGGCTGATCCGCGGCAGCTATAACGGCGCGCAGACGGCCACCCGTGCCGAGGCCGCTATCATGCTGGTGCGGCTGATGCAGTCCTGAACGGACACAGCTAAAAAGCTTTTTGGGCAGTAAAAACGGCGGCCGTTTGGCCGCCGTTTTTTATGCTGCTTTACAGCTCCATGTGTTTTTTGACGAAATCAAGCACTTTGGGGAAGCAGTCAAGCTTGTTTTTGAGCTTGCCCAGGCCGTGCCCCTCGTCAGGGTATACCAGCATGTGCGCGTCGACGCCGCGCCCCTGCAAATACTCCATGGCCTGGTGCGCTTCACTGACCGGCACGCGCGGGTCGTTCTGCCCGTGGATGATCATGAGCGGGCCGCGAATGCCGTCGACGGCGGCGACGGGCGACACGAGGTACAGGGTTTCGCGATCGTGGGCCAGCGTGCCGTATTCGCTTTCGCGGTGCGGGCGGCGGTAAGGGGCCGTATTTTCAAGGAAGGTTACCAAATTGAACATGCCGACGGTGCAGACGGCGCAGCACCACAGCTCGGGGTAGCGCGCCGCGCACGAAAGGGTCATGAACCCGCCGTAACTGGTTCCCATAACGCCGATGCGGCGGCGGTCAGCCACCCCGGTTTCGACCAGGTGATGCACCAAAGATTCGATGTCCTTGACGCTGTCCAGGCGCTTTTCCACGTCGTCCAGATGGGAATAGGCCTTGCCATAGCCGGTCGAACCGCGCACATTGGGCTCGACGACAGCGACCCCCTGCGCCACCATGTACTGCAAGAACTCGGCATAGGGCAGACAGGGGCGGCTCTGCCCCTCCGGCCCGCCGTGGATGGAGATCATGACGGGCAGGTTTTCCGCCGTCTTGCCGCGGGGGACATAAAGAAAATAAGGGACCTCAAGCCCGTCAAAGGATTTGTACGAACCCTTGACCGGCTCGGTCAGGCCGTCGGCCGTCAGACCGGCCGGCATACTGTCGCTGATGCGGCGCAGGCTGTCCCTTTCCACATCAAGCACCCAGATGTCCTGCGGGCGTTTGCCGCTCGTCACGGAAAAGGCCAGTTTAAGCCCTTCGGGCGCCCAAACCAGGGTATCATATTCGGAATAAACGCCGCGGGGCGGCTGCGGAATGTTGCAGAAAACCTTGTCCTGCAAATCGTAGAGCCGCAGGGATGAATAGCCGTCCTCATTGACGAGCACGGCCAGATAGCGCCCGCACGGCGAAACGGCCAGGTTTTCAACATCCCAGGGGAAGGTCAGGACATCGTTCGCGCTGCCCGAGGCAATGTCGCAGTAGCAGACGCGGAAAAAGTCGCTGCCCTCGTCTGTGACGTAGTAAAACCCACGGGAATCCGGCGTCCACGCCGGGCTTTCATACGCGGCGACGGCGTCGCCCGACGGCACGCGGCGCGCCTGTCCGGTTTCGATGTCGACCATCCACAAAAGGTTGTTGGAGGATCCGAGCAGTTTGTTGTAAAGCAGATATTTCCCGTCGGGCGACAGGGCGGCGGGCAGGTTGTAGTTGTCACTGTTTTGCAGAATCATGCGGCGCTCGCCCGTTTCCATCTGAAGAGAGACGATGTCGAAGCTCTGGCGGTCGCGCGCGTTGCAGGAAAAGACGACGGTTTTCCCGTCGGGCAGCAGCCCGCCGGGGTAATGGCGAACGTCGGGGTCGTGTGTCAGGTCGGCGGCGCCGCCGTCCTTCAGCACAAAGATCTGCTCGTTTTCATTGCCGCCCGCGTCGGACGGGAAAAAGCACAGGCCGCCGCCCGTATACAGCCGCCAGATTTTTTCCTGTGTGGTATAAAGCGTTTCGCTGCTGCCCGTTTCGACGTCGAACCGCACAATGCTCTGTCCGTCTGCGTCGGAGCGGACAAAGACCAGTCGGCGGGCGTCGAGCCATTGGGCCGCGCAGCAATTGCCGATGCTCAGGTAGGTTTTCAGGTCGCTCATGATATTCCTTCCTTTCTCCAATCCCGTAAAAAAGGGGCTGTCATAACAGCCCCTTTGGTGGATTGATATCGTTATTCGACGGAAATGATATAGGAATAAACCGGCTGACCGCCGCAAATCAGGCTGATTTCGGCGTTCTTTGCCTCTTTGGCAAAAAGCTCGCGCACCTGCTCGGCCTGCTCAGGCGTCGAACCCTCGCCGTAAAAAATGGTGATGAACTGGCTCTTGCGGCCGCACATGGTGCGCCCCAGCTTGCGCATGACGTCGTCAAAGGAGCGCGAGCTGGCCAGCAGCTTGCCCTCGAGCATGGCCATAAAGTCGCCCTCGTGAATGTCGTGTCCGTCAAAGGACGAATCGCGGGCGGCATAAGTAATCTGGCCGGTCTGCACGGCGGCGAGCGCGGCCGTCATTTCGTCACGGTTCAAATCCGGGTCGCGCTCGGGGTCAAAGGCCAGCAGTGCAGAGATACCCTGCGGCACCGTTTTGGTCGGCAGGACGATGACCTGCTTTTCCGACAGCGCGGCGGCCTGCTCGCTTGCCATGATGATATTTTTGTTGTTGGGCAGGACAAAGACCACTTCGGCCGGCGTTTTGTCAATGGCGCTGAGAACATCCTCCGTCGAAGGGTTCATGGTCTGGCCGCCCTCGACCATAAAGTCGACGCCCAGATCGCCAAAGACCGACGCCAGGCCCTCGCCGGCGGCGACGGCGACAAAGCCATACCGCTTTTCCGGTTCAGCAGACTGGCGGCGGGCCGGCACGTTCTGCGCCGCGCCGTCGCGCTGCTTGCGCTCGAGCTGCTCCTGCATATTCTCGATTTTAATGCGCGACAGGCGGCCGTATTTCAGCCCCTCGCCCAGAGCGAGGTGCGGCGTGTCAGTATGCACATGAATTTTAATGAGCTCGTCATCCTCGACGACGACGAGGCTGTCGCCGATGCTGCTCAAAAAGGCGCGCAGCTTTTCAACCGGGCGGTTCTTATCCTCGCGATCGGCGATGAACTCGGTGCAGTAGGCAAAGGTGATTTCCTCCGTATCATACTGCGAAAAGTCGGCGGCAACATTGCTCTGCACTTTGGGCTTTTGCAGGTTCAAGACAAGGTTTTGCACCTTACCGGTCAGGGCTGACAGCATTCCCTCAAGAATGATGATATAGCCGTAAGCGCCGGCATCAACGACCTGCGCCTTCTTGAGCACAGGGTTTTGTTCGGTGGTCAGGGGCAGCGCTTCGCGCGCCGCCGCAATGGCGCTTTGCAGAACCTTCTCGGCGTCGCGATCCGTCTGCGCCGTTTTGAGCGCCGCTTCGGCTGAGACGCGCGAAACGGTCAGAATCGTGCCCTCTGCCGGCTTCATGACGGCCTTGTACGCCGTCTGCACGCCCTCGGTCAGCGCGGCGGCCAGGCCGCCGCCGTCAAATTCGCTGCCCGCCGCCTTTAAAGAGCGGGTCAGGCCGCGAAAGAGCAGCGAGGTGATGACGCCCGAGTTGCCGCGCGCGCCGCGCAAAAGGGCCGACGAGGTGATTTCCATCGCCTTGCCCAGCGTGGGGTTTTCGACCCGCTGCAGTTCATTCGACGCGTTGCCCAGCGTCAGCGCCATATTGGTACCCGTGTCGCCGTCGGGAACGGGAAAAACATTGAGTTCGTTGATTGCTTCCTTACGCTCTTCGACCGCGGCGGCCGCAGCGCAGATCATTTGTTTGAAGCGTTCTCCGTCTATCGTCTTTGCCAAAGTGTCAGCCTCCCGGATTCCGCCGGTACACGGCGGAAAAATAGAAATCGTGCGGTCTGGTTTTACGCCTTGATCGAATCGACGCAGACGTCGACTGAAACGACGTTCAGCCCGGTCAGGCGCTGCACGTTATAGCGAACCTCGCTGATGATCGAACGGCAGACTGCCGGAATATTCAGGCCATGGTCGACGGCGATATTCAAATGAATGGTGATGCCGCCGTCCGCTTCATACACCCTGACGCCTGTCGTCATAGCCTCGCGCTTGAGCAAATGCACAAGTCCGTCCTTGACGGATGTCGCTGTCATGCCCTTTACGCCAAAACAGCTGGACGCAGCCAGTCCGGCGACAGCGGAAATGACCTCGTTGGAAATGCCGATAATGCCGTGTTCCGTTTTGATTTGCATAAAGATTCCTCCTGCGGAATGGGCGTTGGTTTTATCCAATACCCGCGGGATTCGGACCGGGTGAAATCCGGCGGACGTCGGCTCAGCGGCTGCGGCGGGCTGCTTGCCAAAAATGGATGAGCAAAATGATTGTACCACAAATTACGCCGCTTGGCAATTAGTTTGTTAGACTAATTAATTGTTTTCCGCCGCTTTTTATGTCAAAGCAATCATGCCGGCGTGTACACCGCGCGCTTCACCCTGGCGGCGGTGCGACCACCACAGCGACGGATCGCCGCAGCAGGGGCAGATGGTGGAAATATCGATATTATAGGGCGGCACACCGGCGCTGATCAGTGACGAGTAGGTAATGTTTTTCAGGTCGATGTGCCATTTTTCCCCTTCGCGATAGGTAAAATCGCCAATTTTCTCGCCATAAACGGCGCGCAATGCCTCGTAAACGTCGTCATCGGTTTCAAAACAGCTGCGGCAGATCGAAGGGCCGACGACACAGGCCAAATCGCGCGGCCGCACGCCATAGGCCGCCGTCATTTTTTCAATGGTTTTGCGGGCGATTTCCTGCTGCACGCCGCGCCAGCCCGAGTGGGCCACAGCGATGACGCCGGCCTTGTGGTCGTAAAACATCACAAGCTGGCAGTCGGCATAAAAGCCGGCCAGAATGACGCCGGGCACATTGGTGATGAGTGCGTCGACCGGCTCGCCGTCACAGGCAAAGGAGAAGGAATCGGGGCGGCTGCCGACAATTTCAATGCGATCGGTGTGTTTCTGCATGGTGCGGACAATGTCGTTTTCTGTGCCGCCGAGCACGCGCGCCGCCACGCCATAGTTGCGCATGACGGTTTCTTTGTCATCGCCGCCGGTAAAGCGGAAGTTGAGGCTTTCAAAGACCCCCTTTGAAAGCCCGCCCTGCCGGGTGAAAAAGGCGTGCTTGACCCGGGGGTGCGCCAAAAGCTGCGGGGAAGAAAAATAAACCATGCTGTCCAGTTCTGTTTTAATGAGGTCGGGCATAGAAAGGTCAGCTCCTTTTGCTGCGAATGGATAAGGTCACTCTGCGTCGACAAGCTGTATGTTTTGGCAGCGGCCGTCAGGGCCGAGAGTGAATAAAGCGCCCTGTATACGACACTGCTCCTGCGCGTTTTCAAACCGCGGAGCCGGTCCGCCGCGGAAATAGGCAAGCGACTGTTCCCACTTGACGCCGATGACCGATTCCTGCGCGCCCGTCATCCCCAGGTCCGTCAGGTACCCCATACCGCGCGGCAAAACCCGGGCGTCAGAGGTCTGGACATGGGTATGGGTGCCGAAGCAGACGGATGCGCGGCCGTCAAGGTGGTAGCCCATAGCTTTTTTTTCGCTGGTGGCGTCGGCGTGAAAATCAACGACAAACAGGTCGGCGTCAACTGTTTCGAACAGGCGATCGGCCGCCGAAAAGGGGCTGTCGTGGTTAAAGTCCATATACAGCCGGCCCAGAAGGCTGGCGACACACACCCGCAGACCCAGGCAGTCGACGACGGCGCAGCCCTGACCGGGGTGCGCCGGCGCGAGGTTAAAGGGGCGGATGATGGGGCGGCCATCGTCGAGATAGGGGATGATCTGCCGGTTGGCAAAGGCATGGTTGCCCAGCGTGATGACGTCGGCCCCGGCAAAAAACATATCTTCGGCCAGAGCCGGCGTGATGCCGCGGCCGGTGGCGTTTTCGCCGTTGACGATGACGAGATCGGGCGAGAGAGCGCGCTTTAAAGCGCTCAGCCTGTTGTTTAGTATATTGCAGCCCGCGGGACCGCATACGTCGCCGATAGCAAGTATTTTCAAGGCGGACGCTCCTTTGCGGCCGGATGTGAAAAGTCCTGCCGCCGTGCTTTTTTGCTTTCATAATCATAACACAAAAGCCTGGACTGCACAAGTGGAGATCCGCGGGAATTCTGTCGCTTCGCACAAAAGAAAGCCTTTATGCAGGCGTTGAAAAAAGCGGCCGGGCATGGTATAATATCAACGTTGTCTGTACGGTCCGGCCGGATAAAGCGGCTGCATCCCAAGCGGAAGACGACCTTTTGCCCCAAGGGGTTCTTTCATAGACACGCCTCCGTAGCTCAGCTGGATAGAGCGTCCGCCTCCTAAGCGGAAGGTCAGCAGTTCGAACCTGCTCGGGGGTGCCAAAACACCGCGATTTTAGTGAATCGCGGTGTTTTTGTGTTTGGAAGGTTTGAACTAAAGGATTCGATAAAAAGCACAGGGAGCCGCCTATGGCGCTCCCTGTGGAGTCCTTGCATATTTTACGTCCGTATTTTTTCGGGAAAGCGGCATCCTGTTTTTACCGGCAGAACCGCGGAATGAACCGGCCGGCAGGCTGTTTTCCTGTAATCGCCCCATGCTCCGCCACCTTTTCGCCCCTCAGATAGGTCGCAACAGGCCATCCTGTCAATTCCATGCCCTCAAAAGGTGAATAGTCGGCGCTGTGAAGCAGTTGAGCCGCACACACCTTTTGCCGCTTGTCAATATCAACCAGCACAAAATCGGCATCCAGGCCGACGCGGACAGCCCCTTTGCAATGACTGAGTCCAAACGCCTTCGCGGTGTTATAGCTGAAAATTGCTGCGATCTGCGGCAGCGTCAATTTGCGCCGGTGCGCGCCATCAAGCAAAACCGGCAGTGTCGTCTGCACGCCGGCAAATCCCGGTATGCCGTTTTGCAGGCCGTTTTTATGCATCAGCGAGCACGAAGAGTGATCCGAGCCGATGCATTGAAGCACCCCGTCGGCAATCCCTTTCCAAACCGCTTCGTTGTCTTCTGCCGTGCGCAGAGGCGGATTGATCTTCCCTTTGCACGGATCACAGTTTTCGTTGTTCAGCACCAGATAATGCGCACAGGTCTCGCCGAGCGCTCTGCACCCGCGCTTTTGCAGACGCTTCAATTCAGATACCGCCTCAGCGGATCCGACATGCGCGATATAAATCGGGCAGCGGCTGGCCTGTGAAAAATGCCCTACCCGCGAAATCGCTTCTGCTTCGGCAAAAGCCGGCCGCCGGGCGCTCCATGTTTCGCCCGGAGTATCTCCCGCCATATCGTTGATGTGATCGATTACCATCTGGTTCTCCGCATGTATCATGGCGACAGCAGGAGCGCCCAGCCCCGCGACGCGGCATAAGCTTTCCCACAGCTTGTCGTCCGTCAGGCGCCAGTCCGCTGGGGTATCCTTTGCCTGATAGGGCAGGTACAGCTTGATGCTGAACAGCCCCAAACCGGCAGCCTCTTCGATTTGCCGGACATGTTCCCAAGTGAAAACGCCGGCGTGATAGGCGATATCCACCCATGCATGACAGGCCATCTGATCCAGCGCGTGGGCCAGCTGTTGTTTTATCGAGTTCTCCCCTGCCAAAAAATCGATCACAGTGGTCACTCCGCCTGCCGCGGCCGCCTGCGTCGTAGCTGTGCAGTCATCCTGCCAATCCCGGTCAGGGTAGCCGATATGCACATGCGGGTCAATAAAGCCGGGGAAGACAAACAGGCCCGCCGCGTCTACGCGCTGCCGGGAAGCGGGGGCTTTCCCAGGCTGATAAATCGCGGAAAACCGGCCGTCATCTACCCCTATGTCAGCGCCGTACATCTCGTCATGATTCACCACTACGCCGCCGCATATTACAAGATCGTGCATAAACATTATCCCCTCCGCAGCTTTAATATGCTTACTTCTGCCACAGGCACTCTGCACCGCCAAACGCAGCAGCTGCGGCCGTATAGAACTGCCGCAGCTGTTTTCCGCTTTTCAAGATCCGATGATGAAAAATTATTTCCAGTTCATAAAGTAGGGCAGCGGCTGCCCGAACGTGTTGAATTCACCGATATTCAGATCCGATGAGCCTGCGCTGATAATTTTGGCATGGAAAATAGGCGCCATGACGGCGTCGTCAGAAATGATTTGAAACAGCTGCGCATACAGTGCGACACGTTCGTCAGAGTCGGTTGTCTGCTGTGCCTGAACGAACAAATCATCCACCGCAGGGTTGCTGTACGGCGCATAATTGACAATATCGCCTGTTTTAAACACATATTTCCAGCTGTCTGCATCGGAATCCAAAGACCACATAAACAAACTGATGGTATAGTTGCCGGACGCTACGGATTCCATCATGGCATTCTGATCGGTTTGCTCCATTTCAAGATGAATCCCGACCTGTCCCAACTGCTCCTGTACCACCTGAGCGGTTTTGGAATAGCGATCGCAGGTTGTAAGTTTAAGGTTCAGGCCATCCGGATACCCCGCAGCTGTCAGCAATTCCTTTGCCTTTTCAGGGTTATATTCGTAGCCTGTGACCTGATCGGAATATCCAAAGTATTTCTTATTCAAGACATAGTCGGCAGGGGCCCCAAGCCCTTCCAAAGCGATTTTGACAACCGCTTCCTTATCCAAAGCACAATTTACCGCCCGGCGGGCTTCCAGGCTGTTAAAAGGCTCTGCGTTGATATTCATTGTCAGATGGGTCAGCTCCCGGCTGTCATATTCAATAACTTGCAGCTCTTTGTTTGACTTCAGGCTGCTATAAGAGATTTCAGGAACGCTGAACAGGTAATCCACCGTACCCGCTTCCAGCGAAACCAGGGCTGTATTGGGATCTGCGACAATTTTATACACAATTGTTTTAAGCGCCGCCGGCCCCCGATGGTAATCTTCAAAGCGCTCAAAGGTCACCCTTTGCCCCAATTCATAGCTGACAAACTTAAACGGCCCTGTTCCGACAGGGTTCAGGCCGTAATTGTCGCCGCCGTCATTGACCGCCTTTTCACTGTGAATCATCGCGCCGGCCACATTGCTCAGAAACGGTGCAAAAGGGCTCGCCAAAGTCACTTTGACGGTATATTCGTCAACCGCTTCAACGCTTTCAAACAGTGCGCCGAAGCTGGCTGTAAAAGGGGATTCTTTGGCATAATTATAACTGAACACCACGTCGCTGGCCTTCAATTCTTCGCCATTATGGAACTTGACGCCCTGCTTCAAATGAAAAATGTACGTTAATCCGCCGTCTTCAATCGTCCAGCTTTCAGCAAGCCCTGGCTCGATGGTACCATCGCTCTTGAGCGCTGTCAACCCTTCATAGACACAACCCGTGTACATAATATAGTCCGTATCGGACGAAGTCTGTCCGGGATCCAGGCTCATAATATCATTTCCGATGACAAAGGTAATGGTGTCTTTTGCGCTGTCCCCACCATTTTTGCAGGCCGGCAAAACCAATATTATGCAGAGAACCAAACATAAAAGCACAAACAGCCTCCGTTTTTTCATCGATTTTTCCTCCATTTTAAATAAAGTGTTGATATCCTGATATTCGCCATTTGATCAGCAAGGCCAGGCAGAGTCTATCGCGCTGCATGTGACACCTGAGCGCAAAGGACAAAATGATCTTTGGCAATCTCGTTAAAAGCAAGCTCGCCCTGTGTACAGGATGGACGCGCAAGGGGACAGCGGGGGGCAAAGCGGCATCCCGGCTTAGGATCTATGGGGCTTGTCACTTCACCGTGTAAAATCTGGTGCCGTTTTCCATATTGCGACGACGCGGGAATGGGAATCGCCGCCAGCAGTGCCTGTGTATACGGATGTAACGGGCGGGCGAACAGCTCTTCGCTGGAGCAAAGTTCGACGCATTGCCCAAGGTACATAACCGCAATATGATTGGAGATGTGCTTTACAACGCTGAGATCATGCGTGATAAATAAATAGGTTAGCCCCATATCCCGCTGCAAATCCATGAGCAGATTAAGAATCTGCGCCTGGATGGAAACATCCAAAGCGGATACCGGCTCGTCACAGACGATAAACTTCGGGTTTACAGAGAGCGCGCGGGCAACGCCGATCCTTTGCCGGCGCCCGCCGTCCAGCTCATGAGGGTACGCGTTGATCAGCCGCCTGGAAAGCCCGACGGTATCCATGAGCGCCGTGATTTTTTTACTTAGCTGTGCAGCCGTACCCGCCTGCCGCATAATCAGCAAGGGTTCCGCTATGATCTGGCTGACCGTCATTCTGGGGTTCAGGCTGGAATACGGGTCTTGAAAGATGATTTGCATCCGGCTGCGCAGCCCCCGCAGCTCCTTTTTCCCGTATTTCAGGATGTTCGCGCCTTCAAAAAAGATTTCGCCCCCTGTAGGTTCTGTCAGACGGAGGATTGTGCGGCCGAGGGTGGATTTCCCACAGCCCGATTCGCCGACAACCCCCAGGGTTTCGCCGCGGGATATGCTTAAGTCGACATTATCAACTGCGTGCAAAAGGCCTTTTGAGGTTTTAAAATATTTCTTCAGGTTTGTCGCTTTTAAAATAGTTTCCACAAAACGGCCCCCCCTCGCTACCCGTCGTGCCGGTTTAACAGATGACATCTGATCATATGCCCATCCAGCATAACAGGCGCCGGCTTTTCTTTTTTGCATACATCCATGCATTGCCTGCATCGCGGATGGAACCTGCATCCGTCCGGTAAGTTATCGGCATCCGGCATCAGCCCTCCGATGACGCTCAGCCGTTCGCTTTTCGAATCGAGGCTGGGGATCGATGCAAAGAGCCCCTGGGTATATGGGTGGTGCGGCGGGTGATCAAAGACGTCAGTCAGTGTGCCATACTCGATAATTTCACCTGCATAAATAATGGCAACCTTTTCACACATTTGCGCCACGACCCCCAGATCATGGGTGATAAGAATGATCGCCGTATTGAGCTTTTCACGCAGCTCGTTCATCATTGCCAGAACCTGCGCCTGGATCGTGACGTCAAGCGCCGTTGTTGGCTCGTCTGCCAGCAACAAGTCCGGCTGACAGGCTATTGCAATGGCAATGATAATGCGCTGCTTCATCCCGCCGGAAAACTGGTGTGGGTAATCTGTGCAGCGATCTGACGATATACCCACCATTTCAAGGATTTCCCTTGTCCTTTTTTCGAGCTCGCTTTTACTCATTTCGGGGTGATGCAGGCGCAGCACTTCGCTGATTTGCTCCCCTACCGGCAGGACGGGATTGAGGCTTGTCATGGGATCCTGAAAAACCATGCTGATTCGGCTTCCCCGCAGCCTGCGCAGTCCTGCTTCGCCCAGCTGCATCAAATCGGTTCCGTCAAAGATCGCTTTCCCTCGGGTCACCCTGCCAATGCCTTTGGGAAGCAGGCCCATGATGCTCAGCGCCAGGGTTGTTTTGCCCGCCCCGGTCTCGCCGACAAGCCCCAGGCTTTCGCCCGGTTTTATTGTCAAATCAATGCCGTTTACTGCTTTAAAAACGCCCTCATCGGTTTCATATTCCACCCACAAATCCTGAATCGTCAATAAGTCAGACACAGCGTCACCTCAATTCTTTAGACGGGGATCCAGCGCATCCCTCAGGCCGTCGCCAATTAAATTGAGCGAAAGCGCCGTCAAGACAATTGCCATGCCGGGAATGATGACCATGTGCGGTGCGTAGCGGATGTATTCCCTTGCCTCTGCCAGCATAGATCCCCATTCCGGGGCGGGCGGCTGTACTCCCATACCGATAAAGCTGAGGCTGGCTGCCGTCATAATCAGGCTGGCAACGGACATGGTGCCCTGCACCAAAATGGGGCCTATAGCGTTGGGTATGATATATCGCGCCAAGATCCTGAAGTCTGTCGCTCCGCAGGCCCGGGCTGCCTCAATGAATTCCTGCCCAATAACGGGGAGCATCGCCGAGCGGATTACGCGTGTGAATCCGGGGACAATAGCAATTGTGATGGCAGTCAGAAGGTTAATCATGCTGGCGCCCAACGCAAACACTATCGTGAGCGCCAACAATATGCTTGGGATACAGGCGATCATATCCAGCAGGCGCATGATGGTATTATCCACGACTCCGCTGTAATAAGCCGCCAGGCCGCCCAAAATACACCCCAAAAGCAAAGCAATCAGCGTGCTGGAAATGCCGATGGCCAGCGAATTCCGGGCGCCGTGGATAATTCGCGCAAACATATCGCGCCCATAGTTATCGGTTCCGAAAATATGCTCTGCCGACGGAGGAGACATCCGCTCTTCTTCATTTTGCGTGATCGCCAGCTGCTGGTAATCGGCCAGTACATCGGCGAAAATTGCACACAAAGCGATCATCAGAAAAATAACCAACCCCACACTGGCAATTTTGTTGCGCCGGAACCGGTTCCAAACGCTGCGGGCCTGGCTTTTTTTCTTATACACAACCTCGGTTTCCATTGGGCGCTCCTTTCTATGCTTTATATCTTGCCTTGATGCGCGGGTCAATAAACGCGTACAGAAGATCCACAAGCAGCATGATAAATACAAACAGGACTGCAAGGAAAATAATGGATGCCATTACCTGCGGCATATCCTTGCTTTTGATTGCTGTAACCGTTAACATTCCCAATCCGGGAACGCTGAAAACGGTTTCAACAACAATGGAGCCTCCAAGCAGGTATCCGAACTGGCTGCCTACCACGGTAATAACCGGCAGCAGGGCATTCTTCAATGCATGTTTCCAAATGATAGTTTTCTCGCTTGCGCCTTTCGCTCTTGCCGTCCGTATGTAATCCTGACGGATCGTCTCCAGCATCGTTGTCCGGGTCAGGCGGAGAATGGCTGCTGAAGAAGGGAGCGCCAAAGCCAGCGTGGGCATGATATAGCCCAGCGGACTGTCGATACCGTCCGGCGGCAGCAGCCTGTATTTAAGGGATAGCAGCAGCATCAGCATCAGGCCCAGCCAAAAATCCGGGACAGATGAAACAAACATTGCGGAAACAGTCGCCGCTGTATCAAGTTTTGAATATTGACGCACCGCAGAAAGGATTCCCAGCGGTATTCCGATTACCGTCGAAGCAAGGACGGCTAAAATAGCCAAAGTAAGCGTTGTCGGAAAACGCGGGATGATTTCATAAAAAACCGGTTGCCCGGTTCGGTACGATTCACCAAAATTTCCACTGAGCGCATTGTGCATATAGGCCAAATAGCGGGTAAAAAAGGGGTCATTATAACCAAGTTCTTCGTTTTTTCGGTCCACTGCTTCCTGTGGCGCCAAAGGCCCCAATAAGAGTCGCCCCGGATCGCCCGGCGTCAAATCCAAAATAAAAAACACAATAAACGTGACGCCTAAAATAATAGGGATCAGCAGCAACAGCCGCCGTATAACATAAGAATACATATTTCATCTCCCCCTATTCAGTTCCCTCTGCGGAAAACGGCACTTCTGCGGCTTTGCCCAGCAGAGATGTGCAAAATGTTTGACAGACAGCTTTTCTGAAAAGAGCTTCCTGTCCCGTTTGCCGATCAGTATCTGATTGCTTCATCAGCCAGTTTCCATTTTGCCGGGCAGAACGCCTGAACCATATCGCGGGCAACAGATCTGATCTTGTATTCAAAGATAAAGCATAGTAAAATATAGTCGAGGTTATATCGTTCTATCGGTATCCTATAGAACCGGCAATTTTACGGTTTAATTTTATAAATTTATAATTTATTTTCGCGCCGCGCTTTGCCCTGCCCTTATAAGTATTATAACATTTTTACTCAGAGCGGCTTCCTTTACTTTCTGCACAGGTTATGAAAATAAAAGAGAACTGGAGCAAGAGCGTCATGAATTTTGATCAAATGAAACAGATTATAGAAATCTACCATTGCGGCTCCATCAACCGTGCCGCTCAAAATCTTTTTATGACGCAGTCGTCGCTCAGCAAGTCTATCGGGGCGCTGGAAAAAGAATTGGGCAAGAAGATTTTGGTTCGCACATACACAGGGACTTCTTTAACCCCTTTTGGCGAAGAAATCTTACGCTATGCACAGGACATGCTGCGTTCAGCCGAAGCCATTCGGCTGCTGGCGCGTGAAAACACTTTAAAAAGGCAGCTGAGCCTTCGGGTTTCGGCCGCCCGTCTTCGTTTTTCTTCTTATGCGTTTTTACAGGTTGCCTGCCGCCATATTCATGAGTCAATCCGGGTTCACCATATACAGGACAGCATATCCGGAGTGGTATTTGACGTCATGAATGAAGAATCAGAAGTCGGCCTGATCTATGCAAGCAATCACTGTCTCCGCAAAGTCATCAAGGTTCTTCACAACAGCGGGCTTGTGTACACCCCTGTGCAACGGTTTTCTCCGATTTTGCTGCTTCCCGAAGACCATCCGCTTTGCACGTTCCACGGGAATATTACGGTTGAAACATTGCGACGCTTTGTGCTGCGCGTACCTGCCGAAGAAATAGATGTTTTCCATAACATGCACCACGAAGTCGCAGAGATGCTGGGAATCCAGAAGGTCATAGAAGAAGAAGTGGACGGAACGTACCCTGCCAGCGACCCTGCATCCTTATCTTTGGCGCCCTGCAGCGGTATATATGAGCGAATCGGGCTTGAGGTTTCGCGCGCTATACAGATGCGCCAAATTTCTCTTCCGCCGCTTCCGTTTGAATTTGAAGTCGGCTGGATTATGCAGAGCAAAAACCAGCTGTCCCTTATGGCCCGCGAATATATCAAAGAAATTATTTTGCTCTGCACCGGTCAGGCAGACATAGGCTAGCCCCCGCCTTTTTCCAAGCCGAACGCGGCCGCCTGCCGGCCCCCTGGGCAGCCGCGCGCAGCTTTAGCACTTCGCGGACGCCGGCATAGAATGTAGTGGCCGGCGAAATATGGAAAAGCTTATCCTGCGGCGGCGCCGCCAGGCAAAGCGGAGCTTTCCCCGTCTGACGCTCGCCGGCCATTGGTTCAGTGAACCCTCATTCCGCCAAAAAACCTGTAGGCGGCAGCAAAGAAGGAAACGATATGCAGCAAATCCAATGGCAGGATCGGTTTAATATCGGCGTGGAAATCATAGATCAGGCACACCGCGAGCTCTTTTCCATTGTACAAAAGATGCTGGAGCTTTATGTCGAAAGGCATGAAAATAAATTCGCCTGTGTGGAAGGAATTAAATATTTTAAAGCTTACGCTGTCAAGCATTTTGCGGAGGAAGAAGCCTATATGCGGGAAATCGGGTACTCCGGTTACCTGGCGCACAAAAGGCATCATGACAGGATGAAGCGGGAGACGCTCCCTGCCCTGGAGCGGGCGCTTTATTCCTCTGACTTTTCCGGCGAAGCGGTGCAGCGCTTTATCGGCGTCTGCACGGGGTGGCTGACCGGCCACATTATGATTGAAGACAAGGCGATTGCCGGAAAGATCCCCTGTGAAGCAGCCGCAATACAGCCGGACGACGAGTTGTCTGTAGTGCGTGCGGTCTTCCTTCACCCTTTGCAGGAAATGTTTGGGCACCCTATTCAGCTCATTGGCAGGTTTTCTGAAAAAGCTTCTATTTTAGACGCACAATATTATGAGCTGATTTACAGCGCAGGGCCGGAGCAAAAGCTGCGGTTTGTTCTGATCATCGGGGAACCGCTGCTGCTTCACGCAGCCAGTCTGATGTTCGGGGTGGATTTTTATGCGAAGGATGAAATCGTCCGTTTTGCCATGCAGGAAATCGCCCAAAATTTAATGCAGCGGGCTGCGGCCAGCTTTGGAAAGGATCCGGACGAATACCGGCTGGAAAGCGATCGCTTTTTGGAAAGCGAAGAATATGGCGGGATCTTCGGCGGGCACACACCCCAGCACAGCCTGCTGTTCAGCATAAGGCAGGGCTGCTTCGCCCTGTGTATCGACCGCCTTTCGTAAATCTGCTCCGCATGGTGCGGACAACATCCCCCGGCAGGCCGCCCGTTTTGCGGGGGATGCCGTTACGTCCCTGTTTTTTAAAAACGGCTCTTTTCTGCGCAAAATAAAGCAAAAGCCCGGACAGGAGTCCGGGCTTTTAAAGAAAGATATAAGTCTATGGATTGCAGAAAGGCCTTACAGATTTTTTGCAGTGCGGATTTGCTCGATGCAGTCGTCGCAGAGCTGAATG
>CANEGK010000023.1 GCA_947427035.1 uncultured Clostridium sp.
CCAAAAAGCGCTCGGCCGACATCCGGCGTTATGTGGAAAAGCTGGCCTTTCAGGTCGACGATGTTTCCAAGCATTCGCTGGTCAACTTCCCGCTGCCGACCATTATTCTGCGTCTGGACACCGGCGAGGTCATCTGGTATAATGATGACTTTATCGAGCTGGCCGGCACGCACGGCGGCCTGTTTGACATGCATATCACCGACGCGGTGCCCGGCTTTGACACCCGCTGGATTATGGAGGGGCGCACCGTCTGCCCCTTTGACGTCGAAGTTTCCGGCCGCAAATACACGGTGTACGGCAACGTTGTGCGTTCGGCGGGCGACGGGGGCGGGCGCAGCCTGCTGGCCACGCTGTTCTGGGTCGACATCACCGAGTTCGCCGCGCTGCGCGACGAGTACGAGCGTTCGCGCCCGGTCGTCGCGCTGGTCATGCTGGACAGCTACGAAGAACTGTACAAGGGCATGAGCGAGTCGGAAAAGTCCATTCTGACCGCGTCCATTGACAAGCAGCTCAGCGAGTGGACGACGCCGACCAACGGCATCATGCGCAGGCTGGAGCGCGACAAGTACCTGTTTATTTTTGAAAACCACAACCTGCTTGATTTTGTGCAGGAAAAGTTCTCCATCATCGAAAAAATGCACCAGATCAAAAACAGCGAGGGCATCGCCGCCACGCTGTCCATCGGCATCGGCAAGGGGGAATACACCCTTTTCGAGCTTTATAAGTTCGCCTCGCTCGGCCTTGATATGGCGCTGTCGCGCGGGGGCGACCAGGTCGTCATCAAATCAAAGAACGCCTTTGAGTTTTACGGCGGGCGCAGCCGCGAGCTGGAAAAGCGCACCAAGGTCAAGTCGCGCGTCATGGCCAACGCCCTGCGGCAGCTTATACGCGACAGCTCGCAGGTCTTTATCATGGGCCATCGCTTCTCCGACCTCGACTGTCTGGGCGCTGCGGCCGGCGTCTGCGCCGCCGTGCGCAAATGCGGCAAGCCGGCCTATATCATCGCCGACGACAAAAAAACGGCCGCGCGCGAGCTGATTGAAAAACTGCGGGCGCAGCCGGAATACCAGAATCACTTTCTGACCGAGGAAGAGGCCATTGTGCGCGCCGACGGGGGTTCGCTGCTCATTGTCGTCGACACGTCCCGGCCCGACATCGTCGAGTCGGAGCGGCTTTTGCAGACGGTGCAGCGGGTCGCCGTGATCGACCACCATCGCCGCGCGGCCAATTATATCGAAAACTGCGCCATCAGTATGCACGAACCCTATGCCAGCTCGGCCAGCGAACTGGTTTCCGAGCTTTTGCAGTACATTGTTTCCCCGCAGGATGTCCTGCATGTCGAGGCCGAGGCGCTGCTGGCCGGCATTGTGCTCGACACCAAGAGTTTCACCGTCAAAACGGGCGTGCGGACCTTTGAGGCGGCCGCTTACTTAAAGCAGCTGGGGGCCGACACCGTCGAAGTGCGCAAGCTGTTTTCGGGCGACCTTGAGAGCTTTATCAAAAAATGCCAGCTCATCTCGGGGGCCGAAGAGATTGCGCCCGGCGTCTCGCTGTCGGTCACCGACGACGAGGTCTCGCGCGCCGTCGCGTCGCAGGCGGCCGACGAGCTTATCAATCTGGCGGGCATCAGCGCTTCCGTCGTCGTGTACGGCGAAGGCAAGGGAACGTCGATTTCGGCGCGCTCGTACGGGCAGATCAACGTGCAGTTCGTCATGGAAAAGCTGGGCGGCGGCGGCAGCATGACAATGGCGGGCGCGCAGTTTGGCGACAAAAAACCGTCGGAGGTTTACGAACAGGTTCGGCAGGCCATATTGGACTACCTGGAAGAGGCGGCTGAACGGGATAAAAACGCCGGCGTAAAAGAATAAAGAAGATCCGCCGGTCAGAATGGAAAACAGAGGAGAGAAATATGAAAGTTATTTTGTTGCAGGATGTCAAAGGGCAGGGCAAAAAGGGCCAGCTCATCAACGTATCGGACGGCTACGCGCGCAACTTCCTGTTCCCGCGCAAGCTGGCGGCTGAAGCGACGGCCGACGCCATGAACTCGAAAAAGCTTCAGGACGAGGCGGCGGCCCGCCGCATCGAACAGGAAAAGCAGGCGGCGCGCGAAACCGGCAAGAAGCTGGAAAGCGTCAAGGTCGTCATCCGCGCAAAGGCCGGCACGGGCGGGCGTCTGTTCGGCAGCGTCACCACCAAGGAAATCTCGGAAGAGCTGGCGCGCCAGCACGGCATTGACATTCCCAAGACCCGCCTTCAGCTTGACGAGCCCATCAAAAGCTTCGGAACCTTTGAGGTCAAGGCCAAGCTGTATACCGAAATCGCCGGCGTGGTGCGCGTCTCTGTTGTCGAAGAATAAGCCCCGAAACCGGCTGGCTGGAGGAAACACATGAACGAGCTGTATTCGCGGCAGACCCCCTACAGCGTCGAGGCCGAGCAGGCCGTGCTGGGCGCCGTGCTCATCGACCCCAAAAGCGCTCCGCGCGTCATTGAGCTGCTGGCGGCCGATGACTTTTACATCGAAACCAACCGCCTGATTTTTGAGACCATTTCGCACATGTTCACGGCGGCCAAAACCATCGACCCTGTCACCGTGCTCGACGAGATGAAGGCGCTGGGGTATAAAGAACAGGCCAACCGCGACTACTTTTTGCAGCTGATTGAGACGACGCCCTCGTCGGCCAACGTCGAAGAGTACGCCGCCATTGTGCGCGGCAAAAGTATGCTGCGCGAATTGCAGGCGGCGGCCGGCGAGATTCTGGAGCTGACCCGCAGCGAGCAGGACGACCCGCAGGACATTGCCGAGCTGGCCGAGCAGAAAATTTACGCCATTCGGCAGGGCCGCGAAATTTCCGGCCTGACCAGCATCAAGACGGCCATCCGCCTGGTGTACGACCACCTGGACGAGATGGCGGCCCACCCGGGCAGGCTGCCCGGCGTGCCGACCGGCTTCCGCGAGCTGGACAGCTACATCGGCGGCCTCAACAAATCCGAGCTCATTTTGATGGCGGCGCGCCCCGGCATGGGCAAGACCAGCATCGCCCTCAATATGGCGCTGACGGCCGCCAAAAACACCGAAAAGACCGTCGTCATCTTTCAGCTTGAAATGTCGGCGCAGCAGCTCGCCACGCGCGTCATGTCGAGCGAAGCGCTCGTCGACGGTAAAAAAATCAGAATGGGAACGCTGAGCGACGACGACTGGCGCCGTCTGGCCGGCGCGTCTGGCCGGCTGTCTGAAATGGACATTGTCATCGACGACAACTCCAATATTACCGTGCCGGAAATGAAAGCCAAATGCCGCCGTCTGGGTGATAAGCTGGGGCTTGTCATCATCGACTATTTGCAGCTGATGCACGGCAGCCGCCGCACGGAGAACCGTGTGCAGGAGGTCGGCGAGATTTCGCGGGCGCTCAAGATCATGGCAAAGGAGCTCGACGTGCCGGTGCTGTGTCTGTCACAGCTTTCGCGCGGGCCGGAAAGCCGCACCGACAAGCGCCCCATGCTGTCCGATCTGCGTGAGTCGGGCTCCATCGAGCAGGACGCCGACGTCGTCATGTTCATTTACCGCGACGATTATTACGATCAGGACAGTGAGAACAAAAATGTTGCTGAAATTATCGTGGCCAAAAACCGCCACGGCGAGACGGGCAGCGTCAACCTGCAATGGATGGGGCAGTTTACCACCTTTTCAAGCCAGGAACGCATCCACACCAACGGATAGATGAAAGATTTTCTGACTGCGGTTGAGAGCACCGTACAAAAATATCAAATGACGGCTCCCGGGCAAAAGGTGCTGTGCGCTCTGTCGGGGGGCGTCGATTCGGTCTGCATGACCCATGCGCTGGCCGCGCTGCGCGGCAGGCTGGGTATTGTGGTATGCGCCGCCCATTTTTCCCACGGAATCCGCCCCGGGTCCGCGCAAAGCGAGCGCTCGCTGGCGCTCAGGCTGTGCGCGTCCCTGGGCATCGATTTGCTGTACGAGGCGGGCGACATTCCGGCGCTGGCGCGCGAACGCGGCCTGTCGCTGGAAGAGGCGGCCCGGATTGCGCGCTATGATTTCCTGCGCCGCGCCGCGCAGAGAAGCGGCAGCGATCGCATCGCCACCGCGCACCATCGGGACGACAACTGCGAAACGGTTTTGCTCAACCTGATCCGCGGCAGCGGGACGGTGGGGCTGGGGGGGATTCCGCCGGTGCGCGGCGGGATCATTCGCCCGCTGATTGCGTGCAGCCGCGCGCAGATTGAAGAATATGCCGTTCAAAACGGGCTGCGCTGGGCGCAGGACGAGAGCAATTTTGACCAGAGCGTGCCGCGCAACCGGCTGCGCCATACCGTTATGCCCGCGCTGCGGCAAATCAACCCGCAGGCGGACGCCTGCATGGCGCGCGCATCCGAGCTGGCCCGGCTGGACGGCGAGTATCTGCTGGAGTGCGCGCGTGCGCTGGCCGATCAGGCGCAGCTGCGCGGCGGCGAAGTCTCCATTGCGGCCGGGCTGCTCGCTAAAGCCCACCCGGCAGTGAGCGGCCGGGCGGTACGGCTGCTGTACGTCCGCGCCGGCGGGCGCGAGGGAGCGTTTACCCTGCGCCATGCGCAGGCCGTGCTGGATTTGTGCGCCGCCGAATGCCCTTCGGCCTCGGCCGACCTGCCGGGCGGCATCTGCGCCGCCCGACGCTATGAAGCGCTGGTGTTCTCTGCGGCTGCCGGAAAAGAGACGCTGCCTTGCCTGCGCCTGGAGCGCGGCGTGCCGGTGCAGTGGGGCGAATGGACGCTGTGCCTTGCGCCTGCGAATCCGGAAAGCTGGCCCATGACCGCTTGGCTTGCGGCCGAAGGCACGGAAAACGGGCTGTTTGTCCGCTCGCGCGCAGAAGGGGATGTCATCGATTTGCCCGGCGGCCGTAAGAGCCTGAAAAAATTCATGATAGACAGGAAAATTCCGCAAAAAGACCGTGACAGAACGCCGGTTTTATGCGATAATAAAAAAGTACGGGCCATATTCTGGGATCGGGCCTATACGGCGGAAAAAGAAGGCGGGCAGGCGGTTGCCGTCGCCGCCAGGAGGAACGAGAGATGAGCTATGAAATCACGCAGGACATCGCGCAGGTACTGATCACGCGCGAGCAGCTGCAAAAGACGGTCGCCGAACTGGGCGCGCGCATTTCCCGTGATTACGCGGGGAAGAATCCCATTATGGTCAGCGTCCTCAAGGGCGCATTTGTCTTCATGGCCGATCTGGTGCGCGAAATCACGGTGCCCTGCACGGTTGACTTTATGGCGGTTTCCAGCTACGGAAAGGGCTCGAAGTCGTCAGGCCAGGTGCAGATTATTAAAGATTTGGACACCAATATTGAAGGCAGACATGTTATAGTAGTCGAAGACATTCTGGACAGCGGCAATACGCTTTCTTACCTGCTGGAGCTTCTGCGTGCGCGCCGGCCGGCTTCGGTGCGGCTGTGTACGCTGCTTGACAAGCCGGCACGGCGCAAGGTGCAGGTCGACATCGACTACCGCGGGCTTGAAGTGCCGGATGAGTTTATTGTCGGCTATGGCTTGGATTACGCCGAGCAGTACCGCAATTTTCCGGAAATCGGCGTCTTAAAGCATGAAATCTATGAAAAATAATCTTTAGCCACAAAATACAACGGCCGGAGTTCATTCCGGCGCGGGAAAATCCCCGGAAAGGTGGGTATCAGGCCCTTGAACAACAAAACGAAAGGCATCGGATTTTATATCATTGTGCTCATTGTGCTGATGGGGACCATCGCCGTTCTGCTCGATGGGGAGCCCCAGCCGCAGGCGAGCTGGTCGGACATTGTCCTTTTGTTTGAAGAACAGAAGGTCAAGGCCGTCACGGTGGACGGCGACGATTTGCTGCTCGAGCTGCGTGACGGCACCATTTTGTCGCATGCCATTCCCAGCGGCGATATTTTCCTGTACGATTTGGGCGAGCTCATCCGCGAGCAGCGCTCGGCCGGCATTCTGGAAAGCCAGGAGTACATCATTCAGACCATTCCCTGGTGGTACAGCCTGTTGCCCTATGTCGTCATCATCGTCCTGTTTGCGATTTTCTGGTACTATATGATGAACAAACAGGGCGGCGACGGCAAAAATGCCGTCAATTTTGGCAAGTCGCGCGCACGGCTGGCCACAGATGAAAACAAAAAGGTCACCTTTAAGGATGTGGCGGGCGCCGACGAAGAAAAGGGCGAGCTGGAAGAGGTCGTCGAGTTCCTCAAAGCGCCGCAGAAATTCATTGATTTGGGCGCGCGTATTCCCAAAGGCGTGCTGCTGGTCGGCCCGCCGGGTACGGGCAAGACTTTGATCGCCAAGGCGGTCGCCGGCGAGGCGGGCGTGCCCTTTTTCTCCATTTCCGGCTCTGACTTTGTCGAGCTGTATGTCGGCGTCGGCGCTTCGCGCGTGCGCGATTTGTTCGAGCAGGCCAAAAAGAACTCGCCGGCCATCGTCTTTATTGACGAAATCGATGCCGTCGGCCGCCAGCGCGGCGCCGGCCTGGGCGGCGGACACGACGAACGCGAGCAGACGCTCAACCAGCTGCTGGTGGAAATGGACGGTTTCGGCGGCAATTCGGGCGTCATCGTCATCGCCGCGACCAACCGCGCCGACATTCTTGACCCGGCGCTTCTGCGGCCCGGCCGCTTTGACCGCCAGATTTACATTGGCGTGCCTGACATCAAGGGCCGTCTTGAAATCCTGAAGGTCCATTCGCGCCACAAGCCCTTTGAAGAGAACGTCAGCTTTGACGCCATCGCCCGCACGACGGCCGGCTTTACCGGCGCCGACCTTGAAAACCTTCTGAACGAGGCCGCGCTTTTGGCTGCGCGCCGCGCCAAAACAAAGATCGGACTGAGCGAAATTGACGACGCCTTTTTGAAGGTCATCATGGGCAACGAGAAGAAGAGCCGCGTCATCACGGAAAAGGAGCGCAAGCTGACCGCTTATCATGAAGCGGGCCATGCGCTGGTCACACGCCTGCTGCCTTCGCAGGATCCGGTGTACCAGATCTCCATCATCCCGCGCGGCCGGGCCGGCGGCTACACCATGTCGCCGCCCAGTACGGACAAGTATTATGAATCAAAGAGCGAGCTTCTCGACGAGCTGGTCGTGCTTCTCGGCGGCCGTGTGGCCGAAAGCCTGGTGCTGGACGACGTTTCGTCCGGCGCGTCCAACGACATCGAGCGCGCCAGCGCCATCGCCCGCCGCATGGTCACCAAATACGGCATGAGCGACACGCTGGGCCCCATCTGCTTTTCCAGCGCGCACGACGAGGTTTTCCTGGGTCGTGACTTTGCCACTTCGCGCAATATTTCCGATGAGACTTCGTCGGTCATTGACCGTGAAATCAAGCTGATGATTGACGGCGCGTACACGCGCTGCAAAGGGCTGATTCAGCAGCATATCGACAAGCTGCATGAAATCGCCGATTATCTGCTTCAGCATGAAACCATGGACGGCGAGGAGTTTGAAAAGCTTTTTGCCGACGGTAACCCGCCGCCCATGCCGGCGTAAATGGCGACTGAAAAAGTCCGGCTTGGCCGGACTTTTTCCCAGTTTAAAAGTCTTCAAATGACACTATGAAAGGGGGCGATTGATATGGTGATCAGCAAAATGCCCGCGCAGGTCAAAACAGTGCTGCGCACGCTGGAGGAAGCGGGCTTTGCCGCCTATCTGGTCGGCGGGTGCGTGCGCGACAGCCTGATGGGGCGCACGCCGGCCGACTGGGACGTGGCCACTGCGGCCCGTCCGGATGACGTCAGACAGGCAATAGGGGCTTTTCGTGTAGTCGACACCGGCCTGCGGCACGGCACAGTGACGGCCATGGTCGAGGGTATGCCCATCGAAATCACCACATTCCGTGAAGAGGGGGAGTATCTTGACTTTCGCCATCCGTCAAATGTGACCTTTACCGCCGACCTGCACAAGGATCTGGCCCGGCGCGATTTTACCGTCAACGCAATGGCCTGGTCAGAGCACACCGGGCTGGTCGATCCGTTCGGCGGCGCGGCTGATTTGGGCCGCGGCATCATCCGGGCGGTGGGGGACCCGCACCAGCGCTTTCACGAAGACGCGCTGCGCATTTTGCGCGCGCTGCGTTTTTCGTCGGTGCTCGGCTTTGAAATTGAGGAGGAGACGGCGCGCGCCGCCCTTGACTGCCGTTCGCTGCTGGGCCGCATTGCCAGCGAACGCATACGCGATGAGTTTTCGGCACTGCTGTGCGGCACGGGCGTCGCCCCGGTTTTGATGGAATACGCCGATATCATCGCCGTTTTCATCCCGGAAATCGAACCGTCCATCGGCTTTTGCCAGAACAATTACCACCATATCTACGATGTGTGGGAGCATACGGTACACAGCATCGCCGCGGTCGAGCCCGAGCTGGTGCTGCGCCTCGTCATGCTGCTGCACGACCTGGGAAAGCCGCAGAGCTATACAGAGGACACCGACGGCGTCGGCCATTTTTACGGGCACCCGATGATCAGCACCGGCATTGCCGGCGGCGTGCTGCTGCGCCTGCGTTACGACCGCAGTCTGGTCCGGCAGGTGTGTACGCTGGTCGAATACCATGACAGCCATCTGTTCCCTACGGAAAACAGCGTCCGCCGCTGGCTGATGCGTCTGGGTGAGGAGAACCTGCGTCTGCTCATCCGCATCAAGCGGGCAGATAATTTGGCGCAAAGCCCTGATTGGCGCGGCCGACAGGAAGAACTGCGTCAGTCTCAGGCCATTCTGGAGCAGGTTTTGTGTGAAAAAAAGGCTTTTTCGCGCGATATGCTGGCCGTCAAGGGGACCGACATGATCGCGCTGGGGGCAGACGGCCCTCAAATCGGCCGCCTGCTCGACGTTCTGCTGGAAGAGGTTATGGGGGGCCGTGTCCGCAATGAAAAAGGCCCGTTGCTGGCGCTGGCACAGCGCATTATGGACAGCTGGAGCATGTGACGCTGAGCAGAGCCGCAATAAAAGGCCCTTTGACGCAATCGTTGTTGCGCCAAAGGGCCTTTGCATTTTTGGAGGGGGCTTCAGCCTTTTCCTTCAAACAAGGCTGCAAAGTCTTTGGAAGAGGCGCTCAGGTCGCGGCCGTGGGCGCTCAGCTCGATGCTGATAGCCGAAGAAAGAACGTTGAGCAGCATCATGGCCGCTGAAATGGTGTTGAGAAACAGGCGGGTGCTGGTAGGACAGTACAGCGCCAGGCTGCAATAAGGCAGAATATCCGAACGCGGGCTGTCGGTAATGCCGATGACGGCTGCGCCGTTTTGATGCGCGTAGCGCGCAAGGGTGGTCGTCATAAAATAATAGTCGGGGAAGGAAAAGGCCAGTACCAGCGAATCTTCACCGATGAGCGGCAGCGCGGCCTGAATGGTATCGTTGAGTTCGGTGTTGACACAGACCGAGGGGATTCCCGAAATGGCAAGGCGCATGGAAAAGAATTCCACAAGCTGCATGGACACGCCGCGCCCGCACAGAATGACAAAACGCTTGTCGAGAATGAGATTGACGGCGTCAAAATACTGTTCTGTGTTGATCTGCGAAAAATATGATGAGATGGCCGACATTTCCTCGTGACAGATTTGCAGTAAAAGACTGTCGCGATCGCGAATTTCGCGCAAGGGGACAAAAGGGTGCTGGTGGTCGTTGTCCTGCTCGACCTGAATGCGGCGCGAGGCCAGCAGGTATTTTCGAAACTCGTATTTCAGCTCATTAAAGTTGGCGTAGCCCAGATAGGAGCAGGCGTTGAGAACCGTCATTTCCGAAACGTGAACAGCGGTGCTCAATTCCTTGAGGGTGATAAAGCTCATGCGCTCCGGGTCAGCCAGCATAAAATCAGCGATGTCCTTCTGCTTTTTGGTCATGCCGGGGTATTTGTCACGAATAGTCTGGATGACGTCCAACGGAAGAACCCTCCTGCATTTTAAAGTAATTATAGCATTTTTATTATAGACGTTTCGGATGGCGCTGTCAAATAAAATCAGGAAATTTTTGAGGAAGAAAATAAATTTTCCGAAAAAATTGACAGATAATCAACAAAAATGCAATAATAACCTTTAAAAATTTAAAAACAGCGGTCAAAAAACAAACCGCTGTTTTTAAAGTGTTTACTGTTGTTGCTGCATACCCGGCTCTGCCGGGGCAGGGGCTTGCTGATACAGGTCAAAGCTGACGTGCACTTTGAACTGGTCGCCGTCGATGGCGACGTGGAAGCGCCCGCCACACGCCTGTGTAAAGCTTTGCGCGATAGAAAGCCCCAGCCCGCTGCCCTCGGCGGTGCGGGCCTTATCGCCGCGCACAAAGCGCTCGGTGATTTCTTCGGCGGTAAAGTCCATTTCATAGCCGGCGGTGTTTTTGACGGTCAGCACAGCCCGGCTGCCCAGCACGGCCAGATCGACGAAAATGCGGGTGCCGGCCATGGAGTATTTGAGCGCGTTGTCAATGATGTTTTGCAGAACCCGATACATCTTGCGCCCGTCGGCCCAGATGCTGACCGGCGGGTCGGCCAGCGAGACGCGCAGCGCCAGGCCCGACTGCTCGATGCGTTCCTGCATTTCGCCCAGCGTCTGCTCGACCAGGCGGTGGAAATCAAGCACTTCGCTCTGCATCTCCATACTGCCGCTCGTGCTTTTGGCCAGTTCGAAAAGGTCATAGACCAAGCTTTTAAGCCGATCCGACTTCTGCGCCAGAATGGCGACATAATCGCGGGCTTCGGGCGGAAGCCCTTCGGTTTTGGAGAGCAGCTCGACATAGCTGATGATGCTGGTCAGCGGGGTTTTCAGGTCGTGCGAGACGTTGGTGACCAGCTCGACCTTCATGCGCTCGCTCTGCATTTGCTTTTCGACGCTCTTCTGCATTCCGCCGCCGATTTCAGAAAGCTGACGGCTGGCCGGAGCCAGCGGCGAGCCGGCGTCGATATCGGGCGCCCAGCCAAGATCGCCGCCTGCGATGTGGGAAATCTGGTCCATAACGGCCGCCATGTCCCCCAGCACCTTGTTGTCGGCCCGCAGATACCACCAGGTGATCAAAACTTCCAGCGCAAAGGCGAGAAAGCCGAAAAAGGGAGTGGTAAGCAGCCCGAAGAGAAAGAGGAGGACACAGGCAAGCGAGCCGCAGATGAAAGCGAGCCGCCGGTGGAACATGGCGCTGACAAAGTAGTATTTCTGGTATGCCGAGCCGTCAAACAGCCCGCGGAAAAAATCGACAAACCCGTGTAGAAAGCGGAGCACGGCGCGCGCAAAACGCTTGAGCAGACGCAAAAGCCAGGCGCAGGCCGAATGCCGGAAAAAGCGCTTGGCCTTTGCCTTGCGTACCATGGCCAGCAGGAAGGGCAGGGCGAAAAAGTACCCGCAGCCGAGATCCAGAATGCACAGCCAGACGACCAGATCGCGGTTGGACCAGGGTCCGCGCGCCCAGTAAAGGGACTCTTCGATAGAAGAGACGGCCAACATTCCGCCGATGATCACCGCACAGAGGACGCCGAGCAGCAAAATTTCAGTCCACCAGCGGTCAAGCCGGCCGGGGTGCAGCTCGCGGTCGGCGGGCACGCGGCCGGTGACAACGCACAGAAAAACGGTCACGAGCAAAAGCGGCAGAGCAAAGAGCAGAATGAGCCCCAGGTCATCCCGCAAGGTAGTGTAAGAAAGCTCCCAGTTGGCCCGCAGGGCATTCATTGTATTATCCGGAATGAAAATCTGAGCAGACAGGGGGTTTTGCGGGTCGGAAAGACCCTGTTCTTCTACAAAATCGCCGTTTTCGTCATAGTAACTGTAAGAATACTCATAGGCGGAAAAATCATAGGGCGAGGGCTGATCCTCGCGCCTGAGATGCAACGTCAGCTCGCCATTTTCAATGGCCATCCAGCGGCCGGATTCCGGCATCAGGTCCTGCGGCGAGTAGCCGTTGGCATTTGTATAAAGGGCTTCACCGACCTGTACGCGGTATAAAACGCCCATGTCCGCCAGGTCTTCGCCGATTTCCTGCGCCTCGTCGGTGATCAGCATGTGGCTCAGATCCCACAGCAGGCTGTTGAGCCAGTAATAATAAGCGTTTGACGCTTCGTAATCGCGCGTCAGCAGCGCTTCCGGCTCCAGATCATAGCGGTGGACGTCATAGGCAAAGTCGTAAAGAGCGTAGACAAGCAGAACGAGAAAAACGAGTGCGAGCAGCCAGGCAGCGGCTTTGGTCAGTTTGTGCGTGCTAAAGCTTCTCAATTTTGTAGCCAATTCCCCAAACCACCTTCAAGTATTTTGGCTCTTTGGGATTGATCTCAATCTTTTCCCGAATCCGGCGGATGTGGACCATGACGGTGTTTTCGACGGCGTAAGCCGTCTCGCCCCAGACGCGTTCGTAAATTTCCTCGGCAGGGAAGACGCGGCCCGGGTTGCGCATCAAAAGCTCGACAATGCGCAGCTCGGTGGCCGTCAGGTGGACGGACTCGCCGTCAACGTACAGCTGGCGCGCGTCGAGGTCAAGCGTCAGGCCGCCGACCGTGATGTCCTTGCCCGTGTGCTGGCGCTGAATATCGCCCAGCGTCAGGTAGCGGCGCAGCTGCGATTTGACGCGCGCCACCAGCTCGGACGGGTTAAAGGGTTTGGTCAGGTAGTCGTCGGCGCCCATCGAAAGCCCGAGGACTTTGTCGCTGTCCTCGCTTTTGGCCGACAGGATGAGAATGGGGATGTTGCGCGATTCGCGGATTTTCATGGTGGCCGAAAGGCCGTCGAGCCGCGGCATCATCACGTCCAGGATAATGAGCTGAACACTGCTCTGCGCCAGGAGATCAAGGGCCTGCAAGCCGTCGAAAGCCTGTAGGGTGCGAATGCCCTCCAGCGCTAACAGCTTGCAGATGGCGCCGTTGATTTCGCGGTCGTCATCGACCACCAGAACGCATGGATTCTCCACTCTCAGACATCCTTTCGGGAAAGATTGTTTGAGCCTGCTCATAGCATAACAGCGGAATCTGACGACAGGCCCGACGGGTTTCTTAAGAAAACCTTAAAGGCGGTCGCGCAGCCAGCGCGGCTTTTGCCGCATGATAAAGCCGCTGACCAGGCCGAGACAGGTCAGGGTGACGGCGCATGAGGTGCCGCCGTAGCTGAAAAAGGGAAGAGTCAGGCCGATGACCGGCATGATGCCGGCGCACATGCCGATGTTGATGAGGATTTGGACCATAAGCATACCGCCGATGCCGATGCACATCAGGCGGGAAAACAGGTCGTTGGTTTGGGTAGAGTCATAAAAAATGCGGAACACGATGGCCGAAAGAAGGACGATGATGAGTACGCAGCCGACAAAGCCCCATTCTTCGCCCGCTGTGGCGAAAATAAAGTCGGTGTGCTTTGCCGGCAGGCCGGAGGCGGCCTGCGTCATGCGGCCGGACAGAAAGCCCTCGCCGGTCAGCTGGCCCGAGCCGATGGCCATCATGCCCTGCTTGCCCTGATAGGCATAACGCTCGGACAGCTCGGGCTCAAACACAACGAGGATGCGCAGGCGCTGGTAATCGGGCAGATAAGGCCACAGAATGGCCAGCCCCGCCCCGCCTGTGGCGGTCAGCGCCCCTATCCAGGCCAGCGAAATGCCGCTGGCGAAAAAGAGAATGTAAAAAATAAGCAGGTAGACGATAACCATGCCAAAGTCCTTGGATGTGACGTAGACGACGCCGGCCGTGATGCCTGCGTGGGCAAGCAGCCGGAGAACGGTCAGGGGGGCGTTGAGCCTGTCGCGCAGCTCGTAAATATGGCGTGAAAAGGTCAGGATGAAAAGGATTTTGCCCAGCTCAGCCGGCTGAATGCCGATGGGCAGGCCCCAGTCGTCAAAGCGGATCCAGCTGCGGTTGCCGGTATCGCCTTCAACGCCGAACTTGAAAAGCAGGCATTGCAGCCCGATATTGAGCACAAAAACGACGCGCCACAGCGGGCCGATGCGGTCGAGGTCGATGTGGGATGCGATAATAAAACCGAGGACGCCCAGCGCGATGGAAGCGGCCTGGATGAGCACATAGCGGTTGGTGCCGAAGCTGCGCGTAGCGCTGTAAATGAGCACAAGGCCGCAGCATGAGGCCGCCGCCGCGAGCAGCAGCAGCAAAATGTCGGCCGTGCGCAGAAAATTTTTGCAGGCCCTGGGAATGCTGTGAAAAAAGGACTGGAACGGCTGAAGAATACGCTGCATAAAAGCTTCCTTTCCGTTGGAGGTCAGTGAGAGTGGGCGGTCCCGCCGGGCTTGCCGCACAGCCAACGGCGTTTTGCGCCGCAAAGGCAGATACAATTATTATACCACATACACAGACAAAAACAAAGTTTTTGCCCGGAAGCGCAGAAAGGCTTCGCTTTTGGGAGCAAACATGGTATAATGATTTTACTTAGCGGCCCGTGCGGCCAAAGCGCGCGGACCGGCAACCGAGGCAGGGGCAAAACCATGACACAGACCTGTGTGACGAACAGTGAAAACGAAACCGAAGCGTTGGGCGCGCGCATAGCCCAACGGGCCGGGCAGCTGGAGGCCATCGCTCTTTCCGGCGATTTGGGCGCAGGGAAGACGGCGCTGGTGCGCGGGCTGGCCCGCGAAATGGGCAGCGCCGACACCGTGACCAGTCCGACCTACGCCATTGTGAACGAATATCGCGCCGAGCGGAAAATCTGCCATTTTGACCTTTACCGCCTGTCGGGCGGGGATGCTTTGTGGGAAATCGGGTGGGACGACTATCTGGCGTCGGGCGCGCTGTGCGTCGCCGAATGGAGCGGCGTCGCGCCCGAGCTTTTCCCGCCGCGCACATTGTGGGTTGAAATCGAAAAAACAGGCGAGCGGCAGCGGCGCGTCACCCTGCGCTGGCCTGAGGGGGCGGAGCCATGCTGATACTGGCGCTTGACACGACGGGGCGCGTCGCTTCGGCCGCGCTGTGCCGCGACGGCCGGCTTACCGCGCGCTGCGACCGTGATTCCATGATGGACCACAGCCGTACCATTCTGCCCGTCTGCGAGCAGATGCTGCAGGAGCAGGGACTGACCTTTGCCGATGTCGATTTGTTCGCCGCCACCTGCGGCCCCGGGTCGTATACCGGCATCCGCATCGGCGTCGCCGCCGTCAAAGGCTTTGCCTTTGGGCTGGACAGGCCATGCGTTGCCGTTTCGACGCTGGAGTCGGCCGCGTGGGCCGACCGCGCGCACCAGGGGCGCAAACTGGCCGCCGCCCGGGCGCGGCCGGGCGAATACTTCGCCGCGCTTTTTGAACAGTCGGGCGAAGAGACGCTGCGTCTGACCGACGACGGCGTGTGGAGCGAGGAGGAAATCCGCGCCCTGGCCGAAGAAAACGGGCCGCTGCGCCTGTGCGGAAGCGGTGCGGCCGAGCTGCTGGCGGCGCTGGGGCGGGAGGAAGATGCGCCGGGCGAGGTGCAGAGCGCGGCCTCGGCCGCCTTGTGCGCCTTTGACAAGGCGCAGCGCGGGCAGGCGATCGACGGCAGGGATTTGACGCCGTCCTATCTGCGGCCGACACAGGCAGAGAGAATGAAACAACAAAAAGAGGAGAAGCAGCTATGAAAATTGCCATCGGAAGCGATCACGCCGGCTTTGATTTGAAAGAGAGCCTGAAAAAGCACTTGGAAGAGCGCGGCTTTGAAGTGCAGGATTTCGGCGCCGCGGACAAAAGCTCGTGCCACTATCCTGTGTTTGCCGAAAAGGTGGCGCGCAGCGTCGCCGCCGGGGAGAACGAACGCGGGATTTTGGTCTGCGGGACGGGCATCGGCATGTCTATGGCGGCCAACAAAATTCGCGGCATCCGCGCCGCGGCCGTGTCCGACTGCTTTACGGCCAAAGCCACCCGGATGCACAACGACGCCAATGTGCTCTGCCTGGGCGAGCGAACCGTCGGCCCCGGGCTGGCCGCCATGATCGTCGATTTGTTTGTCGATACGCCGTTTGAGGGCGGCCGGCACCAGACCCGCGTGGACATGATCAGCGCGCTGGAAGAGTAAACGGCAGGCGAGCGGGCTGAACCTGGAGAAAAACGGGTATATCTGCGGGCCGGCCCGGAACGGCGAGCGGCGTTTGGCAGTGGAAACCCGTTCTGATGCCGGCGAAAGCCCCGCTGCTTTGGAGCTGGAAATGCCGGCTTTTCAATAAAAACATGGTTTTGACAAAAGCAGGAGCGGCAAGGTAAAAAACTGCCGCTCCTGCTCATTCAAAATATTTTCATGGCTGCTGCCGGTGTGCCGGGGGCATAAGGGGGCTTTTTATCTTCTGCGGTATCCGCCGCGGCTGCGGCTGTGCTGGCGGCGGCGCCGGCGCTTATTATGGGCGCGCAGCATGAACAGCCCCGCCACGGAAAGAACGGCAAGGGCGAGAACCGTGCCGACGACAATGCGGAAGGCCTTGCTGCTGAAAAACGACGTGATCCGGTCGACAATATACAGGGTTTTCGAACGCTCGACATCGGCCGAAGCAACGAGATTGAGGGTTCCGTAGTCGCGGCCGTCATAGCTGAAGGTCGCCTTGCCCAGCGTCTGCCCTTTGGAGATGGGGGCGCGGATGTCCTCGTCCACGGTGAACTGAACTTTGACCGCGCTTTTGTCAAAGTCAGCGGGCAGCAACGCCGAAAGGCTGCCCTCGGGGGTCAGCACCAGCGTGTCGCGGTCTGTCGCCAGGCGGACGGGGACTTCGGTGATGGGGTCGCTGGCTTCGGCGAGCACCTGGAAGGAAAAGTTGTCTTTGGCGTAATCGAGCAGCTTGATGGTCTCGGTAAAGCTGCCCAGCGAGCCGTCCTCTGCCTTCGCGCCGCCGAGCACAACGCTGATGTAGGTCAGCTCGCCGTTGACGGCGGCGGCGACCAGACAGTACCCGGCCGGGGTGGTAAAGCCGGTTTTGACGCCGATGGCCGAAGGGTAATAGTATTCGCTCTGCTTGATTTTGGAAATCAGATGGTTGGTCGTCGTCAGCGTCGATTCATTCGGGTGCTTGTTGGTGGGCGCAATTTTAGTCTGCGGCAGGGCGACGATTTCGGCGATGGTGGGGTTGTCCAGTGCGTGGCGTGCGATGAGCAGCATGTCGTGCGCCGTAGTATAGTGGTCGTCGTCATGCAGCCCGTGCGGGTTGGCAAAATGTGTGCCGGTGCAGCCCAGCTCGGCCGCTTTGGCGTTCATCAGGGCGACAAAGGCGTCGGTCGACCCGGCGACGTGCTCGGCCAGCGCATTGGCCGCGTCGTTGCCCGACGAGATGAGCAGGTATTTGAGCATGTCAAGAAAGGGCATCTGCTCGCCCGCGGCGAGAAAGACGCTGCTGCCGCGTTCGGGCAGGCCGGCAATGGCCTGCTCCGAAACGGTGACGACATCGTCCGGGTTGCCCTGCTCCAGCGCGACAATCGCCGTCATCAGCTTGGTGGTGCTGGCCGGGTACAGCTGCGCATCGGCGTTTTGTTCAAAAAGGATTTCACCCGACTTAGCCTCGTATAAGATGGCGGCTTTGGCATTGATAACCGGAGGCTCGGCGGCGCAGGCGGGCACAAGGAGAGCCGCGAGGACAAGGGTCAGGCAGGCGATCTTTTTCAGGATATTCAGTTTGAGCACTCCCCTCTGCCATAAATCAGTAAAACCCCGGTGCGGGCGTTGCGCCGCAGGGGAATTGTTTGGTATAATGAATAAACGGCAAACAACCTTGGCGGGCTGTTACTATCAGTCTATCAGAAAACGGTGGGCTTTTCAACGCTCCGGGCTGCCGTTCACAAAAATTTATTTTTCGCCCACGGCACGCGGGGCGGGCGGGGGGTTAATATGCGCGTCAAAACGGCGATCGGGCTGGCGGCACTGTGCTGCATACTCGGCTTTGCGCTGGGCAGGCTTTCCCTTTTGGGCGGCGGCGCTCTGGTGCGCGGCGGGCAGGCGCCCCTTGCCCTGCCGGAGTTGGAACGATCCGACGCGCCAGGCGAACAGGGGCCGCCTGCGTTCGGGCCCATTGACGTCAATGCGGCCGACGCGGAAACGCTGTGCCTGCTGCCCGGCATCGGCCCCAAAACAGCGGAAAAGATCATCGCATACCGCGAGGAAAACGGTTCTTTTGCGTCGGACGAAGAGCTGATGGCCGTTGACGGCATCGGGGCGGCGACGTATGAAAATATCAGGGATTATATCTGTATCGGGGGGAATGCGCCATGAGAATTCTGGTGGTGGACGACGAAAAGCTGCTTGTCAAAGGCATCAAGTTCAACCTGGAAAACGAGGGCTACGCCGTTGACGGCGCATATGACGGCGCGTCGGCGCTCGCCATGTTTCGCGAAAACAACTATGACCTGATCATTCTGGATTTGATGCTTCCGCTGCTCGACGGCCTGACGGTGTGCCGCAAGATCCGTGAATCATCCAACGTGCCCGTCATCATGCTGACGGCCAAAAGCGAGGGAAGCGACAAGCTGATAGGGTTTGAATACGGGGCCGACGACTATATCACAAAGCCCTTTGATATTCTGGAGCTCAAAGCGCGCATCCGCGTCATTTTGCGCCGGGTGGGGCAGAGCAATGCCAGCACGGCCGATCATCTGCGTGCCGGACCCATTTCCATCGACGTCCCGCAGCGCACCGTCACGGTCGAGGGGCGCGGCGCCGTTGATTTGACGGTCAAGGAATTTGATCTGCTGGCGATGCTCGTCCGCAGCCAGGGGCGTGTGTTCAGCCGCGAAGCGCTGCTCAACAGCGTCTGGGGCTATGAATACCCCGGCGACATCCGCACGGTCGACGTCCATATCCGCCGGCTGCGTGAAAAGCTGGAGGAAGATGACGCCAACCCCCGGTATATTCTGACCAAGTGGGGCGTGGGGTACTACTTCCGCGTGGAAAAGAATGGATAACAACCGCCCCGGCCGGCTCCGGCGGCTGCTGAGCAGCCTGCGCTTCCGCATCAGCTCCGCGTTTATCCTGCTGTTGGGCGTGGCGCTTGTCATCATCAATTATTATCCCGTGCGGCTCATGCGCGAGCAGGTCATCGCGGCCAAAGAGAGCGAAATGACGGCGGCGGCGGTGACGCTGGCCTCGGCGCTCGAGGGCTTTTCGGCGTTGACGGAGGAAAATGTTTTCAACGCCGTCCGCCTGCTCGAGGTTATGCGCGACCGCCGTGTGCTGGTGACCAATGACGGCGGCGTCGTCATTTATGACAGCTTGCAGACGACGGCGGTGGTCGGCCGGCTGGCTGTTTTTCCCGAGATCATCGCCGCGCTGTCCGGCAGGGATGTTTTCCGCTGCCGCTATAACGAGACGGCCTTTGAATCGTGTGCCGCCGCGCCCGTCACGCGCGCGGGCGCGATGGCCGGCGCCGTGTACTTTTACGATTACGACACCGAACAGGCGGCGCTTCTGCGCCAGACGCGCAGCGATCTGCTGCGCTTGTCCGTGGTGCTGACCGGCGTATGCACCGCCGGCATCGCCGTCTTTATGCTGACCTTTAACCGCCGCCTCGGTTTGCTGCTGCGCGGCGTCAAGCGGGTGGGGCAGGGGGACTATGGCTATAAAATTGAAATGAACGGCGAGGACGAGCTGTCGGCCATCGGGGCCGAGTTCAACGAGCTGACCGGACAGATCCAGAAAAACGAGGAGCTGCGCCGGCAGTTTGTGTCCGACGCCAGCCATGAGCTGAAAACCCCCCTGGCGTCCATCCGGCTGCTGTCCGATTCCATTTTGCAGACCGAGGACATCAGCCGCGCCGATGTGCGGGAGTTTTTGACCGACATCAATGAAGAGATCGAGCGCCTGACGCGCATTTCGGAAAGCCTGCTCGATCTGACGCGGCTGGACGCGCAGCCGCCGGCGCGGCCCGTGCCCTGCGACGTGGATGCCGCGGTTCGCCGCTGCGCCGAGCTTTTGCGGGGCAGCGCTGAAAAATACGGCGTGTCCATTACCGTCAAAAGCGGGGGAGAACACCTGATTCTGGCCGATCCGGACGGGCTGTATCAGATTGTTTTCAACCTGATGGAGAACGCTGTCAAATACAACCGGCAGGAGGGCAGCGTCGTTGTGGAAATCGGCGACGACGAGTCGGTAACCGTACTGCGGGTGCGCGATACCGGCATTGGCATTCCGCAAAATCAGCTGCAAAATATCTTCCGGCGCTTTTACCGCGTCGACAAGACCCGTTCGCGCGCCACCGGCGGGACCGGGCTGGGCCTGGCCATTGTGGATGAGTGGGTTAAAAGCTTCGGAGGGCGTATCGAAGTCAAAAGCGAGTACGGCCGCGGCAGCGAGTTTTCCATCCGCTTTGTCTCGTACCGGAAAGGGGGCGGCGGACAATGAAAAAACACTGGCCGGTGCTGGCCTTTGTCTGCCTGCTGCTGGCAGGCTGCGCCGCCCAGGAGCAGCAGAGCCCGCAGGAAGCGGGCATTGCCGACGTCTACTTTCTCGGCCCGGCCGAGCCGGGCCGCACGAGCGGCCCGCTGGTGACAGAAAGGCGCTGGCTCGGCGAAGAGGAGGGCGCTGCCGCGCTGGAAACGCTCATTGACAGCATGTATACCCCAAATGACGTGGGCAACCGTTCGCTCATTCCGCCGCAGGTGCGGCTTCAGTCGATCGCTTTGTCGGGCACTATCGCCATCGTCGATTTCAGCGCCGAATACCAGAGCCTGTCTGCCCTGGAGCAGAGCCTGCTGGCCGGCGGCGTCGCCATGACGGTGCTGGGGCAGGAAGGCATCGAGTATGTGCGCATTACGGCAGGGGGCGTTTTTCAGCCGCCGATGGGCGAACGGTATTACTCGCTCGACCGGATTATGCTTGACTCCGGCGCCATTGCACTCAACGCCTTTGATGTGACATTGTACTTTATTTCTGAGGACGGCGAAGGGCTTTCGGCCGTTCAGCGCACGGTAAAAACTGCCGAGGAATACCCGACGCCGCAGGCGCTGCTGGCCGAGCTGTCGGTCCCTCCGGAGGAAGGGGGGCTGCTGGCGCCGCTGGGCAAGGACGAAACGGTCAATTCCTGCCAGCTTGAAGGCGGTGTGTGCCGTATTGATTTGAGCGCCGTGCGCCGCGGAAGCGCCGGCCGTCTGCAAATTTACGCGATTGTCAATACGGTGACCAGCGACAGCGGCGTACAGGCGGCCGTCGTCACGGTGGGCGGCCTGCCGCCCTCGTCGGCCGGCGTCGAAGGCTGCGACGGCGAGCTGTCCTTTTCACAGGCGTATGGGCGATAGACCGGGCGAAAGGACAAGGGTATGAAAAACAACACCAAAAAGCAGGAAATTCTGGACGCCTATGCCAGCCTCGTTGTTTCACAGGGGCTGGAGGGCGCTTCGATAGGCGCGATTGCGCGCCATATGGGCATCAACCAAAGCCTGATTTTCCATTACTTTGAAAATAAGGACGACCTGATCCACCAGCTGAGCGAGCGGGTGGTGGAAAAATGCATTCGGTTTTACCAAAGCGCCTGGCCGGCTTCGCGCGCCGTGACTCCCGCCGCCTTTGAGGAATATGCCGGCACCGTGCTGGAAATTCACAGCCGGCGCAGCCGCGTGGTCAGCCCCAAACTTT
Organism: uncultured Clostridium sp.; assembly: GCA_947427035.1. Lineage (GTDB taxonomy): Bacteria > Bacillota > Clostridia > Oscillospirales > Butyricicoccaceae > Ventrousia. The sequence goes on from CANEGK010000023.1 coordinate 21,488, forward strand.
ACTTTTCGCTGGTCTATCTGCTGCCGCGCAACCCGGCTGTGAAAGAGAGCTTTGTCAGGCTGAGCGACGCCGGCACCCAAATCATCGCCGAACGGCTCGAAGCCTGCCGGCAGGCCGGCATCATCCGTTCGGACGACTGCGTGATGTCGGCCAGGACGCTTTTGTGTTTGGCCGACGGCATTTTGTGCTATGACGGCCTGGTGCCGGCGCAGGAGCGCGCGCGGTTTGTCGAGACGCAGAAGCAACTGTTCTTTTCTTCGGTGCAGTACAGGCCGGCCGAAGCCGGTACACGGCAGGGCTGAGAATGCAAAGGAACCCTGTGGGCGGCAAGGCACGAGGCAAAAAGGGGATCTCGGAGGAATGGCCGCCAAAGCAGAGCTCTTAAATGGCAAAATAAAACGGGCAGAAAAAGCACGGTTAGACGAACCGTGCTTTTTCGCGCCCCGGCATATGGCGGCAAAAAAGTACAGGAATATTTCCGCCGGCGTCAAGCTGCCGCGCAAATACATCCGCCTGCTGGCGCCCGTCTGTTGTTCTCGACTTTTACCTTTAAAGCTGGTATGCTGTGTTGCCAGAAGGAGGTGAAAACATGCAAGGCAAAGAAAAGATAGCTACACTGTACCAACCAGCATGGCTGTTTCCCGCTGCGGGAGACAGCCGTTTCTCTTTTCTTTGCAATCGTTTTACATGGAGGAAAATCGCGGTTCCTCTAAAACAAGACTATTATAAATTAAAGAGGAGCAGGCATATGTCCACATATGGGTATGTAAGAGTTTCCACAAAGGAGCAGAACGAAGACCGGCAGATCATTGCTATGGAAGAATTCGGGATAGCAGCCGACTGCATTGTCCTGGACAAGCAGAGCGGCAAGGACTTTGAACGGCCCGGCTATCAGAAGCTGGTACATAGTTTAAAAGCCGGGGACACTCTTGTTATCAAGAGCATCGACCGGCTGGGACGGAATTATGAGGAGATCCTGGAGCAATGGCGGCTGCTGACCAAAGAAAAACAGGTGGCTATCGTGGTGCTGGACATGCCCCTGCTGGACACCCGGCAGGGACGGGATCTGATCGGCGTCCTGATTGCCGATATTGTTCTCCAGCTGCTGAGCTATGTGGCTCAGACCGAAAGGGAGTTCAACCGGAAGCGGCAGGCGGAGGGCATCGCCGCCGCCAAAGCCCGGGGCGTCCAGTTCGGGCGCAAATCCAAAGATCGTGGGGAAAACTATGGAAGCGTGATGGCGGCCTGGAAGAGGGGGGAACTGTCTGACCGGACAGCGGCCAAGCAGCTGGGCGTAGCCCATGGAACCTTTCAGCGGTGGCGCAAAGAGGTTGACCAATAAAGTAAGGGTTGTAATCCAAACAGAATACGCCATGATTTTAAGCGGGATTTGTCGTTTTCACAAAATGACAAATCCCGCTTTTGTTAATTTTTACATAATAATTCTACCATCTCTTCTCCCAAAAAGCAAGAGGGAAAAAGGCTTATAGCCCTTACTTTGTAAGCCGCTTTGCCTTTCCGGCGTTAATGAGGAAGAGGTAGATCACAGTGAGGCACTCCCGTAAGAAGCTGGATCTGGCCGGTCAGCGTTATGGAAAACTGACCGTGCTCGCTCCTGCCGAAAATATCGGAGCCCGGACGGCATGGCTTTGCCGCTGTGACTGCGGCCGCGAGACGGTGGTGAAGACCTGCTATCTGCGCTCCGGGCGCGCGAAAAGCTGCGGCTGCCAATACGGCCCCGACGACGGGCAGCGGACGGCTTTGGGCCTGACCTACGTCAACGGCACCTGCGTGGAGATGCTGCAAAACCGAACGATTCGCCGCAATAACACCAGCGGGGTACCTGGCGTAGACTGGCTGGCAAAAAAACAGCGGTGGCGAGCGACGATTTGCTTTAAAGGCAAGCGCCGCTATTTAGGCAGCTATAAAAATTTTGAAGATGCGGTGAAGGCCCGAAAACGGGCAGAAGAAGAGTTGTTTGACGCATTTTTGGACATATATTTCCGGAAAATGCTGCAAAGCGATCTACAGGGAGCGGAAGAGCTTTGCACGCCAATCGTCAGGGATCGGCGGCGGGATCTGCCCGATCGGCTGCTTGGGCAGCAAAAGGCTTTGGAGCCGGTAGAAGATGGTGAATTTGACGCGGCGTCAGCCGCGGAACATGCGCCGGAAAGCAATGAAAACAACGAATTGACAAATCCAGAGGAATTGAGCGGCTTTGTGCCAGGGTCATTGTAAAAGGAGGGACGGCGCCGCGATGCCCGATGAACAGGTCTATAACATCTATGTATCTCTTTTGGGAAAATTTTCCGTTCAGCTGTTGGACGGGGCCAATAACGACATCCGATCTTCATCCACTCGTCTGCGGCAGCACAGTTTTCTCCAGTATCTCTGCGTGTTTCACGATCGAGCGGTGAGTCAAAAGGAACTGATAGAAGCCATTTGGGATGACGAAACAGATACGGGAGATCCTGCCAAGACGCTCAAAACCACCCTCTACCGCACCCGGCGTCTTTTGGAGGACATCGGGATAGAGAATGCAAAAGACATTCTCATCTACCGCAGGGGGTTCTATTCCTGGGCGCCCCAGGCGCACATCACGCTGGACGTCGAGGTGTTCGATCGCCTTTACGACCAGTTTTACGCATCCCCCCAGCCTTATAAAACGCTGGATTGCGCCCTGGAGGCCCTGGCGCTTTTTAAGGGGGATTTTTTGGCCGGCGATTCGGGGAATTTGTGGGCGCTGTCTATGCGGACATATTACCACAGCAAGTACATCAAGCTGGCCCGGGACGCTGCCGGCGCGCTCTATCAGGAGGGCCGGCTGGAGGAGGGGATCGCCCTGTGCCGAAGCGCTACCACGGCCGATCCGTATGATGAAGAGACGCAGCTGCTGATGATGAAGCTCCTTCATGCTGCCGGGCTTACCCAATCGGCTATCAAGCACTACGAGGAAGTGCGCAGCCTTTTTATGGATCAGCTGGGGGTCACGCTTTCCCAGGAGCTGTCCGATTTTTACCGCAAGCTCACCCGTTCCGACGAGCCGCGGGAGCTGGATCTGCAGGTCATCCGCTCCCGGCTTTTGGAAGACGCGCCGGCAGCGGGGGCCTATTTTTGCGAATACTCGGTGTTTCAGAACGTCTACCGCCTCATCGCCCGCTCCATAATGCGGACCGGGCAGGCCACCCATCTTGCGATGGTGGTGCTCTGCGGCGCCAATGGCGAGGCGCTCACCGTCAAGCGCTGTACGGAGACGATGGATTCCCTGCATGACGCTATCTCCTGTACTCTGCGCATCGGGGATGTGTTTACCCGCTTCAGCCGGGATCAATACCTTATCATGCTCCCTTCATCCAGCTACGAAAACGCCGCTATGGTGCTGGAGCGGGTCATCGCAGCCTATCAGCGCACCCTGAGCGGTATGACCACCCGGATAAAATACAGCATTCTCCCTGTGCTGCCGCCAAAGTCCGATCAAATCAAGGCGCATACGGAATCGACAGGAAATATATGGGAATCACGGGCGGGACGCCTGAAAAATAAACTGTGACCAAACTGCAACCTGGCCGTGGTAGGATAAAGCCACAGGACGCGGGGAAGCCCCCGGCAAAAAATAAAGAAAGGATGTCCCTGATGGCAACGCAAACAGGCTTTATTTCACGCGGACATAATGTCGTGACACTCCGGGTTACTTCTTATCACGAACGCTGCCTGAAGGGGATTCTCAGCGGCCCCCTCCTGGATGGCGAGCAGGTTTTCCGAAGTACCATTGATCTTTTGTGCCAACTGGAAAGCTTGATGGATCAGACCAAGCTTCCCCAGCGCAACGAGGAAGCGCGCGTTTTCCGGCCCGCGGTTCAGCCCGCCGGGGCGGGGAACAGAACCGCCGCCGCAGGAAAGGCGACGGTTATCGCCTGTTTTCAGCTCAGCGTCATGTTCCGGCAGAATGCCACCTGGCAGGGGAGCCTGTTCTGGGCGGATCAGGGGATGGAAGCGTACTTTCGCAGCGTGCTGGAGCTGCTTAATCTGCTCCATAACGCACTTTCCGCCGGGAAGGGTGAAGATACATGACCGACAAGGAATTAAAACGCCTCAAGAGGGTGGATCTTTTAGAGCTGCTCATTGCGCAGAGCCGGGAAAACGAACGTCTCCGGGCGAAACTGGAGGAAACCCGCAGCAAGCTGGAGGCCAAGGAACTGGCGTTAAAACAGGCGGGCTCCATCGCTGAGGCCGCGCTCCAGCTCAACAGGGTTTTTGAGGCGGCTCAGGCCGCCGCTGACCAATATGTTCTGAGCGTGAAAGCCCAGGCCGGGGAGAGCCCGGAAAAGATCCGGGAAGAAGCGGAGGAGGAGCCCCGCTGAATCCCAATACCCCGAAGAGGAGCGAGGTCCCCATGAAGAAAAAATCAGACGCCGACCTTAGCCGGCTCCCCAGTGTGGAACAGCTGGAAGGCCAGCTCAGGCAGGAGCGGTACAAGGTTCGATATCAATACGCCCTGCGCACCACCATCTATACCCTTTTGGCGGCAGCGGCGGTAGCCATCCTGGTGGCAACTCTGTGGATCCCGGTGCTGCAAATCTACGGTTCGTCCATGAATCCCCTTTTGGAAGAGGGACAGCTCGTGGTGGCGGTCAAGAGCAAAAAGCTCCAGCGGGGAGATGTAGTGGCTTTTTATTATAACAATAAAATCCTGGTAAAGCGCGTCATCGCCGGGCCGGGGGAATGGGTGGACATAGACGAGGACGGGAACGTGTTTATCAACGGCGAGGCGCTGGATGAACCGTACCTGACGGAAAAGGCCTTTGGGCAGTGCGATATCGAGCTGCCCTATCAGGTTCCGGACAGCCAGTATTTTGTCATGGGCGACCACCGCGCCACCTCGGCGGATTCCCGAAGCACCGCAGTGGGATGCGTCTCTGCCGACGCGGTCGTGGGGCGGCTCCTCTTTAGAATCTGGCCGCTGAACGCCATTGAGGCCATCCATTAAAAAATTATAAAAAATTTAAAATTTTGAAACGTAAATTCTTCTGAACCCCAATACCCCGAAGAGGAGCGAGGTCCCCATGAAGAAAAAATCAGACGCCGGCCATGAGCGGCTCCCCAGTATGGAACAGCTGGAGGATCAGCTCAGGCAGGAACGGTACAAGGTTCGCTATCAATATGCCCTGCGCACCACCATCTATACCCTTTTGGCGGCAGCGGCGGCGGCCATCCTGGTGGCAACTCTGTGGATCCCGGTGCTGCAAATTTATGGCTCCTCTATGGATCCCGTTTTAAAAGAGGGGCAGCTTGTGGCGGCGGTCAAGAGCAAAAAGCTCCGACAGGGAGATGTAGTGGCCTTCTACTACAACAATAAAATCCTGGTAAGCCGCGTCATCGCCGGGCCGGGGGAATGGGTGGACATAGACGAGGACGGGAACGTGTTTATCAACGGCGAGGCGCTGGATGAGCCATACCTGACAGAAAAGGCCTTTGGGCAGTGCGATATCGAGCTGCCCTATCAGGTCCCGGACAGCCAGTACTTTGTCATGGGCGACCACCGTGCCGCCTCGGCGGATTCCCGAAGCACCGCGGTGGGGTGCGTCTCTGCCGACGCGGTCGTGGGGCGGCTGCTGCTTAGGATCTGGCCGCTGAACGCCATCCAGCTCATCCGCTAGCAAAAAAATCGCGGGGAAATTGGAAACGTCACCTAACTGTAACCTCGCGCATGTATGATAAGCCTGTAAAGAGTATTAGGCCATTTCAAGAAGATCAAAATTCAAACGATAAGGAGAGTGAGAAGCGTGAATAGGAGCCTGACCGCAAGAATCATGGATCTGCTGCAGCGGCGCCGGCTAAAGGGAACGCTGGCCAAGATAGCCCTGGCTCTCAGCTGCGTGGCGATCTTCCTGATTACTTACATGCTTGTCGCTCCTGTGCTTACGCAGGAATGGGAAACTACCTGCGGGATGGAAGAGCATACCCACACCGACGCGTGCTATGCCGTTGTCCCCGCGGAGGGGGCCGGTCATAAGCACACCGACGCATGTTACGCCCTGGTCCCTGCGGAAGAGACCGGCCACAGGCACACCGACGCGTGCTATGCCCTCGTTCCCGCGGATGGGAGCGGCCATAAGCATACTGATGCATGTTATAAAGAAGTCCGCGGCGAGCTCTCCTGCGAGACGGCGGAGCACGTCCATTCCGACGAGTGCTGGGACGAGGAAAACAACCAGATCTGCGGTCTGGAAGAGCATACGCACGGCGAGTCCTGCTACGAGCATAACAAAGAGCTCGTCTGTGGCCTGGAAGAGACAGACGGACAGGAGCAGGAAAAGGTCCTCATCTGCGGCATGGAAGAGACGGAAGAGCAGGAGCCGGAAAGGGTTCTCATCTGCGGCCTGGAAGAGACGGAAGAACAGGAGCCGGAAAAGGTTCTTATCTGCGGCATGGAAGAGCATACCCACACCGACCAATGTTATTACAGAGCCGGAAACAGCGGGCCCGAGTATATCTGCGGATTCCGCACCGAGCACACGCACGGAGAGGATTGCTACTTTGAAAGCGGCGAGCTGAAATGCACCATCCCCGAGCATGTTCACGACGACAGCTGTCTCCCCGCACAGCGGCCGGAGGGGACCGACAGGCTCGACGGGGCCATCTTCCCCGAGGCAAGGCCCGAAGGCTATGTGGAGGTCGATGTTTTCTCATTTTCCGGCGCGATGTTCAGCGCGGGGGAAACCGGCGCGGCAGGGCCCGACGCCCTGGTATACGCCCCTGCGGATGCTTTTGAAGAGGACGTCATGTTTGTGCCGTACCCCCTTGCCGACGGCGATGACGCGTACGCCGCCGCCGTTGAGGCCCTGGCCCAGGCGCGGGTAAAATACGACAGCATGGCCGCCCTGGATTTGAGCTTCATAAACGAGAATCAGGAGACGCTGGAACCGAATACCGGGAACGGCCCCGTGTATGTGCGGCTGACCATGCCGCTGGAGCTGCCCGAAAAGGCGGAGCTGGCCCTCTGGCACCACACCGGAGACGGCATCGAGAAGGTCGAGGCCGACATTCAATACGAGAACGGAACGCTGACTGTTGACTTTGCGGCGGACGGTTTCTCCACATACGCAGTCACTGTAAACGAGCCGCAGGCGGAAGAAACCGGCCTTGTTCAGTGGGGCAATACAGCCCTTGTGGAACCCACAAATGACGGCGATGTCTGGACGTGGGATGTTTCCGGCACCGCATACCGTTATCTGAAAATCCCCGTCAGAATCAATGCTTCCGGTTCAGACTCTATGACCATTACGCTCCCCTACGTTCTGAAGGGCGTAGGACGAACGGTAGACGGGAAACAGTACCAGCCCACGTGTGACGTCGGCGGAATTGACAACAACGGATGGAGCAAGGATGTTAACGAAGAGGCCAACACGGTCACTCTGAAGACCGAGGTCACAGCGGGACATGAATCCCTGGATGTCTATTATGTATTTGACTGCTGGAATGTGCCCAGCGATGCGGAGTTCACGATGCCGTGCACCGTTGCAAAGCGCGGCGGCCAGCCGGTAAGCTACGAATTAAAAGGCCGAATCCACACCGGACACGACGTGGAAATTGCAGAATATCAGAACGGCTACGGCAACAGTGATTATGCGTTTGACGGCTTTGGCGGTGCGGATAAGCAAAGCGCCTATATACAGAAATGGAACCCCGTGTATGAGACGTATTTCGGGCTGAAAGAAGGGGAATTTGACGGCGAAAACTATGTGTATGACATCGCCGCATTCCTGGTCAGCCCGAAGGGCCAGCAGCCATATGACATAAACGTGTCTTTTGCCGCAGATCAGGGCGGCGTACCGGTTGGCGCCGTCTATATGATGGATTCCCGCAGCAGGCCGGACGCCCTTTGCGTGAAGGTGAATGAGTTCCAGGTCGGGGAAGGCGGCTACGGCTTCACGATAGACAATGAAAGCCTTATGCTTCAGGAAGACAGCGGCCGCCGCTATGCCGTCGTATCCGGCAACCTTTCGGACGCTACGGACAACAAGACGTATACGCTGTATTTCCTGGTGAAATATCCGAAGGCCGATATAGTGGTCGGTGAGGACAAAAACATAAAGCTGAATGCGAGCTTGTCGCTGACCCACACGGGCGTTGATTCACAGGCTGTGAAGTCTGCCGCCGCAGATACCTGTCTGTATAAAGGGCAGAAGGAGCCGCCTGACAGGATTTACTGGGGCTCGTACGTTTCGGATTGGGTGGAGAGCAGAGCCGGCTTGACCTCGCTGCGGAAAGGGTCTACCGCCACGGCAGATTTCAGCGCCGACTTCTTCTGCCTGAATGAAAACAGGGAGAATTTCCAACGCAATGTACCCGAAGAGAATCTCGACAAGTACAGGCTGGAGGCAATCATCGACCTGTCGTACCTGACCAACGGCGGCATACAGCAGCTGAAGGCCGGCGATTACCGGCTGTCCGCATACAGGCTCAGCCTCATCGACGCGGCGGGCAACTGGTCCCAGAATACGCACGGCACGCCGAACGTGGGCTGGACCGAAGCCAAGTTTAATGCGCCCGGCTGGGCGGCAGATGAAAAGATCGAGATCTACGGTTCGACAGAACTGGAAGGGAACAACCCGGGCAACTGGGTCAAGCTGGGCGAAGTTCCGGCGGCAGACGTCTGGGCAATCGATCAGGATCGGGCGTTTAAGGTTCCCTATACGTCGATTGACGGTAATTATGTACGGCTGAAAGTGGTCTATAACAGCCGGCTGACCACCGTGCTGCGCGTCGGGTACCAGATGGAGCTGCAGCCCGATGGGCCCAGCAAGCTGAAGGATCTCCAGTCGGAAACCCTGAACCTGACCAACTGGTTCAATTATGTCGCCTACACGAGCAGCGGCGCGGCCGATTTGGGCTTCTCTAAATATCCGGTCGACGACTCGAATCCTCCCTGGGCCAACTATGACGGCACAATCTCGTGGGCCCGCCAATACGATGCGGACTACCCGTGTAAAGGGTATGAGGGTTTGGGCATATACGACCAAAAGTACTCGCTTCGAAACTTCGCCAGAGCCGAGCTGGGGAGCAGTGTGGACTCTGCGGGCATGGTCGTGGGCCAGGTTCTGTATGACAGCGAAGGAAATGTCGTTGGCGTCAGGGATAACCCCGCTGATCTTAATCCGGCGGAATCGTACAGCCGGAAGCAGGATGTAGTCAACGCCAGCGAAATCGTCTATACCATTTCCGGTATCATTACGGACGGTTCGATTTCCTTGAGCGATTTGCAGGAGCATCAGAAGAAGGCGCCGGACGGCTCGCCCTATCATTCCATGAAGCAGAGGTACTATGTGCTTTTGCCGGCGGGATTGCAGCTGAACACAAACCCGGCGGCGGAGCATTACAGCTCTGCGGGCGAAACGGGAAGTTATTTGAGCGCCAATTCGACCTTCTATAAATGGGACAATACCCCCGGCAGCCCCAAGGTCGTTGACAACGGCCAGGTCGACGTGCCCGTATCCGCTGTGAGCGTGCCCGGTCTGAATCGTGACAGGCATGATAATAGCGGTTACGTTTCTGAAATGTATTGGGAAAGCGACGGAGACGCCGTGCATGTGGAAACGCGTCCGGTTGAAGGCAACCGGCAGCTGGTCATTTTTGAACGCACGATACAAGACAGTTCTTCAAATGCTCGATTCGACATCTGGGACTGGGGTGGAAAACCCACGTACTTCTGGGGTCGGGGCCTGTCGTTCAGCGTCGTACCGGTAAAGGGAACCGGCTCGTTGGCCGCAAAAAATTACCAGACAGAGTTCTGGTGCCAGTACCTGGACGAAAACGGCAATCCGGTTTCGATGAGCGACTTCGCGAAGCAGGACGCGCACGCGGGCACGCTCAGCGAGGCCGCCAGGGAACTGTTTGACGCGGATACGCTGCTGTACATTCCGTATGACTTTAACAACAGCTCCGCTTCCAACGGCAGCGACGGCGCGATAGAGGTTGCAGGCGACGACGTGACCCAGGAAAACGACAAGCTCTGGGTAAAGCCCGAGGGCGAATATCGCTACAGGCTGGACTATTCGGTCACACAGGGCGTGGCCACGAAAGTCGCGCTGTGGTGCAACGTCGAAGGCAATATCCGCAGCGGGATTGCGTCCGACTGGAAAGGCGCGATTACCGGCGTCGATTTGAACGGCCATTCGGCGAAGGTATATGTCAACACGGAAGACTTTGACATCAATGCCTACGGCAAAGCCGCCGAGGCGGCGTGGCTGACCGATGGGCAGCACGGCTGGACGGAAGTTAACCCGGACACGTATGAAGGTTGGGCCGGTGTGAAATCCGTTGCGTTCTTGTTTGAAGATCAGACATTTGAATCTGTCAGGGGAGATTCGCTGTCCGTGTTCATCAAGATGAAAGCGCCGGCGGAAGACGGCGTGACAAAGGCGCCTGACAAAACCGAGTACACGGTGTATAACGAGTTCGTCTTCTCGGATGAACACATTCTTCAGGGAAATAAAACCGAGAAGGGCCGCGATGTGAAGGGCCCCACAGAGCTCAACATACGGGTCCAGCCCCTCGGGTATCAGCTTCCCAGTACCGGCGGCGCCGGTACGGCAACCATATATGCAGCGGGTATGGCGCTCATCTTGGCGGCCGCCTGCCTGATATATCAAACCCAGCGGCGCGGCCGCAAATCAGGAGAGGGGGGAGCGGCTTGATATGAGATTTCCCCGCGGGTGGTCCTCAACCATTCAGCAGAACCCAACAAATTTTGATTGAAAAGGAGATCATACGATGAAAAACATGAAAAAGTTTGCCAGCGTAGCCCTGGTTCTGGTTATGACCATCGCCCTGATGGTTCCCGTGATGGCGGCCCCGGGAGGGACTGAGGGCGGCAATATCACGATTGAAAATGCAGTGAAAGATCAGGTATATCGCGCCTATAAGATTTTGGACGTGGAAAGCATTAATGAAGCAGGGCAGTCTTATAAAATCAATTCTGCCTGGACCGGCTTCTTTGCCGAAGGCCAGAAGGGCTATGGTTTTGTAGAGGAGTTGCAGGATGGCTTTGTGTCCTGGAACAGAGAGAAGGACGGCGAGTTAGAGCAGTTTGCTAAAGATGCTCTGGCGTATGCCGAAAGCAATAACATTGCTCCTGTCAAAACCGAGACTGCGGAAGCCGACGGAGAAATTAAATTTACCGGCCTGGAGCTGGGCTATTATCTGATTGATTCTACTGTGGGCACTCTGTGCGAACTGAGAGTCAGCGGTGAGACGGTCACTATCCAAGACAAGAACGAGAAACCCACTATCGAAAAGAAAACCACGAATAATACGGAGAACACCCAGCGCGTTGGCGAGGATATCGAGTATCAGGTTACGGTTCATGCCAAGCACGGCGCAGAAAACTATGTTTTGACCGATACCATGGGCGCCGGCCTGAAGTTCAACCAGGACAGCATCGTTGTAAAGGTCGGGGAGACCGCTTTGATTGAGGATACCGATTATACGGTGACCCCTAAAGACGAGCACGGCTTTACCCTGAGCTTTGCCAAAACCTATCTGGATAAGGTTCCTGCGGAGGGTCAGGACATTGTTGTTGCCTATTCCGCCAAAATTACTGCCGACGCCGTTACTGTAGACACGGTCAAAAACAGTGCTGTTTTGAAGTTCGGCGATCCGGAGCATACCGAAGAAACGAAGCCTGCCGAAGTTGAGAGCGAAGTCTTTAAATTCAATTTTGTCAAGCATGACTCCGAGAATAAGGGCCTCGAGGGCGCTGTGTTCTCTCTGCACACAGAAAACTCCTGCACGGATGACAATCGTCTGGGCCTCGTTTCGACAGGCGAGAACAGCTATCGCGTTGCAACCGAGGAAGACGCTGCCGGTGACATTGTGTACACGGTGACCACTCCTGCCGACGGCAAAATTACGATTGACGGCCTGGGCAACAAGACCTACTATCTGAAGGAAATTACTGCTCCTGAAGGATATAACCTTCTGAAAGACCCCGTTGAGGTGGCCTTTAACGGTGCTGACATTGAGACTTCCTTTAATACAGAAACCAAGGTATGGGATGGTATTGGCATTCTGAACCTTACCGGCGCTGAGCTGCCTTCGACCGGCGGCATCGGCACCACCATCTTCTACATTGTGGGCGGCGCGCTGGTTGTTGGCGCGGCCATCCTGCTGGTGACCCGCAAGCGTGTGAAAGTCGAACAGTAATCCACAAAACCCCAAAGCCGGGGGCGGCCCGCGCCGTCCCCGGCTCTTTTAGAAGGTAAGACCTGATGAAAAGAAAATTCACCACCGTCCTGCTGACTATTGTACTGCTGGCGGGTCTGGCGATCATGCTTTATCCGGCGGCCAGCGATTACTACAATTCCTTCCACCAGTCCCGCGCCATCGCCCACTATGCGGAAGAGGTAGCGCATATCGACGCCGAGACGTATGAGCGGCTGTGGCGGGAAGCAGCCGAGTATAACCGGGAACTGGTCGGCCGGAGAAACCCGTTTTTTCTCAGCGAGGCGGAACGGGAAAAGTACAACAGTGTCTTAAATTACTCGGGCAACGGCATCATGGGCTATATCGGCATCCCGAAGATCAACTGCGAGCTGCCCATCTACCACACGACGGAAGAGTCGGTGCTGCAAATCGCCATCGGGCACATCGAGGGCAGCTCCCTGCCGGTGGGCGGGGAGTCCACCCACTGTGTGCTTTCAGGACACCGGGGCCTGCCGAGCGCGAAGCTGTTCAGCAACCTGGATCTTTTGGAGCCGGGGGACACCTTTGTCATACGGGTGCTGGACGAGATGCTGACTTACGAAGTGGATCAGATCCGCACCGTTCAGCCCGATGAATTGCAGGACCTCTATATTGAAGAGGGGCAGGACTACTGCACGTTGGTGACATGTACGCCCTACGGGATCAACACCCACCGGCTGCTGGTGCGGGGGCATCGGGTGGCCAACGCTGCGGAAGCTTCGACCATCCGGGTAACGGCGGACGCGCTCAAGGTGGACTCACTGCTGGTCGCGTCGTCGGCAGCGCCGCCGCTGCTGCTGATTTTGATGCTATGGGTATTCACCGGGGGGAAGCCTGCGGCAGGAAAGAAAAAAACCACCCCAAAACCTGAAACGGAAAGGCGGGATAAACAATGAAAATTACGAAGGCACTGCGGGCCGTCATGGCCGCGCTGCTGACGCTGACGCTGTGCGCGCAGGGTATGCCCACCGCCTCTGCCGCGAGCGGGCTCTACGGCGAGGTGAAAACCGAGGACTGCTCCCTCACCGTGCAATACGCCCCGGACAGCGAACCTATGGCAAACAATACCTTCCGTATCTGGTGGGTAGGAACGATGACCGACCAGGGCTGCCTGCCCTTTAAGGAGATTGTCAGCTATAACGTCCTGAACGGCGAGGGCACATGGCTGGCCAAAGCCAGCACGCTGCTCGGCTATCTCCAGCGGGACAATGTGGCCCCTGCCGCCACCGCGTCCACCGGGGAGGACGGCAAGGTCCGGTTTGACATTCCGGCGGAAGAGCAGGGACTTTACCTGGTGGCCGGCGAAAGCCAGTATCGGGGCGGGACCCGCTACACCCCCACACCCTTCCTGATTATGGTGCCCTACAGCCAGGATCTGCGGACCTGGGAAACTGCTGTGGAAACCCACAGCAAATTTACCACCTATACCCCGGGTGAGCCGGATCAGCCGGAGACGCTCCAGCGACATGTGCTCAAAAGCTGGAAGGACGACGGGTTTGAGGAAGAGCGCCCCAATGAGATCGTAGTCGATTTGCTGCGGGACGGTCAGATTTATGACACTGTGACCCTCACCGCCGGGGGCAGCTGGCGCTATGATTGGACCGACCTGGATCCGCAGTATGAGTGGACGGTGGTTGAGCGGGAAAACGGGCAGTATTCGGTGTTGGTGGAGCAGGAGGGGATCACCTTTCACATCACCAACACCTGGCAGGAGGAAATTGATCCCGAGGATCCGCCGCTGATCGACATCCCCATTGATCCCGACGGTCCGCCCCTGACAGATAATCCCCTTGATCCGGAAAACCCCGGGGAGCCGGATATTGACATTAATGATCCGGACGTCCCCCTGACCGACGGGCCCGGCCTGCCGAAGACAGGGCAGCTCTGGTGGCCGGTGCTGCCTATGGCCATGGGCGGGCTTGCGCTGGGGGCGCTGGGCTGGAAACGGCGCAGAGACTGGAGCGCATCCGATGAAAAGTAAAAGGAACGGCTCGCTGTTCCTTGCGGCGGGAGCCGTACTGTTATTGGGCGCGCTGGGCTTGACGGGTTACAACCTGTGGGACGAAAACCGGGCCGCCGTCGCCGCGGACAGCGTGATGGATGCGCTGAACGAAGTGATTGTGCCGGTATCTGCCGTAACGCCGGAGGGCTCAGCGGCCCCTGCCGGCGAGGTGCGGATTCCCGACTATATTCTGGACCCGGATATGGAACTGCCCGCGCTGGAGATAGACGGAAAGCGTTATGTTGGATACCTGGAAATTCCGGCGCTGGAGCTGAGCCTGCCCGTGCTGGAAAACTGGAGCTACCCCAATCTGAAGCTGTCCCCCTGCCGTTATGCGGGCTCCCCGTACCAGGACAATATGGTGGTGGCGGCGCACAACTACTCCCGGCACTTTGGCCGCCTGAAGGAGCTTATCGAGGGGGATGAGGTGCGTTTTACAGACATGGACGGCAATGTCTTCGTTTATACCGTAGCAGAACAGGAGCAGCTTGCCGCCCAGCCGGCAAAGGCCATGCTGGAAGGGGATTGGGATTTGAGCCTGTTTACCTGCACGTTGGGCGGACAGTACCGCGTTACAATACGCTGCGTGCGGGAGTAGCGCGCCGCGTCCCTGTGCTTTCAAGCCGAAAACGCAATATCATAAAAAACGTGAAACGCAGCCCATTTGCCGATGTCATGACAAATGGACTGCGTTTTGAAATTTATTCTTTCCAAAAAAGGGCGCCCTGGGCGCCTATCAGGGGCAGGGCGGGCGTTATGGGCAGGGCAGAGAAAAAGCGACGGCGCAGCGCCTGAAGCACCACGCCATTGCCCTCCGGGATCAGGGGGCCTTCTAGGATCGGCAGTTTTGGCCTATACGTCAAAATCTTCTGAGCGGTAATTGCTGTAATACCGCCCCTTGCAGGCGGTAAAGCGGAGCACGCAGTAATCCGGGTCGGCGACGCCGCCAGGGTAATAGCGCTGGTCGCCCTCGCGCCAGATACGGGCTTTGATCTCGGGCGTTTCCAGTACCTCGACGATTCCGGACAGGCTGACACCGCGGAAAAAGCGGCGGTCGACAAAGTAGACGCTGGCCCTGGGGTTTTTGCGAAAGCACCGCACCTTGTCAGAGGATGTGTTGGTGGTGAACCACAGCGCCTGAATCCCTTCGCGCTCGCGCGGGGCCAGCATGGCCCGTCCGGTCGGAAAACCGTCGTCGTCTATATAGCACAGCGTCGCCACGCTGCTTTTGTCGATCATATTGCCGATGGTCTTGGCGGGGTCTTTCATCATGATTTCGTTTCTCCCTTACAACGCTATACGGCTGACGGCCTTTTCCACCAGCTCGGCGGTGTGGGTCATAGAATACTCCAACGTGACGCCTTTTTCCATGAGTTCATATACGGCGGAAAAGCCGCATTGCGCGGCGCGCTCAGCGCCTTCGCCCCGGCTGCCGACAATGGCGACGCAGCGCACGCCGTTTCTGTGCGCCAGCCGGGCCACCTCGACGGGCAGCTTGCCCATCAGCGACTGTGCGTTCATCTGTCCTTCGCCGGTGATGACCAGGTCGGGCCGCGCAGTTTTCAGCAGCTTTTCATACCCGGTTATTTCGTTGACAATGGAAAAACCGGGGCGCAGCTCGGCGCCCAGCAGAGCCATCAGAGCGGCGCCCATGCCGCCGGCCGCGCCCGCGCCCGGCGCTTCGGCCACTCTTTTGCCCACTGTCTGTTCAAGAAGCGCGCCAAACCGATGCAGAATTCCGTCGAGCACCGGCACATCCTCGGGCCGCGCCCCCTTTTGCGGGCCAAAGACGGCGGAAGCCCCTTTGCTTCCGCACAGCGGGCTGTCCACATCGCAGGCAACGGTAAAGCGGCAATCCCCAAGCCGCGGATCGGCCCCTGCCGTTTCAAGGCGCGCCAGCTGTGAAAGTCCGTCTGCCCCCGGCCCGATGGGCTGCCCTGTGCTGTCCAGCAGCGAAAAACCAAGGGCCTGCAACATCCCGGCTCCGCCGTCATTGGTGGCGCTGCCGCCGATCCCCATAATGAGGTGAGTACATCCTTCATCCAGCGCGGCGCGAATGAGCTGGCCGGTTCCCCGACTGGTTGTGTGGAACGGATTGCGCTTTTCGCGCGGAATCATGGGAAGGCCGGACGCCGCCGCCATTTCCAAAACGGCGGTTTTCTCGTCGCCCAGCACGCCGAACACGGCCTGTTCCGGCTCGAAAAGCGGTCCTTCGACCGTCGCCGTGCAAAACCGGCCTTTGCTGGCCAGCACCAGCGCTTCGACCGTCCCCTCGCCGCCGTCCGCCATAGGCAGCCGGATGATTTCGGCGTCCGGCACGCGTTTGCGCAGGGCGGTTTCGATAACGCTGCACAATTCACGCGACGAAGCGCTGCCCTTAAACGAGTCGGGCGCGATGAGTATTTTCATATTTAAAGTACATCCTTCCTTTTCGCGCCCGGCTCGTTGGGGCCGGCAGGCCCCCGCCGCCGATGCGGCGTCCGCGCAGGGCGGTTTTACCGCCCGAGCGAGTTTTTTATTCGGGTTCCCGTTTAAGCGCCTGCGGTTAAACGGGCGAAGGGCGCGATGAGTATTTTCATATTTAAAGTACATCCTTCCTTTTCGCGCCCGGCT
>CANEGK010000024.1 GCA_947427035.1 uncultured Clostridium sp.
CGCCGCAGCGCTCGCAGATTTTGCCCTTAAAGCGAACTTTTTTATATTTGCCGCAGTGGCACTCCCAGTCCTTGGTCGGACCAAAGATCCGCTCGCAAAACAAGCCGTCGCGTTCAGGCTTGAGCGTGCGATAGTTGATGGTTTCCGGCTTTTTCACTTCGCCATACGACCATTCCCGCATCATCTCCGGAGAAGCCAGCCCTATCTTAATCGCTTCAAATGTCATTTCAGCCATCTTTTCTTCTCCTTTCTATTACAGCCCCAGGTCGTCATCGGGGGTATCCCCTTCAAGCACGGCAATCAACTCTTCTTCAAACAAATCCTCAGTCTCTTCCTCAGTCTCGGTAGCCGACAAAGGCTCGCCCTCGCTGTTCTCCAGTCCGTAGCCGGCTTCAGCCAGCTCCTGATCGCTGGCGTAGCTGTCGCCGCGCACCAGGCGTTCATAGCTGTCGTCGTCATCGTTTTCGACCAGCTCGATTTCCGTCATATCCTTTGCAAGAACGCGGATGTCAAGGCCCAGCGACTGCAATTCTTTAACCAGGACCTTAAAGGATTCCGGCACGCCCGGCTTGGGCACGTTATGGCCCTTGACAATCGATTCATAGGTCTTGACACGGCCGACAATATCGTCCGACTTGACGGTCAGGATTTCCTGCAACGTATAGGCTGCGCCATAAGCTTCCAGCGCCCACACTTCCATCTCGCCGAAACGCTGGCCGCCGAACTGCGCTTTACCGCCCAGCGGCTGCTGTGTGACCAACGAATACGGGCCGGTCGAGCGGGCGTGGATTTTATCGTCAACCAGATGGTGCAGTTTCAGGTAATACATATATCCGACGGTGACCGGGTTGTCAAAGGGCTGGCCGGTGCGGCCGTCATACAGAATGGTTTTGCCGTCTTCGCGCAGCCCTGCCTCACGCAGCAGACCGCGGATATCCTCTTCCTTGGCGCCGTCGAACACCGGCGTGGCGACGTGAATGCCCAGCGCCTTGGCCGCATAGCCCAGGTGGACTTCCAGCACCTGCCCAATGTTCATACGGGACGGCACGCCCAAGGGGTTCAGAACAATATCAAGCGGGGTGCCGTCGGGCAGGAAGGGCATGTCTTCCTGCGGAAGAATGCGTGAAACGACGCCCTTGTTGCCGTGCCGGCCAGCCATCTTATCGCCGACGCTGATTTTGCGTTTTTGGGCGATATAGCAGCGAACCACCATATTGACGCCCGGGCTGAGCTCGTCGCCGTTCTGGCGGGTAAATACCTTGACATCTACAATAATGCCCGATTCGCCGTGCGGCACGCGCAGCGAGGTATCGCGCACTTCACGCGCCTTTTCGCCGAAAATGGCGCGCAGCAGGCGTTCTTCCGCCGTCAGCTCGGTTTCTCCCTTCGGCGTCACCTTGCCGACCAGAATGTCGCCCGAATGGACCTCGGCCCCGATGCGGATGATGCCGCGCTCGTCAAGGTCGCGCAGCGCCTCTTCGCCCACGTTTGGAATGTCGCGGGTGATCTCCTCGGGCCCCAGTTTGGTGTCGCGGGATTCGGTTTCATACTCTTCAATGTGAATCGAGGTATAAACGTCGTCCTTTACCAGCCGCTCGTTGAGCAGAACGGCGTCTTCGTAGTTATAGCCTTCCCACGTCATAAAGCCGATGAGCGCGTTTTTGCCCAATGCGATTTCGCCGTCGCTCGTCGAAGGGCCGTCGGCGATCACATCGCCCTTTTTGACGCGATCGCCCACATTAACGACCGGGTGCTGGTTGACGCAGGTGCCCTGGTTGGAGCGCAGAAACTTGATGAGCTTGTGCGTTTTGACGCCCAGCGTGTCGTAATGAATGGTAATTTCATTGGCGCAGACGCGGGTGACCGTCCCGTCGCCCATGGCCAGCGGTACCGTACCGGAGTCGACGGCCGCTTTGTATTCAATGCCGGTGGCAACAAAGGGGGCTTCGGTCTTGAGCAGCGGCACGGCCTGGCGCTGCATGTTGGAGCCCATCAGCGCGCGGTTGGCGTCGTCATTTTCCAAAAACGGGATCATGGCAGTCGCCACCGAAACCATCATTTTGGGCGAGACGTCGATCAAATCAACCTGGGCGCGGTCGACCTCAATAATGTCTGCCAGGCGGCGGCAGGTGACGCGCTCGGCCTTGATGCGGCCCTCTTCATCCAGCGGTTCGTTGGCCTGCGCAATGATAAACTCATCTTCGACGTCGGCCGTCATATAAATTACTTCATCGGTGATTTTGCCCGTTTCCTTATCGATAACGCGGTACGGCGCTTCGATAAAACCGTAATCATTGATGCGGGCGTAGGATGCCAGATAAGAAATCAGGCCGATGTTCGGACCTTCAGGGGTTTCAATGGGGCAAAGGCGGCCGTAATGGCTGTAATGGACGTCGCGGACCTCGAAATTGGCGCGGTCGCGCGACAGACCGCCGGGGCCCAGGGCCGACATACGGCGCTTGTGCGTCAGCTCGGCCAGCGGGTTGGTCTGATCCATAAACTGCGACAGCGGCGAAGAACCGAAAAATTCTTTGATGGCTGCCGTCACCGGGCGGATGTTAATAAGAGACTGCGGCGTGACAATATCGAGATCCTGAATGGTCATGCGCTCACGGATGACGCGCTCCATACGCGAAAAGCCGATGCGGAACTGATTCTGCAGCAGTTCGCCGACGCTGCGCAGGCGGCGGTTGCCCAGGTGGTCGATATCGTCGATGGTGCCGATGTGATAATAAAGCCCCGTCATATAATTGATGGACGCCAGAATGTCGTCGGGAATGATATGCTTGGGCACCAAATCTTCTGCGCGCTCGCGAATGGCGTCCAACAGCTCCTCGCCTTCAAACTGCTCCATCAGCTCACGCAGCAGCGAAAAGCGCACGCGCTCGGGAATTCCGAGCTTTTTTTCGCCCTCTTCGTCCAAGCCGGGCACAAAGTCACGCAGCCAGACCATGCCGTTGGAGAAAACCTTGACTTCCTTGCCCTCGCAATTGAGCCAAACCTCGTTGACGCCGCGCTTTTCAATTTCCGCCGCTTTTTGACGCGACAGGATCTCGTCCGGCGCGGCCAGCAGCTCGCCGGTCAGCGGATCGGCAACCGGACGGGCCACCGTCTTGCCTGTCAACCGCTTGGAAATGGCCATTTTTTTGTTGAACTTATAGCGGCCGACCGCCGACAAATCATAGCGTTTGGGGTCGAAAAACAGATTGTTAAGCAGGGTGCGGGCGCTGTCGACCGTGGGCGGCTCACCGGGGCGCAGGCGCTTGTAAATTTCGATCAGCGCCTCGTCGACCGTTTTTGCCGCTGTATCTTTGTCCAGCGTGGCGACGATCCGCTCGTCCTCCCCAAACAGCTCTTTAATCTGTGCATCGGTTGCGACGCCGACGGCGCGGATCAGAGAAGTGACGGGCAGCTTGCGGTTTTTATCAATGCGGACATACAGAATGTCGTTGATATCAGCTTCATACTCCAGCCATGCTCCGCGATACGGAATGACGGTGGCCGTAAAGGTATTCTTCTCCGGGCGGTCGGCATCGATGCCGTAATACATACCGGGCGAGCGAACCAGCTGCGAAACAATAACGCGCTCGGCGCCGTTGATGATAAATGTTCCGCTCTCCGTCATCAGCTGGAAATCGCCCATGAAGATTTCCTGCTCTTTGATCTCCTCGGTCTCTTTATTACGCAGGCGCATACGCACCTTGAGCGGCGCGGCGTAGGTGGCGTCGCGCTCTTTGCATTCGGTCACCGAATATTTGGGGTTGTCGTCTATGGTATAATCGAGAAAGGTCAGTTCAAGATTGCCGGTATAGTCGGTGATGGCCCCCACATCGCGGAATACACTGCGAAGACCTTCGTCCAGAAACCACTGGTAAGACTTTTTCTGCACCTCGATGAGGTTCGGCATCTCCAAAATTTCATCAATTCTCGAGAAGCTTTTGCGGATTTTCTTACCGCAGCGAATGTCTTTCATCCTTTGCCTCACTCCATTTCATCGTTCTGTCGCATTCAGATACACCCGGTCGCGTTGTAATTTTCACCTTTCTGGTGCTTGCCAACCCGCTCGATCTTTGCTAAAGTGTAATTAGTGATTTTTTATCTTTTCTGCATACCAATGCAGTTAAGTATTATATCATGCTTTTTTTTTGCAGTCAACTATATTTTACCGTATTTATGCAGCTTTTATAGAAAACACCCCAGATTCTATGTTCTGGGGTGTTTTTTCTTTATTTTTCAGAAATTATAGTCATCTGACAGATTGGCCTGTTCTATCAATGTGATCTCCACATCGTATACCGTTCCTTTGCGGTATACCGAAACCGTGATAACGTCGCCCGCCTTAAACTGGTTTCGCTGCGCTACCGCGCTCGAAATGCCGCTGACGCGTTCGCCGTTGACGCCGACGATGACATCCCCCGTCTGAATGCCCTTTGTATAAGCGTCAGAGGATTCTTCGACGCTGTCGACCAGCACGCCCTGCGGCAGGCTGTAAAAGGCGGCCGCCATCGCGCTGATTGTCCTGCCCGAAATGCCGACCAGAGGGCGGCCGGATACATAACCGTTTGCTATCAGCTCTTCGACAATGGGGCGCACTGCGTTGATGGGAATGGCAAACCCCAGCCCTTCATAGGTGGATGAAGACAATTTGGCCGAGATGACGCCGACAACCTGGCCGTATTCGTTGATCAGCGGGCCGCCGGAATTGCCCTGATTGACGGCGGCGTCGGTTTGCAGCAGCGTCATGACATGGTTGTTGACAAGGATATTGCGGTCAACGCCTGAAATAACGCCCGCAGTGACGCTGCCCATCAACTGCCCCGTCGGATTTCCGATGGCGATGGCCGCTTCTCCCACTTCTACCTTATCCGAATCACCCAGCTCGACAGCCTGGAGCCCTTCGGCTTCGATTTTCAGCACGGCGATGTCGGTATATGCGTCTGCGCCGATCAGGTAGGCTACACAGTTTTCGCCGCTTTCCAACATGACGGTAATGCTGTCCACACCCGAAATAACGTGATTGTTTGTGACGATATAACCGTCGGCGCTGATGATAAATCCGGAACCGGCGCTGCTTTGCGACAGGTTCTGGTAGCTCTCCGTCACAATGCCGACAACAGACGCGCTGCATTTTTTCACGACGTCGCGGACATCCCGGACGATGACGGCCGATTCGGACGGTTCACCCGACTGTGCCGACGGCGTAAAGACGCCGTTCTGTGGGCCGTCATCCTGCGTGCCGCTCCCGCCATCTTCCATATCCCGAGTGCTGAGCAGAATCAGAAAAGCCAGCAGAGTCAGGCCTGTCACAAAGATCAGACACAGCACAAAGCAGCCGCGGCGATACCGGCTGCGGCGGCGCTTCTCCGCCAGAATCTGATCATAGCTTTTATAGGGAAAGCTGCTGTAAAACTGGGTGTATTCCGTTTTGTCCTGACCGTTATGCATACAAGGCTCCCTCAATTGGTTGGAATGCTGAAGCAAAATTCTGTCTTGCCGTCGCCGCTTTTTGCATAAATATCGCCGCCATGGCGGTTGATCACCGTCTTGACAATATACAGCCCCAATCCGGAGCCGGTTTTGTTGACGCCGCGCGATTTATCTTCTTTATAAAAGCGATCAAAAATATATTTGATATTCTCCGGCGCGATTTCACTGCCGGTATTCTGCACGTTGCATTGCAGGCGGTTGTTTTTTTCTGCCATGTAAATGGCGATCTCCCCGCCTTCAGGCGTGAACTTGACTGCATTCTCCGTCAAATTATAAACAGCCTGAAAGAGTCCGTCATGGTCTGCGTTGACATTGAGCGTCTCCGGAATGTCCAGCACAACCTCAATCTTCTTCTCCGTCAGCTTTTGTTCAAAGCCGATAATAATGCGGCGCACCATTTCGCAAATATCGAAGGTTGTTTTATTAAGCCCTTTCTCCCCCGACTCCAGCCGGGATACCTCGAGCATACTGCTGGCCAGCCTGGACAATCGTTTGATTTCCTCCGAAATAATGCGCAGATAATACTCCTGCTTTTCCGGTTTGATGGTGCCGTCCAGAATGCCGTCGACAAACCCGGCGATGGTCGTCATAGGGGTGCGCAGGTCGTGCGAAACATTGGCGACCAGGCCGCGGCGCATGGACTCGATGTTCGCCACCGAGTCGGCCATGTTGTTAAAACTCAAAATAACATCATAAAGCTCGTCGCGCCGCGGCGGGTAGGGCAGCGGGACGCGCGGCGTAAAGTCCCCGCGCGCATAACTGCGCGCCGCCGCCGCCATCTGGTTGAGCGGCTTGACCGTGCTGCGCACCACCAGATAGGTCGCCGCCAGCGTCAACAGCAAAACGACAATGACGAGAAAGGAAAACGCGCTGGCCATTTCAAAGAAAAACTGGATCGATCCGTCGGCCGCAACCGTTACAAACAAAACGCCGTAATTCTCCGTTTCACCGCTCGGGTACGTTTTGCCAAAGGGGGTGCCGACAACGAAATGCGCTTCGGACAGGTATCCGTAAAAGGTCCCCATTTCTGCGTACCGCCCGTCTTCCAGCACAGCATTGACTGCGGCCTGCGGCAGGACACCGCTGTCCTGTGCATAGCAGCCCTCGCTGTTTGCGATATACATGATACGCCCATCCAGATCACAGACAAAAATCATGCCGCCGCTGATGTCGGCCAGCTGCATCATGTTGATAAGATAGGAACGTGTATACGGTTCCGCGCTGCCCGGCGCCTTTTGCTCCAGCTGTGCTGCCGTTTCGATAAAGGTTGCCGTGCTCTGCGCCGCGCGCGACGCCGTCTGCTCCAGCGTTTCTTCTTTATTTTCCACGGCATAGCGGTTGACCTGGGCCACATAAGCCCCGCCCAGAATGACAAAGCTGAACACAATGACCATGGAATAAATGAGAAAGTACTTTAAAAACAGGCTGTTCATGGAAAGGCCCCATCCCCTGCGGAGCTATTCGGCCCGCACCTCAAATTTATATCCGACGCCCCAGACCGTTTTAATCTCCCACTGGTCGGATACGCCCTGCAATTTTTCGCGCAGGCGCTTGACATGGACGTCAACTGTGCGTGTGTCGCCAAAGTAGTCAAAGCCCCACACGTCGTCCAGCAGCTGTGCGCGGGTAAAGACCCGGTTGGGCGAGCTGGCCAGAAAATACAAAAGCTCGATTTCCTTGGGCGGGATCTCCATCTTCTCGCCTTTGACAATGATATTATACGACTCTTTATCGATGATCAGGTTGTCAAACTCCAGCTTGCGCGGCGCGTCGTCCTTGTCATAACGGCGCAGCACAGCGCGCACGCGCGCGATCAGCTCGCGCATTTCAAAAGGTTTTGTGACGTAGTCGTCCGCCCCCAGCTCCAGTCCGGCCACCTTGTCAAAGGTCTCCCCTTTGGCCGTCAGCATGATGACGGGCACCTTGGACTGCGCGCGGAGCTCCTTCATCACCTGCGTGCCGTCCATGACCGGCATCATCAGATCCAGCAAAACCAGATCCGGATGCACACGCTTGAAAGCGCGAAGGCCTTCCAGCCCATCCTGCGCTGTTTCAACTGCGTAGCCTTCCTGTTCAAGATACAGCCGCAGAAGTTCACGGATGTTTCCGTCGTCTTCAATGACCAGTATTGTTTTGGGCATAATAAAAGACCCCTTTGCATCCATTTTAAAGAGCAATTCTCTATTGGATAATTATAATGTAACCCGCCGGCAATTGGATTAACAATATGTAAAGATTTTTCACATCGGCGCCCTGTGGCGCCCTTTTTCCCGATGTCTCTTGTCCTTTTGAAGCCTTAAGTGTATAATAAATAAGCCTGTATGGCAAAAGCCTGTTACCGGAGGAAGAAACATGAAGCTTGGAATCGTGGGGCTGCCCAATGTGGGCAAAAGTACCCTTTTTAATGCTCTGACCAATCTCAAGGCGCAGTCTGCCAATTATCCGTTCTGCACCATCGACCCCAATGTCGGCGTCGTCAGCGTGCCCGACAAACGTCTGGATGCGCTGGCCGACATTTACCACCCCAAGAAAATCACCCCGGCCATTTTGGAGTTTGTCGACATCGCCGGCCTTGTCAAAGGCGCTTCGCGCGGCGAAGGGCTGGGCAATAAATTTCTTTCGCACATTCGCCAGGTCGACGTCATCGTTCACGTCGTCCGCTGCTTTGACGACCCCAATATCATCCATGTCGACGGTTCGGTCGACCCCCGCCGCGATATCGAAACCATCAATCTGGAGCTCATCCTATCCGATGTCGAGGTTTTGGAAAAGCGCATTGACAAAGCGGAAAAGCTGGCCAAGGGCGACAAAAAGCACGCGGCGGAAGCCGCCTTTCTGCGCCGCCTGCTCGAACATTTGCAGCGTGGCGAACCGGCCCGCACCTTTGAGACCGACGGCGACGAGGAAGCGGCCTGGCTGCAAAGCGCCGATCTGCTGTCCGGCAAGCCGGTCATCTACGCCGCCAACATGGATGAAGGCTCGCTCAGCGGCGATTACTCGCAAAATGACCGCTACCGCGCCGTGTGCCAGATCGCCGAAGCAGAGCAGAGCGACGTTCTGCCCATCTGCGCCAGTTTGGAAGCCGATATTTCGGAAATGGAGCGCGAGGAAAAAGAGCTGTTTCTGTCCGACCTGGGCTTTGCCGAATCGGGCCTTGACCGCCTGATCACCCTGTGCTATCACCGTCTGGGGCTCATTTCCTATCTGACGGCGGGCGAGCCCGAAGTCCGCGCCTGGACCATCGAACGCGGCACGCGCGCGCCGCAGGCGGCCGGCAAAATCCACAGTGATTTTGAACGCGGCTTCATTCGCGCCGAGGTCGTCCCCTTTGCCACCCTCATCGAATGCGGCAGCTTTGCCGCTGCCCGCGAAAAGGGGCTCGTCCGCTCGGAGGGAAAAGAGTACGTCATGCAGGACGGCGACGTCGTCCTCTTCCGCTTCAACGTATGAGCGGCATTCCGGAAAAAAGCCGCTATTACGCCCTGGACGCCCTGCGCGGCCTGTCCATCCTGCTGATGGTGGCCTACCATTTCGGCTACAACCTGGTCATGTACCGTATCGCTCCAGCCGGCCTGATCTACAATCCGCTTCTCAACGTTTTACAGCCCTTTTTCGCTTCGGTCTTCATCGCCATTTCAGGCGCTTCCAGCACTTTTTCCCATAACAACCTGCGCCGCGGCGTCAAAATACTGCTGTGCGCCGCGCTTGTCACGCTCGCCACCTGGCTTTTTGACCCGCAGGCCTTCGTCCGCTTTGGCATTCTGCATTTTCTCGGCTGCGCCGCTCTGATTTATGAAGCGCTGCGGCCTCTGCTCAACAAAACGCTGCGCTTCGGCTGGCTGTGGCTCGCCCCCTTTTTTGCCGCCTACTTCCTCCTAGACCGCGTTTTTCCCTTTGAACACCTTTGGGCGCTCGGCCTTCGCAGCGCGGACTTCTCTTCGACCGACTACTTTCCTATTCTGCCGTGGATTTTTATGTACTTCTTCGGCGTATGGCTGGGCGATATTGTCTCCCGCGGGAAAATGCCGGGTTGGTTTTACCGGCTCCGCCTGCCGTTTTTTGAAAAATGCGGAAAGCATACCCTGCTCATCTACATCCTGCATCAGCCTGTTTTATTAGGATTGACTTATCTGGTTTTATTCGCCGTCGGCCGCCTTTCCTGATGACTGACGCCCGCCCTTTCCGGTCATACTAAGCAGAGTATGGTCAGAGAGGGGGCGGAAACGGTTGAAAAAGCTCACAGCGGCTTTTGGTGTGGCGTTTGCTTTAACGCTGCTCTGCGTCGGCGTATATTTTTACACCTTTGCGCCCGATTATTCGGCAGACTTTTTGCTTTCCATGGGAAAGCGTGCCGAAAGCGGCGGCCACGCAGAGCGCGCCGCCTATTTTTACGAGCAGTCGCTCGCCCTCAACCCTTACAGCGTAAAGGCCCGTTTGCAGTTGTGTTCGCTTTTGCGCAGCCGACACGAAGCTGCACATGCCGAAAAACTGCTGCGCGACGGTATTGCTCTGCTCCCATCCAATGCGCCTTTTTATATGGAATTGTCCTCTCTGCTCATCGACTGCGGCCGGCTGGACGAGGCCATTGAATCGCTCGACCGTGCGGGCAGCGGCGTCGCCGGCCTGCGGCTCGGCTCGCTGCGCCCCAACATCATCGCTTCCCCGGCTTCGGGCGTCTATACGCAGCCTGTTTCTTTCTGCATTTCTGTCGAGCCGGGAGTTTCCTATTACTATACGCTGGACGGCGGCGCGCCCGATTTATCGTCCGAGCTGTACACCGCGCCTGTTTTTCTGTCCGCCAGCCGGCTTTACCGCATTCGCGTTGTTGCTTTGGGAAGCGGCCTTCCTTCCCGTATTTATGAATATGTTTTTGATTTGACCGGCTACCGTCCGCAGGCCGTGGCGGCCAGTATCTGCTTTTCCGCTTTCGGCGCCGATGAATCCGCGCCTGCGCGCACCGTCCCATCCCCTGACCATGGACAGCTCGATTAAAAACCCGTTCCAGCGGCGCGTACGCCTCTTTTCACCGGTTTTGTGCGGCTGTCTCCCGGTTCATACAGGTATTGATTGTGCTGATTCTCCTTTACAAATGCGTTTTGCCTGTCTCTTTTTCCCGCGCCCCCTTTTGTGGGACGCTGTTTTTTAAGCAGACAAAAAACGGCTCCCGCCGCTGACTGGCAGGAAGCCGTCTTCTTTACCTGTTAACCTTGCCCTTTCAAGCGGCCGGTCATGCTATTTTGTGAGCAAACTCATCGGATCGATGCTTTCGCCATCGCGCGTGACAACGATATGCACGTGCATCGGCAGGGAACTTTCACACGTAATCCCGCCGCCGGCGCCGCCGACCACATCGCCGGCTTTCACCGTCATCCCCTCTTTCAAGGTGGCGTTTTTCATCAGGCCGCAATAGGTGCTGACCAGTCCTTCAGCGTGCTTGATGCTGACGCAGTTGCCCCACATCTCATCATAGTAAATGGCGCTGACCTCACCGTCGGCGATGGCAAAAACCTGTTCGCCTTCAGTGCAGCTGAAGTCTGCCCCGCCGTGTACGCGCCAATCCGCCATTGTCTCGTCATAAACCAATCCCTGCCCGGAAAACTCGCGAATCATCTCGCCGTCAACCGGCGGCACAAAGGCCTTTTGCTCTACGGGAATGTTGACTGGCTTGTTGACCGTCTGCGCCGGAGTCTCCGGCTTGTCTGCCGTTTTATCTGGCTGGGGGGTGGCAGAAACATTCGGAACGTCCGGAGTTTTCGCCCCGTCGTCCTTATCGTCCGTCTGCTGGGGATTTTGCGCGACACCGGAAAGCTTATCCTTTTCGTCTCCCGGGATCTCAAGCTCGTTTGGCGCCGAGACCGTCGTCTGGGGCTGTGGGATATCGCTTTCATCATTGCCGGTAAAAAAGAGTACATAACCCGAGATGCCTATGGCCACAGCGCACAGGGCAAGGATTATGTAAAATCCTTTGTCCTGGGCGAAGTCGGCCGCTCTTCGGAAGATACTTTGTTTTTGTTTCATGCTTGTTGCACCTCCGCCGTTATTATCGCCGCCGAAGGTGCGTCTTATTCAGCTTTTCGCGTCTTTTTATGATTTGCCCCATTTCTGGATAAGAACGGAACTTTTTCGAGAGGTTTTCGTCTATTAAAACTGAAAGCCCCAATTGCAGGAATCCCGAGCAAAAACGAAATGAAGAGGCGTTTACAAATGAAGAAATTACTGTCTATTCTCCTTGTGGCAATGGCTGTTTCTGCCCTATGTATCCCAGCTTTTGCAGCAGATGATGCGCGGGAAGAAGCCTATACCATTATTGTTAATGGCCAAACAATAGACCTTGATGATTTGCCTGTTTCGCCTTATAAAGAGGGAACTACTGTCATGGTTCCTCTTCGTAAAATCGGCGAAACATTAGGCTACAAAGTTGATTGGGATTCTGAAATCAAAGCCATCACGGTTGATGACGAATACATCCAGAAAGCCACCTTGTTTAATAAAACGGCTACTGTGATTTTTGAAGGCAAATTGCAAATCATCGATATGAGCCGTGAAGTTGAAAACAAGGTCCCGACAATCGTTCACGATGGCTATACCTATGTCCCGCTGGAATTTTTCCAAGAATTTTTTAACGACACCGTGATTGATGAGACCACTATTACAATCACCCCAAGCAAGAGCGAATTGTGTACCGGTATTTAGGCGGTCATTTTTACAATTACAATAATGAGAGGCAGAAGCATTGTATGCCCTGCCTCTTGCTCTCTATTTTGGCACGGGACTATGATTTTATTGTCAAGTCGACGCCGGTATAATACCATTTGATAATTTCATCGTAAGTCATTCCCTGCAAAGCCAGCTCCCGCGCCCCGTACTGGCTCATGCCGACGCCGTGCCCGTAGCCTTTGCTTTTAAAAATGAGCGTATCCCCCTGCGGCGTATAGGTAAAATTGGTCGAGTTTAAGCCCAGCATCGTGCGAAGGGCCGTTCCCGGCACGCGCACGCCGCCGACCGCCACATCGATAACGCCGCCGGCTTCACTGCGGTTGGATGCTTTGAACCAATGCTCTGGCGGGGAAGAAAGATCGGCCTGCGGATATTTTTCCAAGAACAGCTTTTTAAACTCTTCTGCTGAAATGCTGACTTCCCCGTAATAGCGCTCGGACGCTTCGCCGCCCGGGCTTTCCACACTTTGCAGATAGGGCGTATCACCGCCCCATACGTCGGCAGCCGCTTCGGTCTTTTCTGTAGACGCGGCGTGAAAAACAGCCGCAATGGGGTCTCCCTGATAGGTTGCGATGACGCCGTCCGTGGCCGAAACAGCGTTTTCAATTTTTTCCAGATATTTCTCGCTCTCGTCACCCCACATGCTGGCGGCCTGTGCCGCCACATCACAATAGGCTTTGCAGTGCGTGTAGTCTGTGCACATCTGCGCGCCATTGTGGCTTTCAGGTATCGCCATACCCGCCTCATACAATCCTATTTTATACAGGGTATAGGTGCGCGCGGCCAGAGCCTGTGCCTTGAGCGCTTCTTCCGGAAAGCTGGCCGGCATTTCGGCCGCCAGAACCCCGCACAGGTAATCGTGCAGCGTCAGCTCACTCACTGTGCCGTCGATGTTGACGGTCAGCCGCGTCGAACGGTCATAGCTGTCTGCAACCGTCTGCACAGCGTCTGCCGACGGCGCGCCTGCTTCGCCGCTGTCCTCTTCAGGCTGTGCGGCGCCGTACGATTGCGGTATTCCCCAGCTTTCCACCGTCAGAACGGGCAGGGCATACACACATAAAACCAGCATCAGCAACAACACAATCAGCTTTTTCATGAGCGCCACCTTTTTTCTTTCCTTTTCTTTTTGAATGTGTTATAATAAACAAATGTTTTCAGGTGCATAGCGCCGCCCATCCGGCTGCTTTGCCCCTGTTCATCATGGATATTCCGCACGTTTTACATTTATGCTGCAAAGACGAAGGATCGGATGATAGTATGAAAAAAAAGTCAACTGCACTTGTAATTTGCGCCGCTGTGCCCGTCGCGGCAGGCGGGGGAATCGGTTTTTACCGCAGCTCGCTGATTGAAAAATGGTCGGACCCGTCCACCGGCCGGCTGCTGATCGGATCAGCCGGCAATTTCCGCTTCTTCTTTATCGCGGCTGCCCTGTGTGCGCTTCTGTGTTTCGCACTGGCCTTTTCTGTCCGCCGCGTTCCGCTGATTTGGGGGCTGCGCCCCATAAGCACCCGTATAAAAACGGCCCGTGTGCTCGCCGCCTTTCTGCTTTTTGCCGCAGCTGTTTTCCTGCTGTTAAACGCCGAAAGCCTTTCGGTTCTTATCCTTTTGAAGAGTGTTTTTCTTGTGGCCTGCGGCGGCGCCTGCATCGCTTTTATCCGTGTGCAAAGCTTTTCGGGCAAGGGCATGTGCGCCCTCTTCCCGCTTTTTTTCATGAGCATTTACCTGCTCAGCTTTTACCGCGATTCTGCCCGCAATCCTCTTATTTACACCTTTGCTTTTGAGATACTGACCGTCATTGCCCTGCTGCTGGCGCTTTATTTGTCCTGCTGCCCCTGGTTCGGCAAAAAGCGTCCCGGCCTGCTTCTTTTCTTCGCCATGCTGGCCACGTTTGGAGCAGCAGCCTGTGCTGTCACCGGGCTGCTCAGCAAAACCTTTGCCCGGCTTTACCTGCCGGCCGGCTTGGCCGACGTCGTCATGGCCTTTGCGCTGCTTTTGTGGGTGTGGACCGATATTTTTGAAAGCGCACAGCCGCTGCCGCCGCAGTCCGCTCCCGACACGTCTTTTTCTCTTGAAGAGCAGGAAACCGATGCCCCTGCTGAAGATGCTGACGGTCCTTTCGAAGATTTGTCGGAATAATTTCGGTTTTCATCCTGTTTTCCCATAACATCTGCTGAGCATTTTAATAATCAAGGTAATATTCTTTTGATTTCCCTCTGCTAAACTATTGCATCACGCTTTTTGCAGTGATATACTGGGATGTGGAAAACCACACACACCCTACCCAAGCTCCTGTAAAGGAAAATGATTTGGAGGAATCAACATGATGGACTACAGCAAAGTCGTCGCCCCTATCGTCGCCACTGTCAAGCCCTCCGGCATCCGCAAATATTTCGGCATTGCCGAAACCATGCCCGACGCCATCTCCCTCGGTGTTGGCGAGCCTGATTTTGTCACACCCGAACATATTCGCCAGGCCGGCATTGAATCGCTCAACCAGGGCAAAACGCAGTATACCGCCAACAACGGTCTCATTGTTCTGCGCCGCGAAATCGCCAAATATCTGGAAAACCGCTTTAACTGCTCCTATAACCCTGACGACGAAGTTGTTGTCACCGTCGGCGGCAGCGAGGCCATCGATCTGTGCATCCGCGCCTTTTTGACCGTCGGCGACGAATTCCTCGTCCCCGAGCCTTCTTTTGTCTGCTACGCGCCGCTGGCTTCTATTACCGGTGCCACTCCGGTTTCCATTAAAACCGACAAAGAGCACAGCTTCAAGCTGACGCCGGAAGCGCTGAAGGCGGCTATTACCCCCAAAACCAAGGCGCTGCTTCTCTCTTACCCCAACAACCCGACCGGCGCCGTCATGACCCGTGACGAACTGGCCGCCATCGCCAAAGTCCTTGAAGGCACCAACATCATCGTCATCGCCGACGAAATCTACGCCGAGCTTTCTTACGGCCTGAAGCACACCTCGTTCGCCAGTCTGCCCGGTATGCGCGAGCGCACCATTCTGGTCAGCGGTTTTTCCAAGGCGTTTGCCATGACTGGCTGGCGTCTCGGCTACTGCTGCGCCCCGCGTGAGCTCATTCAGTATGTTGCCCGCATTCACCAGTACGCTCTGATGTGCGCGTCCTCGCCGGCACAGTATGCCGCCATCGAGGCGCTGCAGAACGGCATTCCCGATATCGAATACATGGCGGAAAAGTACAACGAACGCCGCGTTTATATGTACAAATCGCTGCTCGATCTCGGCTTCGACTGCTTCGAGCCCCAGGGCGCTTTCTACATCTTCCCCGACGTTTCGATGTTTGCCAAGGACGGCACCGCCTTTGTGGAAGAGCTCATCGAAAAGCAGCACGTCGCCGTCGTTCCCGGCGAAGCCTTTGGCGAATGCGGTAAAAACCATGTCCGCATTTCGTATGCCTATTCGATTGAAAACCTCAAAAAGGCCATGGAGCGCATTGCGCTGTTTGTCCAGGGCAAAAAATAATCGCTCTGTCTGCTGTAATAAAAGCGGAGTCCATCAACTGGACTCCGCTTTTTCTATGCTTTTTTCACGGTCGCCGCGCGCCGCTTTCAACCCTTGTCCTCCGCCTTATATGCCGGTGAAAACGGGCAGCGCGCCCCCAGGCATTCACGGTTTTTGGCGATGAACGAACAGACAATCCGCTCGGGCAGCTCCATCGTCACGCCCAGCTTCTCCTGCGCAAAACGGCAGGCTTCACAAATAGCGAGAAAGCTGTCCCGCTTACAGCAGCGCGGTCCGCCGATTTTTCCAATGGCTTCCAGACTGCGCGACGTCATCTGGTTGCTCAGCCCCCAGTTCTCCGTGGTAATCGGCGTTGCGCCGGTCACCAGACTGATAAAGATACCGGTGCTGATGCCCGCGCCGCAGCTGCCCCACAGCCCGCAGACTCCGCCGGGAACCTGTCCGCCGCGCAGCGCCATCCGCTCCAGCAGATCTTTTTTGTCGCCGGCCCCGCCGCTGTTGCAGTAGGCCGCCAGCAACGCTGCGCCGACCAGCACATGATGCTCCGGGCCGTGCATATGTACGGCCGGGTGCCGCATCAGCGTTTCTGCGATCTCAATCGGGTTGCGGCTGTCCGTATGCAGGCAATACCCGATAATAGCGGCATTGCCATCCTTGCCGTGGCATTCGTCGCAGACATAGTGCCCGTTTTTGCAGCGTGCCGCACTCATAAAGGTACGGCCGCAATACACGCACTGCATCTGCTCCTCCCTTTTCAGGTACTCCAGCTCTTCGCCGCATAAAAGGCAGGCATTGGCCGGTGCTTTTTTGTCCATGCGAACTTCCCCCTGTCCTATCCTTAATCGCTGCGTCAATGCGCTTCTTTGAAGGCGCGAACTTTTTTGTGCCAATCAGGCGGCTCGATTTCACCAAAAGCAGTGGGTTCGTTAAAAAGCAGGTCGACAATGTGCCTTGGCCGCTTACCCCCGATCCGCATGGAATTGATGCAGGAAACGCAGTAAACGACCACGTCGTCGCAGGGCATCTCATCCGCGCGCTTTTTCATCTGCACCTTTACTTCTTCCAACGGCAGGCGGCCCATAAAATTGTCCCCGCAGCACACCGATTTTTCGCGGGTGTTCTGTGGCTCGACGACATGAATATTCATCCGCGCCAGCACTTTCCGGACGGCGTCATGCACCTGCGGTTCGCTCCGTGCAGGGCAGGCATCGTGAATTGCCATGCTGGCGCCGCCATAGTCGGGAAACGGAAAGGTCTGGCTTTCGGCCAGAAGCTCCCACAGCGAAACGGTCGACGTCTCCGGGTAGCTGTGTTCAAAATGCTCGCCGCAGCCCGGGCAGTTGTTGACGACCTGAGTTCCCGCCGGCAAACCGGGCGCGTGCTGACAGCAGGTTGTATGCATGGGGACCTTCAGAAAATCCCGGATTTTTTCTGCCAGATGCGGTTTGTATACCAAAAGAGAGCATCCCGGAGCATATACTCGGTTCATTGCGCTGCCTCCTGTCTGTTGTCCGTTGAAAAAGGGCTGCGGCATAACCGCAGCCCCTGCCACGTCTGTCTCTCAGTCCTTGAAAACCTCTTTGACCGAACCGGCCAGGCCGGCCAGGCCCTGGATTTCCGAAGGAATAATGATTTTTGTAGCCTGTCCGTTGGCCGCGGCGGCAAAAGCCTCGAGCGCTTTCAGCCGGACGACCGGGTCGCTGGGCGCCGCCTCGTTCAGCAGCTTGATGGAGTTGGCCAGGGCCGTCTGCACTGTCAGCAGCGCTTCCGCTTCGCCCTCGGCCTCTTTAATCTGCGCCTGCTGTTTGGCCTCTGCGCGCAGAATGGTCGATTCCTTTTCGCCTTCGGCTATCAGAATGGCCGACTTTTTCTCGCCTTCGGCGCGCAGAATGGCTTCACGGCGTTCACGCTCGGCCTTCATCTGGCGCTCCATGGCGTCCTGAATCTCACGCGGCGGAATGATGTTTTTCAGCTCCACACGGTTGATTTTGATGCCCCACGGGTCGGTTGCTTCATCAAGAATGGTGCGCATTTTGGTGTTGATAATGTCGCGCGAAGTCAGCGTCTGGTCCAGCTCAAGGTCGCCGATGATGTTGCGCAGCGTCGTTGCCGTCAGGTTTTCGATGGCGGCCATAGGGTGGACGACGCCATAGGTGAACAGCTTGGGATCGGTGACCTGGAAATAGATGACCGTGTCGATCTGCATGGTGACGTTATCCTCGGTAATAACGGGCTGGGGCGGGAAGTCCGACACCCTTTCCTTCAGCGTCACTTTGTTTGCGACCTTTTCGATGAGCGGAATCTTAAAATGCAGGCCAGTTTCCCACGTCGCCTGATAAGCGCCGAGACGCTCGACGATAAAGGCGCTCGCCTGGGGGACGATGACCACGTTGGCCGCCAGCAGCGCAATGATAAAAATTGCCGCCGCAACTGCGATTATAATCCCGAAAATGTCCATAAATCAATACCTCCACTTATATTCCGACCGCAGGCGCGGCCTGTTTTTCCACCATCAGCTTGACGCCGGCAATCGAACGCACGACAACGCTTTCCCCTTCGGCGATGAGCGAGCCGTCAGCCGAACGGGCCGTCCACACCTGTCCGTTGACGCGCACCTGCCCGACCGCCGCTTCGTTGTCAATGGCCTGCGTCACAACGCCGTACATTCCTATGATGCGATCGAAGTTGGTCTTGACCTTTTCACCGCTGAAAAACCGTTTGGCCAGCGGGCGGGTAAAATACAAAAACACGGCTGACACAATGACAAACAGAACCAGCTGCACCACAAGGCCCGCGCCGAACAGCGTGGCCAGCAGGGCGACCAGGCTGCCGACGGCAAACCAGACGGCTGTCAGCCCCATGGTCGCGGCCTCGGTAATGGCGAGCAAAATCATCAGAACAAGCCAGACGATGCTCATGACATGATCCATCCGCATTTCCACCTTTCTCAACATATTTTCTGTACCGCCGCCGGCGGCACCTTTTTATTAGTATGCCACCTTTGCCGGGCTTTCGCTCTGCCGGCGGCACGGAAACAGCGCATGGTATACCGCCATTGAAACCGGCACAATATCCACCTGCCGATATTATACCATAACCGCAGTAAAAAGCAACGCTTTTACCTGAAAAAGCAGCCCCTACGGCAGCCGTTCAGCGCATTTTCTGCTGCCGCATCCAAATGCGCATGACTAGGCTGTGCGGCAACAGCTTGACGGCCAGCACCTGCGCTTTGATGGGAAAACCGCAGACAGACACCGCTTTCCCCTTTTCCATGTCACGCAGCGCGGTGCTCACCACCTGCTCCGGCGTGTACCAGCGGTTGAAATAGGTGATCGTACTGCTGCTGGACTGCGTGGCGCGTTCAAAAAAGTCGGTCCGCACCCAGCCGGGGCAAACCGGCATGACGCGGATTCCCTTGGAGCGGACCTCGCGGCTGAGCGCGCGCGAATAGCTCAGCACAAAAGCCTTGCTCGCCCCGTAAACGCCCAGTCCCGGCACCGGCTGAAAGGCCGACAGCGAATCAAGCTCAAACACGCGATCCCCCTCCCCCATATAGGGCAGCGTTAGCTGGGTTACGGCGACCAGCGCCTTGCAGTTGACGTCGACCATCCCCAGCGCCTCTTCCAGCGGGATGTCGTCCCATTTGCCGAATTTGCCGTACCCCGCGCAGTTGACCAGCACCGCCACTCGCGGTTTGTATTCCTCCAGCAGCGCACGGTACTCTGCGCAGCTCTCGCTTTTGGCCAAATCAAGTGGGATAGCGCGCACCGGCGCGCGCACTTCGCTTTGCAAATCCTCCAGCTTCTCCCGCCGGCGGGCAATCGCCCAGATTTCATCAAAGCTCTCTTTTCGGTCCAGCTGCCTGACAAACTCGCGGCCCATACCCGATGAAGCCCCTGTCACAACGGCTATTTTCAACCCTTCCACTCCTTTTTCCTGCTTATCCCGTCCAGCATTTCGTTCAGTATACCACGCTTTCGCATGAAAAGCCATTACTTGACTGCCTTTTTTCATTAGAGTAGGATGAGAAAAAGCTTAAAAAGAATGGAGCCTTGCCATGATACAGTTTCAATGCGACTATTGCGAGGGCGCCCACCCTGCGATTCTCAAACTCCTGACCGAAACCAACCTGGTGCAGCAGCCGGGTTATGGCGAAGATCCCGTCTGCCGTCAGGCGGCGGAAACCATTCGCGCGTTGTGCGCGGCGCCGGACGCCGACGTCCACTTTATGGTGGGCGGCACCCCCTGCAACCTGACTGTCATCGCTGCGGCGCTGCGCCCCTATCAGGGCGTTATTTCGGCTGACACCGGCCATATCAACGTCCATGAAAGCGGCGCGATTGAGGCAACGGGGCACAAGGTGCTTGCGCTGTCCAGCCCGGATGGCAAGCTGACCGCCGAACAGGTCGCGCAATTTTGCCGCACCTATTGGGCCGACGAAACCCACACGCATATGGTGCAGCCCAAAATGGTCTATATCTCCAACCCCACCGAAATCGGGACGATTTACTCCCGTGCCGAGCTGACCGCGCTTTCCGGGGTTTGCCGCGAAAACGGCCTGTATCTATACATGGACGGCGCACGGCTGGGGTATGGGCTGACCGCGCGCGGATGCGATTTGGATTTGCCCGCCATTGCCGCGCTGTGCGACGCCTTTTACATCGGCGGCACCAAGCAGGGCGCCCTGCTTGGTGAAGCGCTCGTTTTGACGTCGGACGCTCTCAAAGCCGACTTTCGTTATATGATCAAGCGCCAGGGCGGCCTTTTGGCAAAGGGCTGGCTCATCGGCCGCCAGTTTGAAGCGCTGTTGAAGGACGGACTGGACGGGCTTTATTTTTCGCTGGCGCGGCACGCCAACCGGATGGCGGAAAAAATCGCCGGCGCCTGCCGGCAGAAGGGCTTTTCCTTTCTCATCGACTCCCCGACCAACCAGCAATTCCCCATTTTACCCGATGACGCGTGTCAAAAACTGGCGCAGAAATACAGTTTTGCCTACTGGTCCCGCGTGGATGAAAGCCACAGTGCCGTCCGCTTCTGTACCAGCTGGGCGACCGGCGAGCAATCGGTCGACGCGCTGTGCGCCGATATTGCAGGCCTGTGATCCCCAGGGCATCGGCAGCGATAAACGGCGGGCGGAAAACCATGGTTTCCCGCCCGCCGTTTTATTTTCCCACAGTGCTTCCGGCCGCTCGCTTACTCGGATACTACGGATATTCTTTGCTGAATATGGCGTCCGCCGATCACCTCGTCGACCATCGCCACCGCATAATCGGCATAACTGATCACGCTCTCCCCCTTGGAATTGAGCGTCAGCTCCTCGCCGCCCAGGCGGTATCTGCCGCTTCTTGCGCCGTCCGCCTGAAAATCCCCGGCCGGGCTGATATACGTCCATTTTACATCACTTCTGGTGCGCAGCTCATCCAGCGCTTTGGCGTGCGCCGCAGCCAGGGGCTTGAACGCGTCCGGAAAGCCTTTTCCATCAGACACGCAGAGCGTATGCTCGGGGTTGACATACAGGCTCCCTGCGCCGCCGACGACGAGCAGCCGGGTCTGCGTCCCGGACAGCAGCCCGCAAAGATGATGCACCGCCTTTGCGATGCCTTCGATGGTATCCGGGGTCCACGCCCCAAAAGCGTCGACGACCGCGTCAAAGCCCGCCAAATCACCGGCCGTCAAATCAAACAGATCCTTTTGAATCACGTCCGTGGCGGCCGAGCGGTTTTCACCGCGCACAACGGCCGTTACCTGCAGCCCTTTTTCCATTGCTTCTTTGACAATCAGCTTTCCTGCTTTTCC
This sequence comes from uncultured Clostridium sp., assembly GCA_947427035.1. Lineage (GTDB taxonomy): Bacteria > Bacillota > Clostridia > Oscillospirales > Butyricicoccaceae > Ventrousia. The sequence continues at coordinate 21,491 of CANEGK010000024.1, forward strand.
GTTTGCACAAACCACTGCGATTTTCATATCTGATTTCCTCCGATTTATTTTCTTGTATTTTTTCGCCGGCAAGATTATAATACCGCTATGGAGACAGCGCGTAAAGTACGCACTTTATTGTGCTGTAGTTACTTTTCGGAAACCATAATGAAAAGAGGGACGAGTGTGGAAAAGCCACTGCCGGCCTGTCCGGTGGAAACAACGCTGATGCTCATCAGCGATCGTTGGAAGGTGTTGATTCTCCGCGATTTGATGCAGGGCACCCGCCGCTTTGGCGAGCTGAAAAAATCGGTCGGAAATATTTCGCAAAAGGTTCTGACCGCCAACCTCCGTTCGATGGAAGACAGCGGCCTGCTCAGCCGGAAGGTCTACCCGGAAGTGCCTCCGCGGGTCGAATACACCCTTACGGAAACCGGTTACAGCCTCAAGCCGATTTTGGACGCCATGGTGGCGTGGGGAAGCGAATACCAGAAAAAAGCGGCGTATTTATAATTTGTTTACACTTGTTCAACAACCGTGTAAAAATTATGTTCTATTTTATCACAAGAGTGTTTGTGCCCCCCGCTCGGGAGGCACTTCGCCTGTCTGGCGGCGTTGCCGGACGGAAGAAATAGAAGGAGGGCGAACCCTTTGATTGAAGTGCGAGACCTTGTGAAGCGCTATGGCAGCCGCAGCGCTGTCGATCACCTGAGCTTCACGGTGGAAAAAGGTCAGGTTTACGGCTTTCTCGGCCCTAATGGCGCAGGCAAGTCGACGACCATGAACATTATGACGGGCTACCTGGGCGCGACAGAGGGCGAAGTGATCATCAACGGCCACAACATCCTTGAAGAGCCGGAGCTGGCCAAAAAGTGCATCGGCTATCTGCCCGAGCAGCCCCCGCTTTACCTTGATATGACGGTGCGTGAATACCTGAATTTTGCCGCCGAGCTCAAGGGAATTTCCCGCGGCGAGCGGGCCGTGCAAATTGAGCGCGCTGTAACCATGACCCATTTGGAAGATGTAGCCGGCCGCCTGATCAAAAACCTCTCCAAAGGCTACCGTCAGCGTGTCGGGTTGGCGCAGGCCGTGCTCGGCTTTCCTGAAATTCTCATTCTGGACGAACCGACTGTCGGCCTGGATCCCAAGCAGATTATCGAAATCCGCGACCTGATTCGCGAATTATCTGAAGAGCACACTATCATTCTCAGTTCGCACATTTTGTCTGAAGTGCAGGAGGTCTGCGACCGGGTGCTCATCATCCACCACGGCAAACTGCTGGTCAGCGACACGCCGGAAAACCTGGAAAAGCACATGCAGCGTGCCGGCGAACTTGAGCTTGTGGTCCACGGTGAACAGGATGCCGTTGAGCAGGCTGTGCGCTCGGTCCAGAATATTCTCCGTTACGAGCTGTCGCCCGCAGCCGGCCAGGACGGCTGTCAGTCCCTGACCATCGAGGCTGTTGACGGCTGCGACGTGCGCGAAGATCTCTTCTTCGCTTTTGCCGCGGCCAAAACACCCATCCTGATGCTCCGGCCGACCAACTTCTCGCTCGAGCAGATCTTCCTCGAGCTGACGCAGCAGGCTGACGCCGTGCCGGAAGAGCCGGAAGAAGCCCCTTCCTCTGAAAACCCACAGCCCCAATCCACTGACGAAAGCGAGGCGAACGGACAGTGAAAGCCATTTACAAGCGCGAACTGCGCTCTTATTTCACCTCGATGACCGGCTATATTTTCATCGCCGTCATCGTCGCCTTTACCGGTATTTATTACATGGCCGTCAACCTGTACGGCGGATACCCGTATTTTTCACAGGCGCTCTCCAGCACGCTGTCGGTCTTTATGTTTGCCATCCCCGTTTTGACCATGCGCTGCCTGGCCGACGAGCGGCGCAGCCGCACCGACCAGCTTCTGCTGACCGCACCGATTTCTCTGACACAGATTGTCCTGGGCAAATACCTTGCCATGGTGACGGTTTTCGCACTTCCCGTCGCCCTGTTCTGCTTCTGCCCCCTTATCATCCTGCTGAACGGCGTCGGATACCCGCTGTCTGATTATACTTCTCTGCTGGCCTTTTTCTTGCTCGGCTGCGTCTTTATCGCCATCGGCATGTTCATTTCCTCGCTGACAGAAAGCCAAGTGATCGCCAGCGTATGCACCTTCGGCGTGCTGTTTGCCATTTACCTGTGGCCCAGCGTCGTCAATTACCTGCCGACCTCGGCCTTCGGCTCGCTGGCGGGCTTTGTCGCCCTCGTTGTCATACTGTGCGCCGTTTTGTGGCACATGACGCAAAACGCCGGCTTGACGGTCGGTTTTGGCCTCGTCGGCGCCGGTGCCGTCTTTGCCTTGTACTTTCTCAAAAGCGAAGCGCTGGCCGGCACCTTTCCCGCTTTCCTGGGTATCTTTTCCCTGCGCGAAGTTTTCAGCAGCTTTGCCATTTATCATGTGTTTGACCTGGGCGGGCTGGTGCTTTACCTGTCCCTTATCTTTGTTTTTGTCTTTTTGACGGTGCAGACGCTGCAAAAGCGCCGCTGGAGCTGAAAGGGGGAAAACCGATATGAACAGCAAAAAAAGAAGTGTTTCCTCGCGGCACGGCACCTATGCCGTCGGGCTTTCCGTCCTGGTCGTCGCCATCGTCGTCGTTTTAAACCTGGTGGTGGCGCAGCTACCTGCATCGGTGCTGGAGTTTGATATTTCGGACACACGTTTATACAGCCTGACCGACACCTCGAAAACCTTTTTGGCCGGCCTGACCGAAGATGTCAAAATCGTCGTCCTCGCGCCGGAGGAAAATGTCGACGGCCGCATCAGCCGGTTTTTGAGCAACTATGCCGCCGAGTCGCCGCATGTCACCGTCGAATATATCGACCCTGTCCTTTATCCTTCGGCGCGCGAAACCTACGGGGCCGAGGAAAACCAGGTTGTCGTCACCTGTGAAACGACAGGCAAAAAAAGCGTTCTGCCTCTTTTTGACATGATTAGCATCGACCTCAACTATTATTATCAATACGGCCAGATTTACGAAACGGCCTTTGACGCCGAGGGGCAGATCACCAGCGCCGTCGATCTGGTCGTCAACGACGCGCACCACACTTTGTACACCCTGACCGGTCACGGCGAAAGCGAATTGCCTGACGTTGTCAAAGACGCCGTCGCCAAGCAGAATCTGAACCTTGAGTCGGTCAGCCTGCTGATGAACAACGGCATTCCCGACGGCTGCGATCTCATCATCAGCTATCTACCCACCGTTGATTTTGACGCGCAGGAGCGCACCATGCTGGAGGAGTATATCGCCGCGGGCGGCAAGGTCCTGCTTCTGTGCGACCGCACGGACCTTGAAAACGTCAATGCGCTGCTTGCCGGCTACGGCCTGCAATACGTCGACGGCTATATCGCCGATCCGGAACGGTGTTACCAGGGGCAGCCTTACAATATCTTCCCCATGATGGCCACCGGCCACGCCATTATCGAGCCGCTGCCGCAGAACTCACAGGTGCTGGTTTCCGGCTCACGCGGCCTGAAAACGCTGGACAGCAAGCGCGACAGCCTGACAGTGCAGTATTTTCTGTACACCTCGACCAACGCTTATGCCGTTGTGGAAAACAGCGACAGCGAGAGCGGCTTTGATATGACGGAGGATCGTTATCTGCTGGCCGCCACCAGCACTGAATCAGATGAAGAGGGCGGCGGCCGATTGACCGTCATTGCCTGCCCCACCCTGATTGACGAATATCTGCTGACCAACTTTTCCAATCTCGTCAACCTCAACGTCTTTATGAACGCCATTACCGACAATTTTGACGACGCCTCGACCATTTCCATTCCGGCCAAAAGTCTGGAGACGACTTACAACACCATCTCCTCGGCCTCGATGTGGAGCATTGTGTTCATCGCCGTCATCCCGCTTGTATGCCTGATCGGCGGCCTTGTCTTCTGGCTCAAACGGAGGAAGCTGTAAATGAAGAAAAATCAACGGCTGCTGCTGCTTTTGCTCGGCGTTCTGCTTATATGCTGCGCGGTTTACGGGTTGCTCCGCCTTGTGGGCGCCCGCCGCGCAGAGCGGGCTGAGGATGATGCTTCGGGCGGGGTTATTTACCTTTGCCAGCTGGAAGACGCCGTGTCCATCACCTATCAGACCGGCGCCGAACTTCTTTCTCTTACACTCGACGGCGGCGTGTGGAGCTGTGATGCCGACCCTGACTTTCCTCTTTCTCAAAGCGATGTGGGGCTGCTGGCTTCGTCCCTCAAGAACCTGGCCGCCATACGGCGGCTGGACGGCGGCGAGGAACTGTCCTCTTATGGTCTGAGCAGCCCTGCCGGATATGTTTCGGCCAAAAATGCCGCCGGGGACGAAATGACAATCTTTATTGGCAACGCAGCCAGCGACGGCAGCTATTACGCGATGCGTGACGGCGATGACGCTGTGTACACCATCTCATCCACCCTGCCCCAGCAGCTGAAAGGGCTGTATGATTTGTACAGCCTTCCCAGCATCCACTACGCCGGCTGCACCGTCGACAGCGTTGAGCTTTCCGGCGCTATGGCCGGCCAGAACCGCACTTTGACCGGGCTGGCATCCAATGAGTCGGACGAGGCCGACGCGCTGCGCAGTGCCTGGAGCGCTATGGCGTTTGAAAGCCTGTACGTTTATCAGCCTGATGCTTCGCAGTTGTCCGACTGTGGGTTCGATACCCCTGCTCTTTCAGTCAAGCTGACCTATTCTGAAGGAGCAGTCAGCCATTTGATGATTGGCGGGGTAAATGAATCAGGCGGCTATTACGCCCGTTTGGGCGCCGACGGCGACATCTGTATTCTGCCTGAAGATCAGGTGTCCGCCCTTCTCTCGGCTCTCGCCGCATTGTAAGCCCATACCATTCAAAAAAGCCCGGAGCAATAAGCTCCGGGCTTTTTACTGCCGCTTTTATACAGACGCCGTATTTTCTTTGGGCAAGCGCGCCCGCTTTTTCCAAACGCCTTTTTTGTACAGGATCGTATTGAGCGTCGCGCCTATCACCCATGCGATCAGCAGCGAGCCGGGGATACTTTCCCACGCGCCGTGGGGGTTGGCCGGCGAACGGGTCAGGTACGCCAAACCATAAGCCAGCGGCATACGGATGACAATGGTGGTAATGACCGAAATCCACATGGGCGTCACCGTATCGCCCGCGCCGCGCATAGCGCCAGAAAGGGTCTGCGTAATGGACATGGCAATGTACCCGAGCGCCAGTATGCGCATTTGCCGCGCACCCATCGCCACCAATTCGGCTGTGTCGGTGAACAGGTGCATCAAATTGGGGCCAAAGCAGAGAATACACACAACCAGCGTAATCGAAACGGCCAACGCCAGCTTGATGCACGCCTTGGTGCCGTCCCGCACGCGGTCCATCCGCCCAGCTCCAATGTTCTGCCCGACATACGACGTCATGGCGTTGCCGAAGGTAAAGCAGGGCATGACAGCGAAGCCGTCTACGCGCATGACAACAGTATTGCACGCAATGAAAAAGCTGCCGAACGTGTTGGTCAGATTCTGCACCAGAATTGCGGCCGTTGAAAAGATGGCCTGCGACGCCCCCGAAGGAAGGCCCAGCCGCACCAGCTGCGACACATACTGTTTTTCCGGTCGCAGCATCTTGCGGTTGACGTCTACTGTGTCGCGCATAAGGGCCACACGGACAATGCATAAAACGGCTGATACCAGCTGCGCAATGACGGTGGCCCACGCTACGCCGACCACACCCCAATTAAACACGGCGACGAAAAGAAGATCGAGCACAATGTTGATGCCGCAGGCGATGATCAGGAAGACGAGAGGCATAACCGAATCGCCCATGCCGCGCAGCACGCCGGAAAGGATGTTATAAAATGCCATGCCGATGATACCGGCAAAAATGATGATAAGATACGCCGCCGTCATCTCAAAAATATCGTCCGGCGTCCCGACCAGGCTGAGAAACGGCCTGACAATAGGCGGTCCGAACAGCATGATGAACAGCGAACACAGCAAGGTCAGCGTAATGGATGTACCCACTGTTTTTGACAGGCTCTGGCGCTCCTTTGCGCCGAAATACTGCGCCACCATGATGTTTGCTCCCGTCGAAATGCCAATAAAGAGCACCAGCAGCAAATTGAGCAGCGGTCCGCTCGCTCCAACTGCCGCCAGCGCGCCGTCCCCCACATATTTGCCGACAATAATTGAGTCAACCGTGTTGTAAAGCTGCTGCGCAAAATTGCCGATAAGCAACGGTACGGAAAAACGAATCAGCTTTGAATACGGGTTTCCCTCCGTCATGTCCAATGTCCCAAACAGATTTTTTAAACGTCCTGCCATACACTCTCCTTTCCCTTCACACACCCGCCTTTTCTGCCAAATCAGCAGCAAAAGCACTCTACACGAAAAAAAGCTGCGGCGCGTGCCGCAATGCTTTTAACCGAAAAGAAGCGTGGGAATAAACTCCCACGTTATGACTATACCACAGCAGCGCATAGATTGCAAGCAGAACGCCATTCCATTCTGCTTTGGGTAAAAAACAGCGCAATTTCGGAAAAGCAGTGCGCATAAAGCAGCTAACAGCTGCTGCCGTTTACTCTGCCGTGGCTGTTCTTGCGTTCTATACTGTTATATGATAATATGGAGCCAAACAAATTGCAAATCGAGATGGAATAATATGAAAAATATAGCCGGCGCAATTATTTTTGCCCTTGCGGCAATAACCTGTTTGGTGTTTAGTTGCTTACAGTTTCATGAAAAAGGATTTTTATTGAATAATGCTTATATCTATGCTTCCAGGCAGAAGCGGGAAACGATGGATAAAAAGCCGCATTATAAACAGTCGGGGGTCGTTTTTTTGATGTTAGGCATGATCTTCTTAATTGATGCGGTAGAGATGATTCTTGAAACAGGATGGTTGTTTTATCTGGTAATAGCCGTTGCTGCCATAGCAATTGTTTATGCAATTATATCATCAGTTATTATAGGAAGAAACAAAACGTAAAAACTCTTTTGTCGGGCAAGCGCAAGGGCGCGCTCTTATACAGGGAAACCCTAAACGTGCGCTCTGCGAAGTGAAAGGCGTGACCGCTTTTGTCACGCCTTTTGTATATTTACCGTTTATGAACGATACCTAAAGTCAGGCCGCCTTTATCCGGCGAGTTTATCCCTTGATTATGGACGGTCAAGGTGCCCGCAACCAGTGGTTGACAAAAAACAACCCTCAGTTGGTGGCCGTTTATCCCTTCTTTCGTTATGATCGAGGCACAAAGGAGTGACCGCAATGAACCTCAATGAAAATATCCAGCGTCTGCGCCGCCAGGCCGGGCTGAGCCAAGAGGCGCTTGCCGAAAAGCTGGGGGTGTCGCGCCAGGCCGTCAGCAAATGGGAATCGGGCGCTGCGCTGCCCGAACTTGAAAAGCTGGCTGACCTGGCGCAGCTCTTTTCCGTTCGGCTGGATGAGCTGGTCGGTTTGCCCGCCCCCAATGCCCCGGAGAAAACCGATCCATCCTCGGGAGCTGATTCCGTTGAAAAAATATCTGCTGCCTATGAGCAGACACTGCATCATCTGCTGACCTCTGTCAATGCGCAGACCGCTGCCCATTATAAAAAACTGCTGGGTGCCGTTGGTGTGCTGGCTGCCGGGGCGCTTGTCGCCGTCTCTCTGATGTTTTCTTCCCAGCTCAGAACGCTGCGGCTCGATACCAACAACCGCATCGCGCAGCTGAACAGCTCTATTTCCGAATTATATGGCCAGATCCACACGCCACAAACGCCGGCAAGCAATGAAGTGCTCTCTTACGAATGCCTGCTCGGCGCATTGGATCCCTTACAGAACCGCATGACCCTCGATTTATCAGCTACACCGCGCGAATACCGCGAAGGGACAGCGGCCCGTTTTGTCCTGCGAAGCGACGATTTTGAACCGTTGAGCGTTGACGCCGCACGCGGTGCCGACGGCGCTTATACTGCCGCGGCCGAGCTGCCCATCAGTAACCGGGTGGAAATCAGCCTTGTGCTCATACAGGACGGTGTCGAACGTACCGAACCCCTGGAAACGCTGTATGGCTTTGCCGACATGTCCCGGCTTGAGGTTTCCGCCTTCTGTAACGGCGGCTACAGCCGCTTTAACAGTGAAAATACCGTCCGTTTTCATGTTACGCCGACCGCTACGCTCTATTCTTATGACACTGAGTGGCTGCAAAAATCCAATCTTCCGCCGCTTGCCCCCGAAAGCGGCCGCGTTGAGCTGACACAAAACGGAAAAGTTATACAAAGTGTTCCCCTCTCTTTCTCCCCCGCGGACGAACATGCGGGCACAGGCGGCTCTGACGCGGGCTCCAGCGCCCCTGTCCGCTACGGCAGCGAAGGATTTGCAGCCGAAGGCGAGGCTATCGAGCGCACCTGCGATTTTGTGCCGGGCGATTGCTTTGCTCTGACCCTTTACCTGACCGACAGCTACGGTCAGCAATACGAGGAACCTATCTTTTCTTTTTCCATTGCTGAGGACGGGTCTTTTATCGATGTAGCACGGCCGGTGACAAATACTGTATCCAAGCGGCGGGACAACCCGCCGCTTTTGCACAAAACAAAAGGACAGGATGCACTCCTGTCCCCGTTTGCAAATTACTGAGCGGCGTTCAGCTTTTTGGCCAGCTGGCTCTTTTTGCGAGCCGCTTTGTTCTTGTGCCATACGCCCTTTGCGGCGGCTTTGTCCACGCCGGCGACCGCTTCTCTGTAAGCAGCCTGCGCGCCCGCAGCGCCATTCTGAGCCAGAGCGGCGTCAAACTTTTTCATCTTGGTCTTGAGGGCCGATTTGGCAGCGCGGTTTTTTTCGTTGCGCAGACGGCTGACCAAGACACGCTTTTTGGCAGACTTGATGTTCGGCAAAATCACAACCTCCTTACAGATATTTTTTCAGCAGTGATTATTGTACCATTACCGACCATAAAATGCAAGCAGTATTTTGAATAAATTGGCGTTCAAAACGGAAAATATTTTTATTCTGACAAAAGGAGGGGGTCTTTCTGTTTGCCAAGCGAACGGATCTGGCGCTGGAAGCCCGTGAGATTTTAGAAGAAAACGGAGAGCGCGTCCCCGACGGCGTCAAAACCCGCCAGTATCGACGGGACACAGCCGAAGTGACCTGCATCCGCATTGAAAGCCAAGAGGGCGAACGGGCGCTGGGCAAGCCGCAGGGATCCTACATCACCGTCGCTCTGCCCGCACGCTGGATGCAGGACGCCGGCACCATCTTTACCACGGCACAGACCCTGGCCGGCGAGCTCTCTCCCCTTTTGCCGGACAGGGGCGCTGTTTTGACCGTCGGGCTGGGCAACCGTTTTATCACGCCCGACGCCGTCGGCCCTTTGTGCGTCGAGCATATCATTATCACCCGACATCTGATCGAGCAAATGCCCGACGAGTTTTCCGGGCTGCGCCCATCCTGTGCCCTGTCGGCCGGTGTTTTGGGCCTGACCGGCATTGAAACGGCCGAAATCGTGCGCGGTGTCGTACAGCGCGTCAAACCGGCTGCCGTTATTGCCGTCGACGCACTGGCCTCGCGCAGCGTTTCGCGGCTGTGCCGCACCTTTCAGCTGAGCGACACCGGCATCACCCCGGGCGGCGGCGCCTTCAACGCGCGCGAGGCCCTCGACGAGCGTTCGCTCGGTATTCCCGTCATTGCTGTCGGCGTTCCCACTGTCGTCGACGCGTTGACGCTGACAGCCGACATGCTGGAGCAGGCCGGCGCCTCGCTGCCCGAAAATCACACACTGGGCAGCTGCGAAAATCTGCTTGTCTCGCCCAAGGACATCGACGCACTGGTGCATAAAAGCGCCAAAGTGATCGGCTACGCCATCAATCTCGCACTCCAGGGCGAGATGACGGCCGCTGAAATGGAACAGTTCCTTTCCTAGCGTCTGCGCCTACATGCATAACTACGCCCTTTCGGGAATATGCTTTGGTATTCGCCGCTCCGCTTTCGGCGCGGCTTTTCCCGAAACGGAGGGATTTGACCCATGCAGTCACACCGGCATTCCCGCGGCAGACGGCAGCGGCACAACAGCCGCTGGCGCATTTTACCGCAGATAGCCCTGAGCATTTTTGCCGTCACGGTTATTCTGATACGGACAGGCGCTGCCGACAAGCTTGAAGCCTTTGTCATGCGCGGCGCGCAGAACGAGCGCCTCAGCGGCGCTCTCTTCGCTATGGCGCTGCCGGGCGCTCAGCTTTCGGACGAGCCGCCGGATACATCCGGCGCGCAGGTTCAGGTTCCCGATACATTGCCCGATGAGCAGCAAAACACGGAACCTGTCGGGCAAATCGCCCTGTCTGAAAGCGCGCCGCCCGAAATGTTGGCCGAGCTGCCTCCCGCCAATGTCTCCAGCGTCACCATCGACGGTACCGGCAGCGGATATACGGGGGCCGGCGCCATCTATATTCAAAACCGCTCCAAGCACGACATTGACATTTCCGCGCTGCTCAAGGCCAAGGACGGCGTCAAGCTGTCGGGCACCGACGTGCAGGTCCTCGTCGTACATACGCACGGCAGCGAAGCCTATACCCCCGACGCTTTTAATAATTACACGCCCACCGATACCGATCGCACGACCGACACCCGTTACAATGTCGTGCGCGTTGGGGATGAGATCTGCTCGGTTCTGGAAGCGCGCGGCATCAAAACGTTGCACTCCACCCAACTGCATGACAGCCCGGCCTATTCCGGCTCATACAACCGGGCGCTTGAGGACATCACGGCCCGCGTCAAAGAGCACCCCTCTATCAAAGTGGTGATCGACGTGCACCGCGATGCAATGGTCACGCAAAACGGCACCAAGTACAAAACGGTGGCCGAGGTCAACGGCGAAACGACGGCCCAGCTCATGTTCGTCTGCGGCACCAACGGCGGCGGACTGGTCCATGACAACTGGAAAAACAATCTTTCCTTTCAAATGAAGCTCCAGGATCGCCTGAATACAGCGTATCCCGGCCTGATGCGGCCCATCAGCATCCGCAATGAGCGCTTTAACCAGCATGTAACGCTGGGCAGTATGCTGCTGGAAGTCGGCACTTCGGGCAACAGCCTGCCCGAAGCGCTTTCTTCGGCGCGGCTTTTTGCCAATGCGCTGGCCGACGAACTGCTTTCCCGCTGATTTTCACGCTTTTCTTTACTTTATCGCTTTTGTTTGGTATAATAAACAGAAAACTGGGGCTTACCTTTTCCTGCGGCGCTTTTCGCGCCTTTACTGCCCTGGTCGCGGTGTCTCTTGCAGCAATTCCCTTGATTATACAAAAAGGAAGTGTGTATTGTGAACATTGGAGGAAAATATCCTGAACTGGCCAAGAAACTGCGCGCCCACCTGGAAAGCTATTGCGATGAAAAAACAACGGCCATCAGCGCCGCCATCATGATCGGCGGCGAGGTTGTCGCATCCTGCTGCGCCGGGACGCGTGGAAGCGACCAGACGCCAGCTGATGTCGGCGACCTTTACAACGTCGGTTCTGTTTCCAAGGTCTATTGTGCAGCCGCCGTCATGAAGCTGTGTGAAATGGGACTTGTCGAGCTCGACAAGCCGGTTTATCAGTATCTCCCCCGCTTCAAAACCCGCGACGAGCGCTATAAAAAAATCACCGTGCGCATGGCGCTGTGCCACTCGTCCGGCCTGCCCGGCTCCAATTACCGCAAATGCTTTGGCCCTGAGTGGATTTTTGAAAACAGTCTGGACGAAAGCTTTGACTACTGGCAGGACTGCAAGCTCAAAGCCGAACCGGGCGCTTTCTCCGTCTATTGCAACGAAGGCTTTGAATTGGCGGCCGCCCTTGTCGAACATATGACCGGCATGAAATATTACGACTTTTTAAAGCAGCATTTTCTCGATCCGCTGGGCGCCGTTTCTACGGGCACCGGGCTGCACGGCATCGACAGCCGGCATCTTGTGTCCATGCGCGGCCAAAAGCGTGAGCTGGTTAGCGTCGTCGGCGCGGGCGGCATCCGCACCGACATGGCGGACTGCGCGCGCTTCGGTTATCTGTTTATCGAGCCCAACGGCATTTTGAACCAGCAGAGCGTCGAAGAAATGCACAAGGCGCAGGGCGCCACCTTTTTGAAAAACGACTGTTTCAGCGCCAATTACGGCCTTGGCTGGGACAATGTGGCCTTCACTTCGCCCGCTGCCGATCTCGGCCCCAACGTACTCGCCAAGGGCGGCGGGACCTCGCAGTTCAGCAGCGAGCTGCTCGTCAGCCAGGCTTATAAGCTGTCGGCCAGCATTTCGGCAACCCGCGACTTCACAGCCAAGCCGGTTTACACCGTCCTGGCCGAACTGTGCGCCATCGCGCTCAAGGAACTGGGCATTGCCGACGTCACACCGGCAAAACCGGCTGCCAAAACTGCCCAGCCCGTCCCGCAGCAGCTGAAAGAGCACCTTTCCGGCCTCACCTTCTATGCGGCGTTCGGCGTTTTCAAAGCCTTCTTTGAAGACGAAACCCTGAAAATCAAGATGTTTGCGGGCGACGGGAAGTGGGTCGAACACCCGCTGCTGCACGCCCTTCAATATGACGGCGAGCAGTTCTTCTGTGACGACGGCATCGGGGTCTTTGAAGAACACGACGGCGTGACCTATTTTATCACCACCCTTTTGGGCGACACCTGCCCGTTCTGCCAGACAGCGCCTGCGATGCCCGCTCTGAGCAACGGTTGGAAGGCCCGCTTGGGCAAAAAATATCTGGTGTGCAATCTGCCCAGCCGCGATCTGTTCGACGGCAACGGCCACGCTGTGCGCATTGAGCAGCCTTTTGAACCGGACATCCTTTTCTTTGTGCAGCCGGGCGCCCCCGGCAAACCTTGCGGGTATCTGGCCGCCGCCTCGTGCGGGGACGATGACACCGACATGTTCCTCAACGCGCCCGGCATGGGCTCGCGCGATATCTATGCCCCCTTCATCACCCAGAAGGCCGGCGTTGAATACCTGCAAATCACCGGCTTCCGCTATGTCGACGCCGACACGCTTCCCACCCTTTCCAGCGGCGACGTCTGCATAGCCGGAGAGGAATACAATGCCCAGTACAAGCTAGCCGCCGACGCCAAAGTGCATTTTGAACTGCCGGCCGGCGCACGGGCCTTTGTCATAAACGACCAGCTCGAGCTCGTTTGGAGCAGTGAGAGCGGTACGCCCCTGCCCGAAAAGCTGGAAAGCGGCTACATTCTTTTCACCAGCGACATCCCGGCCAATATTGCCGTGACAGTCGAATAACTTTTTGATTCTGTCAAAAACGCTCCCCAGCTTGTGCCGGGGAGCGTTTTTCAGGTTTGTTACAAAATACGAACCGTTTTCATCTGGGCTGTCACGCCGTTTTGCGAGTCGTCAACAATTTGATCTACAACGTCCATACCTTCGGTCACACGGCCAAAGGCCGCGTACTGGCCGTCCAAATGCGGCGCGTCTTCCACCATGATGAAAAACTGGCTGCCGGCCGAGTCATAGTCCTGCGCGCGGGCCATCGACAGCACACCGCGGGTGTGTTTCAGGTCGTTTTTAACGCCGTTTGCACGGAACTCACCCTTGATCTGGTAGCCCGGCCCGCCCATTCCGCTGCCCGTCGGGTCGCCGCCCTGAATGACAAAGCCGGGCACAACGCGGTGGAACACGACGCCGTCATAAAAGCCTTCGCCTGCCAGCTTTACAAAATTATCGACCGAGATAGGGGCCGTTTCCGGGTACAGCTCCAACGCAATTTTGCCGCCGTTTTGCAGCTCGATTTCAGCCTGTATTGTCTTCATGATGCAATCCTCGTTTTCCGTTGATTTCCGCTGCGCGGATATTTTATTCTACCATATTGCGCCTGCCCGTGCAAGGCAGTCCGGCGGGCGCCTCGTCTTCCATTTCGGTCATATGCTTCCAGTAGCGCTTGGCCATTTGACTCATACGGCAGGCCGGATTTTCACGTCCTTCAATGCCGATAGCTTTATAAAAGCTTTTCCACAGCCTGCGCCACTGTTCTTCCTGCGCGTCCGGCGGCGGAAAGCAAACGCTGGCGCGTACAACGCCCCATCTCCCGCCGTGGCACCACAGTGCCAAGCCGTGTGTATCATCGTAAATCACGATGCGTTCACCCGGAAAGCGATCGCTGAAATGAGGGCCGAGCCGCTGCACGACCTGGTGCTTGGGTGAAATTGTGGCTGTCAGCACGCCCTCATGCTCGACAAAACGGATAAACCCGGTCAGCATATGCGCCTCGTGCTGCATACTGAACACGGCGGCGCGCAGCGCGCTGACCGACGGGTCGCCGTGAGCTGCGGCGGCCATGGGCCCTGCCTTTCTCGCCAGCAACAGCAGCCGCAGGATATGCATTTCCTTTTGCGGCAGGCTGGATAAAAACCCCTCACGCGCCAGCTCGCTGACCTCTCCCCCCAACGTTTTCCCCAGCCAGCGCGCCACCCGGCGCGCCCGCTCCGGGTTCGTTACAATGCGTCGCGGCGGATACAGACTTTGCTGCGCAACCTCGCCGCCGCAAATACCGACCGGCAGTTCCCGCCGTTCAAAGCATTCAAACACGCAGCATAAAAACCCCTGCCATGTGCCGTCATAACGATACACCTCTTCGCCCTGCCTCATGGCCCGATGCACCTCTTTAAATCTTCGTCGCCGACTGCAAACAGCGACAGCTGTTCGCCCTGCCCCGGCAACATGGCCAGGCTCCGGTCGGACAGCAGCCCGCGCAGAATGCCTTCGGTGCTGTAATGCGCTTTGAGCGCCGAGCGCCCCCGGCAGGTAATGAAATATTGTGCTCGCTTAAGCACCACGCCGATCTTTTTCAGCGTGTCAAAATCAAGAGAATGGACCCGCCGTGCTTCCATAATGCGCCCGGCGCTGCGCACGCCGATGCCGGGCACGCGCAGCAGCAAATCATAAGGCGCCCGGTTGACCTCAACGGGGAAATGCTCGGGGTGATGCAGCGCCCAGTTGCATTTAGGATCAATCAGCGGGTTTAAGTTGGGGTGCTTCGGGTCGATGATCTCCGAAACGTCAAAACGGTAAAAGCGCAGCAGCCAGTCCGCCTGGTACAGGCGGTGTTCGCGCAAAAGCGGCGGCCGGGTTCCAAGCGCTGGCAGGTTATTCCCCGCCACGACCGGCATATATGCAGAGAAAAAGACTCGCTTGAGCGCGTATTTTTTATACAGCCCGGCCGTCAGGCTGAGGATTTGATAATCAGAGTCGGGCGTAGCTCCAATGATCATTTGGGTGCTTTGCCCCGCCGGCACAAAGCGCGGCGCGCGGCGATACCGTACCAGGTCGCTTTTCCGCTCGGCGATCCCCTGCGAAATCTGATGCATGGGCTTTAAAATACCGTCCCGGTTTTTCTGGGGCGCCAGCAGCCGCAGACTCTGCTGCGAGGGCAGCTCTATATTGACGCTCATGCGGTCGGCCAGCAGCCCCGCCGCCTCGATCAGGCGCGGGTCGGCGCCCGGAATGGCTTTGACGTGAATATACCCGCCAAAACGGTATTCCTCGCGCAGGATGGTCAAAGTGCGCAGCATCTGCTCGGATGTAAAATCAGGATTTTTGACAACGGCCGAAGAGAGAAACAGCCCCTCTATATAATTGCGCCGGTAAAACTGCATGGTCAGGTCAGCCAGCTCGCGCGCCGTAAAGGACGCGCGCGGCGTGCCGTTGCTCCGGCGGTTGACACAGTAGGCGCAGTCATACACACAGTCATTGCTCATCAGAACCTTCAGCAGTGAAATACATCGTCCGTCGCTGGCAAAGCTGTGACAGATACCGCAGGCGACAGCGCTGCCGATGCCGCCCGCCTTTCCGCCCCGCTGCGCGCCGCTCGACGTACAGGCTACGTCATATTTAGCGGCATCCGTCAAAATTGTCAATTTATCCATCAGCTCCACGGCGCTTCTCCTTTTAGGAACGTTTGTTCTATTTTATCACTTCTCCATCCTTTTGTAAATAGAAAAACGAACATTTTTTCGAATCAAAAAGCGCCCCTTTCAGGG
>CANEGK010000025.1 GCA_947427035.1 uncultured Clostridium sp.
GGCAACGCTTTCGCGGGTGAAGCGGGTCTTTTCGTACATGACGACGGCGTCTGCGCCGGGCGGGATGGGCGCGCCCGTCATCACCCGCGCCGCCGTGCCGGGCGTTATCGTCCGGCGGGGCATGGCGCCCGCCGGTATTTCCTCCAGCACGGCCAGGGTCACCGGCGCGCCGTTTGAAGCGCCGGCGCTGTCGGCGGCGCGGAAAGCGTAGCCGTCATAGGGCGAGCGGTCAAAAGCAGGGACGTTTTCCGCCGCCGTCCAATCGCCGGCCAGCACCCGGCCGGCGCTTTCTTCCAGCGGCACGGCTTCGGTTTTTACCGGCCGTACGCTGCGCAGCAGCAGGTCCCGGGCTTTGGCGTATTCCATATTTTGTTCCATAGACAGTGTAACCTCACAGTAAAAAGAAAGCCGCCCGCCTTCGAAAAGCGGACGGCAAAACAGGCCACGGCCGCCGGGGCCATGACTTGCGCCGTATTCCGCCTTCTTTTCAAATACGGAAGGCCGCCCGTTTCCGAACAGCGGCCCTGCGGGGGCTGTGCGCTCCCGTCGGCCCGCGCTCCATGACGCCGCGGCGGCGCTTTAGGGGCGGGGGCTCGAAGACTTTTGCCTTTATTGTACCAGCTGCCGGCGCATAAAGCAAACGGTATTTGCTGTTTTTGAATCTAATCATTCTTTTTAATTGCCTGCTTTGCGGAAAACTGTGCAAAACCGCAAAAATTGCTATTGAACCGGGCAATATATGGGAGTATACTACAGAAAGAAGCAAACCATTGCGAATATAAATATTCAAAGGAGCCTGTATGCTGACACAACGACTGCGGGAGCGCTACCGGACGCTGACCCCTTCGCAGCGCAAAGCGGCCGACTATATTCTGGCGCACGAGCAGCTGTGCGCCATGAGCACCGCCGCGGAGATCGCCCGGGCGGCCGGCGTCAGCGATACCAGCGTCATCCGCCTGGCCTATGCGCTGGGGTACGGCAGCTACCGCGAAATGCTGCGGCAGCTGCGCCGCGAGCAGGAAGAGCGCGAGCGGCCGCCGGAAAAAGGGACGCTGGCCGCCGTGGTGCAGGACGAAATCCGCTGCCTGCAAAACCTGGCGGCAGCCGTCGACCCGGCCAGGCTGCGGGGCATCGCCCGCCGCATCGCCGCGGCCGATCGGGTCATGATCTTCGGCTATTACGGCGAGCACACCGTTTCGTTCGAGCTGTACCTGATGCTGGACGCGCTGCGGCCCGACGTCTATTATTACCGGCACAACAGCATGGGGCTGCGCGAACTGTCTTTGCTCGGCAGCCGCTCAGTGGTGCTGGCCACGGCCATGTCCCCCTACAGCCACGGAACGGCGTACATGGTGCGCAAGGCGCGGGAGCACAACCCCTATATCATCGCCTTTGCCGACGACCCCGGCTGCCCGGTGGCGCAGGGCGCCGACGAGTGCCTGTGCTTTTCGGTGGGGCGGGACGCGCTGACCGGCATCAACCGGATGTCGCCGGCCATGACGCTTTTTTTCGCCCTGATGAAGGAGGTGGCGGCCGTCGACGAGGGGACGGCGCTGGCCCGGCTGCAAAGCACGCCGGGGCAGCTGTGGCAGCCGCCGGAGCTGGAAGAGCATGTGCTGGACGGCTGAGGGCGGCGGCCGCCGGGATTTGTGGGAAGGCACGGCCGCCGGCTTTCTGGCGGGCGGCGGTTCGGGCCGGATGGGCCGCCCCAAAGCCCTGCTGACGCTGGGGGGCGAGACCTTTTTGCAGCGGCAGGCGCGGCTTTTTGCCTGCGCGGACGAGCGCCTGCTGTCGTCCAACGACCCGTGTATTGCCCTGCCCGGCGTCCCGGCCGTACCGGACAAGGACCCCGGTCTTGGGCCGCTGGCCGGCCTGTGCGCTCTGCTGGAGCGCTGCCGCAGCGCCCGCCTGGCCGTCGTTCCCTGCGATTTGCCGTGCATGGAGCCGGCCATTGTAGAGAGGTTGCTTGAAGCGATGGGCGGCGCCGATTTCTGCGGCGCGGTGGTGGGCGGCAGACGCCAGCCGTTGGGCGCCGTGTACAGCCGCCGGGCGCTGCCCGCGCTGCAGCGGGCGCTTGAGCGGGGCGGCCGGCGTTTGACCGCGGCGCTGGACGGGCTGCAAACCCGCTGGCTCCCTATGGATGACGAGGCTGCCCGGCGGGCCTTTTTCAACGTCAACACGCCGGAGGATTTGAAAAGACTCGAGGAGGAATGGATGTGAGCGCACGCAAGCGTTTCTTTTATAATATGAACACCTGCATCGGCTGCGGGGCCTGCCAGGTGGCCTGTAAAGACAGCCACAATCTGCTGCCCGGCGAGTTTTACCGCCGGGCGGGGATGCGCGCCGTCACCGTGCGCGGACAGGAGAAGCAGGTGCCTTTTTCGCTCAGCTGCAATCACTGCGACCGCCCCGCCTGCGCGGCCGTCTGCCCGACGGGCGCCATGTACCAGCAGGACGACGGGGTGGTGCTGCACGACGATATTTTGTGCATCGCCTGCGGCCGCTGCTACTGGGCCTGCCCGTACGGAGAGGTTTCCTTCAGCCGGACGCGGGGCGTCACGCAAAAGTGCGACACCTGCATCGGCCGCCGGGAGCAGGGGCTGGCGCCCGCCTGCGTGGCGGCCTGCCCGACCCTGAGCCTGCGCTTTGGCGAGCTGCCCGGGGACGAGGGCGACGAGCCGGACCTGCCCTTCCTGCCCGACCCGTCCATTACCGGCCCTTCTCTGCGTATGCGCAAGGCCGAGGCACTGGAGGATGAACGCCATGACTGAACGCCGGACAAAATACCTGATTTTGGGCTCGGGCGCAGCGGCCCTTTCGGCGGCGCAGGCCATCCGCCGGGTTGACGCGGCCGGCAGCCTCTGCATGGTCTCGCGCGAAGAGCGCCCCGGCTGCAAGCGGCCGCTTTTGAGCAAATCGCCCCTCCGGCGTCTGCGCCAGGGGCCGGCCGACGCCCGCGGCGCCGACTGGTTCCGACAGATGAACATCGACCTGTACAGCGGCTGCACGGTCACCGGGCTGGACACCGCCGCCCACCGTGCGGACAGCGAAGCGGGCAGCTTCTTTTACGAAAAGTGCGTTTACGCTCTGGGGGGCGAAAACTTTATCCCGCCCTTTCCCGGCAAAGAGCTGCCGGGGGTGCTCACGGTGCGCACGATGGCCGATCTGCGGGCGCTCAAACGCCACGCCCTGGGCACGGACAAGGCCGTCGTCATCGGCGGCGGCGTCATCGGGCTGGAAATGGCCGTCGAGCTGCGGCGCTACGGCCTGGATGTGACGGTGCTCGAGGCCATGCCGCGGCTCATGCCGCGCCAGCTGGACGAGGATACGTCGGCCCGCCTGCTCGCCATGCTGGGCGATTTGAACGTCTGCACCGGGGTCAGCATCGCCGCCATCCGCGGCGAAGGCCGCGTCACCGGCGTCGAGCTGGCCGACGGCCGCCTCTTCCCCTGCGGGCTGGTCATGGTCTCGTGCGGGCAAAAGGCCAACATCGCGCTGGCGCAGCAGGCCGGCATTCCCTGCGGCCGCTCCGTCATTGTCGACCGGCAGATGCGCACCGGCGCGCCCGACGTCTGGGCGTGCGGCGACTGCGCCGAGCTGGACGGGGTCAACGTGGCGCTGTGGTCGCAGGCCGAGGCGCAGGGGACGACGGCGGGGCTGAACGCCGCCGGCGGGAACGCCGAAGTCGAAGAATACGACCGCGCGCTGGTGCTCAACAGCGGGGCCTTCAGCCTGTTCGCCCTGGGCGACCTGGGCAGCGACCCCGAAAAAACATATGAATGCGATGTGCGCGAGCGGCGCTGTCAGGGCTTTGCCATCAATGAAAAACCGCCGCTGGCCGTTGAAAAGCGTTTTTACTGCCAGGGCCGCCTGACCGGCGGCTGCATTCTGGGCAATCTGTCCGGCATGGAACAGATGAAAAAAGAGATTCTGGGGGCGATGAAAGCATGAGCGATTGCAAGCGGCAATACGCGGGCTGCCACCTGCTGCGGGTGTTTTTTGAAGACTTTTCCGCCTGGCGGCGCCTGGGCGCGCAGGCGGGCTTTCCCGCCGACCTTTCGCAGCAGGAGTACGACGACCTTTTGAAAGGCACGGCGGCCGATATCTATATCCCCCTGTGGGCATCCGCCTGCCTGTCCGGCATGGACATCCTTCTCAACGAAATCACGCTGGAAGCCATTCTGTTTTACAAAAAATACGGCTATTCCCCCGTCCGGATGGACGGAAACCCGCCCGACTACATCGGCGAGCAGTTCCGCTTTCTGGAATACCTGTACCGCTGCGCGCTGGACGGCGACCGGGAAGCGGCCCGCGCGGCGCAGCAGTTTGCCGATGATTTTACGCTGGACACCGTGCGCGAGATGGGCCGGGCGCTGCGCGCCCAGAGCAGAAGCGCCGAAGCGCTGGCCGTGCTCGGCCTGGCCGAGCAGGTCCTGACAGGCGGCGGGCCCGGGCTGGACGACGCGCAGCTGCACGGCTTTGACAGCTGGGATTGGCGGCGGCAGCCGCCCCTGCCGGCGGAAGAGGCGCGCGTTGTGCCGCAGGCCAGCTTTAACGACTGCGGCGGCAAATGCCGCATTCTGGCCACCGTGCGCGAGGGCTGCGTTCTTTCGGTCGCCCCGGACAAGGAGAGCGAGCTGCGCTTTTCCGGCTGCCCGCGCGGCGCGGCCTATCGCCCGACCTTCCTCAGCTCGCGCCGCCTGCGCTACCCCATGGAGCGCGTGGGCCAGCGCGGCGAAGGGCGCTTCCGCCGCATCAGCTGGGAGGAAGCGGTGCGCAAAACGGCGGAAGCCGTGCAAAGCTCCCGCGCCGACGGCCCCTGCTCCCGCTTTGTCATGCACGGGGCGGGGGTGGAATCCACTCTTTCGGGCCAGAAGCTGGCCAAGCGCCTGCTCGCGCTGGACGGCGGATATCTCAATTATTACAGCACCTACAGCATCGGCGGCGCGCTGGCCGTGCTGCCCCGCATGTTCGGCCAGCTGGAAATTGGCAACCACGAAAGCGAGATACTGCGCTCCAAGCTGCTCATTTTGTGGGGCAACAATCTGGTCAGCACCCACTTTGGAACGGAACAGAAGCGGATGCTCATGCGCGCCAAAGAGCAGGGGACCCGGATCGTCGTCATCGACCCGCGGCAGAGCGACACAGCGCTGGCCTGCGCCGACCAGTGGATCGCGATCCGCCCGTCAAGCGACGCGGCAATGGCCGACGCAATGGCCTGGGTCATCTGGAAAAACGACCTGTACGACCACGGCTTTGTCCGCCGGTTCTGCCAGGGCTTTGAAAAGGAAACCCTGCCGCCCGGCGTCCCGGCTGACGAGAGCTATTTTGCCTATCTGGCCGGCGAAAAGGACGGCGTCCCCAAAACGCCCCAGTGGGCCGAGGCCATTACCGGCGTTCCCGCCGCGGATATCGAAAGCCTGGCGCTGGAATACGCGCAGGCCCGCTGGGGCTGCATCCTGCCCGGCCTGGGGCCGCAGCGCACCCTCAACGGCGAGCAGAATTACCGCAGCATTCTGGCGCTGGCCTGCCTGACCGGCGGGCTGGCGCAGCCGGGCGGCGGCCTTATCATGTGGCGGCGCCCCGGGCCGCCGCGCCCCGACCCGCCGGAGGTTCCCAACCCCTGCGGCGTGTCCATCCCGGTTTTCCAGTGGTGGCGCGCCGTCGACTGCCCCGGGACGCTGACGGCAGAGCGCGGGCTCCGGGGCGCCGAACGGCTGGAATCCCCGGTGCGCCTCATCTTCAGCATGGCCAGCGGGATGCTGCTCAACCAGCATTCCGACATCAATCACACGCTGCAAATCCTCCGGCGCGGGGACGGCGTGCGCCTGATTGTGCTGTCCGATCTGTTCATGACGCCCAGCGCCCGGTGTGCCGATTTGCTGCTGCCCGCCCCGTCGTTTTTCGAAACCGAAAACATTTCGCCGCCCTGGAACCCCGACAGCTATGTATTGTATAATTATGCGGCGATCGAGCCCATTTTCGGAACCCGGCTGGAGCAGCGCTGGCTGACCGATGTGGCCCGCTGGCTTGGTTTGCTCGACGCTTTTGCCGGGGGAAAAGAGACCGAGGCCGACTGGCTGCGTGAAAGCTGGGAAACGCTGCGCGCCGAAAACCCCGAAATGATCGGCTTTGACGAGTTCCGGCGCAAAGGGATCTTTGTGTGGCCGGGCGAAATGCCCACGATCACCTTTGAAAAGAACGTCAAAGACGGCGTCCCCTTCCCCACGCCGTCGGGCAAAATCGAAATTTTCTCGCAGGAGCTGTACGATCGCGCCCTTCCTGACGTTCCCGCCATTCCCGGCTATGTCGCGGCGGAAGAGGGGCCGGAGGATGCGCGGACAAACCGCTACCCATTGCAGCTGGTGGGCTACCACAGCCGCCGCCGCTGCCACAGCATTCACGACCGGAACCCCTGGCTCGAAGAGCTGGAGCCGCCCCGGCTGTGGATTCACCCGGAGGACGCCGCCTGCCGCGGCATTGGGCAGGGCGAGCTGGTCGAGGTGCTGAATGACCGCGGCCGGGTGCGCATTCCCGCATGGGTTACCCGGCGCATTGCGCGCGGCGCCGTCGCCATGTGCGAAGGGGCCTGGTACACGCCGGATAAGGACGGCGCGGACACCCGCGGCAGCATCAATACGCTGACCATGTCCCACCGCGCCACCCCGCTGGGCAACGCCAACCCCCAGCATACCAACCTGGTGGAAGTAAAAAAAGCAGAGAAATGATAAAAAGCAATGGGGAAGCGCAGTCTGCGCTTCCCCATTGCTTGATTTTGATCAGGCGTCTTGGAGCGGAAAAAGTGGAAAAGCAGGGCCGCGCGCCGATGCGGCGCCCGAAATTGACAGCGAAAAACCGCTGTGATAAGATAATATAAAACAGAGCGCCGGTCGTTGATCACATCGGTTTTCTGTAAAGGGTTGGGGGTTTATATTATGAAAAAGAAAGCGGCGGTTTTTCTGCTGCTCTCTGCGGTGGTTCTCGCCATGCTGGCCGGGTGTTCCGGAAAAACGCAGGAGCCGGTGCAGGAGCCGGACACCGGGGGTCAGACGCAGACGCGCCCGCTCGGCAAACATCAAAAGGTCGTATACAGTTTTCACATCAAAAGGGCGGAGGGCAGCAGCCGGGGCCATATCTATATGACCCTGATCAGCGAAGATGTGGAAAAGCCTGAAAACTGGTGCGGGATTGAAATAGGGAACACGGACAGCCTGGACGCCTTCCGGGCCCATCATACCTCGGGGCTTCCCAGCAGCGAGCGCTGGAAATCGCCCTTAAAAAACCGCGGCAAATGGGAGATGGAAGAACCCTACGCCAGCATGGCCGATGTGGAAGAGGCCGACGTAACGGTCACCTACTCCCGCAGCGGAAAGCAGCTGCGGGCCACCCTGGAGATCGACGGGGAAAAGGCGTGGAGCGCGTCGGTAAGGATAGGCGGCCTCAGCGAAAAGACGACGTGTCTGTACCTGTCGACCGATCAGTATATCCTGACAGACATTGTCTACCAGGACATGGGCTATTTCTGGGAACTGCCGGAAATTTTGCAGGGACTTCTCTTCATAGTGGCGATCCTCGCGGGAATTGCCGCCGTCTGCGTCATCCACAATTTCGCCAAAAAGGGCGAGATGAAGCTTTATTACCTTGACGAGCCCTTGCTGGGCGTTCTGATTTCCACCGGGTTTTTCGTCAGCACCGCGGCGCTGGTTCTGCTGATCGTCGGCCGCAGCCATCCGGACGCATTGTCAAAGCTGTTTTTTGGCTATCTCCCCATACCGCTGGCGGCAGGCGGGGCAGGCTTCTGGGTTCCCGCGGCGATCAGCGCGGTTTTGATGCTTGTGCTGGGCGGCGTGGTCCTGACACAGGGCTTCGAGGTTGACAACCCTGTGCTGCGGGTTTTGGCCGCGCTGGGTCTTGGCTTCTGTCACGCGCTCTGGTATTTCACTCTGGTCAATATCGTGCTTCAGTCGCTTGACACGATCATGGCGCTCATTATGATCGGCCTGTTCGTCGCCGGCATGGGTGTTGTAGTCAACAACAGCGTTGTCAAAACCTATCATGTATACGGCAAAAACGGCTATGTCGGCACCATAACCACTCTGGAGGCCAAAGAAGAGGAAAAGACAGATAAGAAATAACCTGCGCAGTACCTATGCTTTGCAAAAGGCGCGGCCGGACATCGGGCCGCGCCTTTTTTTCTGTCTGAAAACATAAAAGCACTCCGGAATCACTCTCTTTACGGGAGCGGGCCGGGGCGCTTTTGCCGGGCAGATTTACCGCTATCCGCACCGGTTTTCCGGCGGACAGCGCCAGCACGTCTGCATTGCGCGCACCCTGGCGGCGCGGCCCGACTTTATTGTCTGTGACGAGGCGGTTTCAGCGCTTGACATGTCGGTTCAGGCGCAGATCATCAACCTTCTGTGCGATTTAAAGGAGCGGCGCGGTCTGATCTATGCGTTTATTTCCCACGATTTGAATGCTGTGCGCTTTATCAGCGATGAAGTCGCCGTGATGTATCTGGGAAAAGTGGTGGAAAAGGCGCCGAGAAAGGGGCTGTTTTCCAATCCGCGCCATCCGTATACGATTGCCCTGCTGCCCTCTGTGCCTGTTTTCAACACACAGGAAGAAGGCCGGCGCACGAATCCTGTTGGGCGGCGGCATTCCGTCTCCTTCCGACCCGCCGTCCGGCTGCCGGTTTCACACGCGCTGTCCGCGCGCGACGGCGGAATGCGCAGAGCATGAACCGGCCCTGCGTGAGATCGCGCCGGGGCACAGCGTGATGTGTGATCGGGTACACTGATAAAGAAATAAGAGCAAACCGGTATGTTATGGCAAACCGAAAAATCCCTTAAACCATTTTACTTAATGAATTTTTGTGGTTTCCGCTAAAAGCAGCGGTGAAAATTCTGGCAGTTTCCCGGTTGACAGCAATAACAATATATCATAATATATTATCATAAAATAATATAAGAGGTATATTATGAATATTTTGTCGATTTTGTGCGCCGACCCTGCGGTCATCCGGGCCGCGCAGGCGCCGGTTCCCGAGGAATATGGGGGTAAAGTTCTGCTGTACACCTTCCGCTACCGCAGCGCAGCAGAGCAAATCGAAGGGATGCTGGCCGTCCCCGCCGGGTTGGACAGCGCTCTGCCTGCGGCGGTGTACTGCCACGGGGGCAACCGCGATTTATCGCCCATGCGGCCGATTTCGGTCTGCCGTCTTGCGGCGGCCGGATATATCGGCATCGGCAGCCAATATCGCGGCTGTTGCGGCGGCACAGGCTCGGATGAGTTTGGCGGCGCCGATGTGCTCGACGTCATCCGCCTGATCGATCTGGCGGGCCGTCTGCCCTTTGTCCGCGCAGGCGGCGTGTACATGCAGGGCCATTCGCGCGGGGGAATGATGGCCTATCTGTGCGCGGCCTGCGACGCGCGCATCAAAGCGGTCGCCATAGGGGCAGGCCTGGCCGACTGTGTGATGATGTACAATCTGCGCGAGCAGTCGATGAAGGACGTTTTTCACGAGCTGGTGGGCGGCTCGCCCGATCAGCTGCCCGAAGAATTCCGCCGCCGGTCCGCCGTGTGCTGGCCGGAAAAAATCACAGCCCCCGTGCTCATCTGCCAGGGGACCAATGATTGGCGCGTCGACCCGCAGCAGTCGATCAAAATGGCCGAGGCGCTCAGGGCAGCCGGGCGAGAGGTTCGGCTGGCCCTGTATGACGGGGCGGATCATTCCCTGCAGGGCACGCCTTATATGGAAGATGTCCTCGCCTGGTTTGCGGGTCATCCGTTTTAAGGAGGAAACGAATATGGAAAACATCTCTGCCGCCCTTTTGGAGCGCTGCCGCACGCAGTTCGCTACAGATACTTCCGCCGCCGCCGCCACGCGCGCCGTCACCCAGGCCGGCCCCCTGCTGGCGGGTATGGACCCGCAGGCGGTACGCGCTCTGCCCTATGCTTTTTCTGTGGATCTGGGGGAGGACGGCGTGACGGATCAGGGGCAGAGCCTGCGCTGCTGGGCCTTTGCCTCGCTCAATCCGGTGCGTCAGCATATCGCGCGCACCCTGAATTTGCAGGAGCGCAATTTTGAGCTTTCGCAGAACTACATCTATTTTTATGATCAGCTGGAAAAGAGCGGACGCTTTTTAAGCAAGATCATCGCCCGTATCGAAGAACCCCTGGACAGCCTCGATATGCTGCATCTTCTGCGCCAGCCTGTGGCAGACAGCGGGCAGTGGTATATCTTTGCCGAGCTGGCCCAAAAATACGGCGTTGTGCCCAAATACGTGATGCCCGATACCCAGTGCTCGCCTGACACACGCTATGTCACCCGCATACTGGGCGACAAGCTTCGCCTGTGCGCCAAGCAGCTGCGTGACAGCTACGCGGCGCACGGCAGCCGCGGGCAGCTCGAGACGCTGCGCGAGCGGCAGCTGGAAGGGGTTTTCGGTATTCTCTGCCGGTTTCTCGGTCTGCCGCCTTCGGTGTTTACCTTTGAATACCGCGATCGCTCGGGCGCATTCCACCGTGCGGAAAATATCACGCCGCAGGCCTTTTTCCGCGAATACGGCGGCTGTAATCCCGACGATTATATGATGCTGATTCATCATCCGTCGGCAAAGCGGCCTTTTATGCAGACCTATTATCTGGAAGATTACACGGACAAGGCGCCTGTGCGCCCCTGCCCGGCTATTTTGCTCAATGCCGACCTGCCGCTTTTCAAGCAGGCCGTCATCAACCAGCTCTGCGCAGGGGAACAGGTCGTCATGGGCTGTGACGTAGCCAAGCAGTCTCATAAGCCGACCGGCTATATGGACGCGCAGCTCTATCCGTTTGAAGAGCTGTTCGGCACGGAAATCAATATGAGCAAGGCCGACCGTATTCTGTACAAGGGAACCTGCGGCACGCACATCATGTCCTTCAGCGGGGTCAATTTGCGGCCCGACGGCCGGCCCGATCGCTGGAAGGTGCAGAACAGCTACGGGCCCGGAATGGGCATAGGCGGCCATTATGTCATGGCAGACAGCTGGTTTGACGAATACGTCCTCAGCGCCGTGGTGCGCAAAGCTCTCGTTCCTGCGCCGCTGCGCGAAGCCTATGACAAGGATCCGCTGCCCATGCGCATGAGCGAATGGTATTGATGCCGCGGCCTGCGCCGCCGCATTGTTTGAGAGGCGTTTCGACCGGAAGAGAAGCGCGCCATAAAGAAATGAAGGGCAAGACAGACCGTTACGGTCTGTCTTGCCCTTTTCGTGTTGTACAAACACGCTTATGATACTTTCGGGGAAAATATTTGCGTGAGCGTGTGGTGCTGTTTTACCACACCGGCCGTAACCGCATCCTAAATCAAGAACGCGTTATCATACCCGTTGTTCACCGCTATGCCCCTCCGGGCTTCGGTTTGTTGATGACCCCATTATAAAGTGCTGCCCGCTAAAAAGCAGCTGCTTTTTAGCGGGTATGAATTCCCTTATGGCGCGGTCTCCAACCGAAGCGGCTTTTTATGTCTGCTGCCCGGGGTAGGGGCTTTTCAGCCAGTCCTCAAACATCGCATGTACGCTGCGCGCGCGTTCAAAAGACAGCCAGCTGCCCAGGCGGCGCACATAGTAGCGCCCCACATATTCTTCGGCGGACATGACGGGTTCGCCATCAGCTCCGCGCGGAACGAGCGGACGAATCATGTCGAGCAGCCGCTCGTCAGGCAGCTCGGCGTAGCGGTCGCGGTGTACCACAGGCGCGTCAATGCGCGGCGTGCGGCCTTTGGGGGGCGCAGCCGGCCGCCCGAACACGCACAGCGTCACCGGCATGACGTACTTGGGCAGAGCAAACAGCTCTTTGATCTGCCGGTGGTTGATGATGATATCGGCGATAAAGCAGGAGCCGATGCCGAGCGATTGGGCGGCGATGACCATATTTTCGGCGGCGAGCAGCGCGTCGACGGCCGACAGGAGCAGCTCGTCCTCGCGCGGGATGTTGATATCCACCCCCAGGGTCCGGACGTACTTACGGAAAAGCCGGAACCACCGGCTGTAATCGGCCAGAATGACATAAACGCCCGGTGCGGACGCGATGAAGCGCTGGCTGTCGCACAAAGCGGCCAGCTTTTCCTTGAGCGCCGGCTCGCGGACGTCGATGAGAGAAAACTTGGACATTTTGCCGCCGTTGGGGGCGCGCAGTGCGGCAGAGGTGATGATTTCGCGCTCCGGTTCGGTGATGGAATCGGGAATAAAGGCGCGGACGGATGCGCGCTCCTCCAGAAGGCGAATGGTTTCGTTGGCGTAGTCCGGCACGGCGGCAGCCCCCTTTACGGGCGGGGCCGCGGCTGCGGCACCGGGAGATCGTCGGGGATGGGGCACTGGTAGACCTTTTCACCCATAGAGGCGGCGAACTCCGCTTTGGCCGCCCGGATGATGTCGGGCTGCTCGACGGCGCGGACAGCGGCCAGCGCCAGCGTCCGCGCGCCGTACAGCATCCCTTTGATGCCGATGCTGCTGCCGCAGCAGGCCGTGACCTGCCAGCTGTGGCCGCCCGAGGCAAGGTTGCTCATCACGGTATTGGCCGAGGCGCACGGCACAATGTGCATGACTTCGGCCACGTCGGTCGAGGCAGAGCCGTCGCGGTTGCCAATGGGCAGAACCTCGGTGCATAGAGGCGTTTTGTGCACAGCGGGGTTGTAGTGCGGGCTGTTGCGGTTGAGCGCGTCGGCAAAACGCAGCTCTTCTTCCGTCCACTCGGGCAGGCCGCTGTCCAGCAGACACTGGTGTAAAAGCCCGGTCAGGACGTGGTTGGGCATGGTTTCGTAGCAGCCGCCGAGGTATTCGACCTCGACCGACGTGCCGGTCATTTTGGCCGCGCCCTCGGCCACGCCGACAAGGCGGCGGTAGGTGTCTTCAATCGATTCGCGCGACAGCGCCCGCACATAATACCAGACCGCAGCCCGATCGGGCACGATGTTGGGGGCCGTTCCCCCGTCGGTGATGACATAGTGGATGCGGGTGTCAGGGGTGACGTGCTCGCGCAGATAATTGGCGCCCACATTCATCAGCTCGACGGCGTCGAGCGCGCTGCGGCCGTTGTGCGGGTCGCCGCCCGCATGGGCTGTGCGGCCGTGAAAATGGAAAACGGCGCTGTTCAGCCCGGCGCTGCGGCCGACACTGACCGAATTGACCGACGAGCCGTGCCATGAAAAGGCGATGTCCAGCTCGCGGAAGGCGCCGCCCCTCGCCATAAAGCCCTTGCCGGTCAGGCGCTCTTCAGCCGGGCAGCCGTAATATACGACCGTTGCCTGTATATTTCGCTGCCGCAGCTCTTCCTTGAGCCCATATGCCGCGGCCAGCGGGGCGGCGCACAGAAGATTGTGGCCGCACCCCTGCCCCGGCCCGCCCGGCTGCGCCGGTTCCTGCACGGCGCCGACCTTCTGGCTCAGTCCTGGCAGCGCGTCCAGCTCGCCCAGAAAGCCGATGACCGGCCCGCCGCTCCCCCAAAAGGCGCGCAGCGCAGTCGGCATACCATATACCGGCGTCTGGACGGAAAAGCCGAGCTCGGCGGCCAGCTCGGCCGTTCGCCGGCAGGCGTTGACCTCGTCAAATGCGATTTCAGGATCTTCCCAGTTTTGCAATGCCAGCGCCTCGAAGAGGGCGCTTTTTTGTGCGATGGCGTTGAATGCAATGTTTCCCGACATGGATGTTCTCCTTTCCTATGGGCATTAAAAATATTGTATATCTAAAAACAAAAAAATACAATGGGGTTGACATCTCGCTTTTTTACTATAAATTAGATAAAATATTTATACATATATAACAAAATTGTAATAAGATGAGTATTTTCATTTGATGTTGTATTGACAATTTTGAACGGGAGAATATAATTGAATTATTGTTTCATCAAAAACAATAATTGTTTTT
Source organism: uncultured Clostridium sp. (assembly GCA_947427035.1). Classification (GTDB taxonomy): domain Bacteria; phylum Bacillota; class Clostridia; order Oscillospirales; family Butyricicoccaceae; genus Ventrousia. The sequence goes on from CANEGK010000025.1 coordinate 13,902, forward strand.
GACATGGATGATGGAGGTGGATTGATGAACCATTACCAAGCCGTAGACACAGCCCTTCTCGACGAATGCTCCCGCACGTGGGCGCAGGATGAAGCGGGGCACCGCGCCGCCGACGCGCTGGCCGGCGCATCGCTGCACGACGTGGCCTTTGACCACACGGCGAAAGGCCGGCTGCCCTTTGCGTTTTCCCTGGATCTGAACCCCGAGGGGGTGACGGATCAGGGAATCAGCCTGCGCTGCTGGGCCTTTGCCTTTTTGAATGTGGCGCGGCACAACGTCGTGCGGGCCCTGAACCTGGCGGACCGGGCCTTTGAGCTTTCCCAATGCTACATTTACTTTTACGACCAGCTGGAAAAGAGCAATCGCTTTTTAAACCGCATGATCCGCTTTGCCGACCGGCCGCTGGACGACCGCCTGGTGTCTTCCGGCCTGCGCGAGCCGATCAGCGATTACGGCTACCTCAGCTTTCTGATGCTGGCGGGCAAGTACGGCGTCGTACCCAAAAGCGTCATGCCCGATACCTTCTGCCTGCCGGACACCCGCCCGGTCACCCGCATCCTCAGCATGAAGCTCCGCTGGTGCGCGCGCGAACTGCGCAGCCTGCACGCCGCCGGCCGGTGTGCGGAAGAGCTTCAGCAGGCAAAACGGGGGATGCTGCGCGATATTTACGGTATACTTTGCCGTTTTCTCGGCGAACCGCCCCGCAGCTTCACCTTCGAATACCGCGACGCGCAGGGCGAATTTCACCGTCTGGACGGGCTTACGCCGCAGGTGTTTTTTAAGAATTACTGCGGTATTGACCCGGACGATTACGTCGAGATATCGCATTTGCCGCAGGAAAAGACGCCCTTCGGCGAGCGCTATTACCGGCAGGATGTCCCGGGCGAGCCCATGCCGCCCGACGCGCGTCCGCGCCTCAATTTGTGCATGAGCGACATCAAGGCTGCCGTCATAGCCCAGCTGTGCGCGGGCGAGCAGGTGACCTTTGGCAGCGACGTCGCCAAGTTTTCTTCAAAAACCCTGGGGTATATGGACACAGAGCTTTTCCATTACGAAAAGCTGTTTGACACCCCGCTGATGATGGAAAAGCCCGACTCGCTCGACTACCAGTGGACCAGCGGCACCCATATTATGTGCTTCGACGGCGTCAACTTGGGGCCCGACGGGAGGCCGGAGCGCTGGAAGGTGCAGAACAGCTACGGCGCGGACATGGGCATCGGCGGCCATTACGTCATGGCGGACAGCTGGTTTGATCAGTACGTCGTCAGCGTCACGGTCCGCAGGCAATACCTGCCGGAGCACGTCCTTCCCTGGCTGGAAAAAGCGCCGCTCCCATTATAGTAAATTAAATTTGTAAAAGATCAATTTTGAAAGGAGAAAACAAAATGAAAAAGACGCTTTGCCTATTGCTTGCACTGGCTATGATGCTGTCCCTGCTGGCCGGCTGCTCGGATTCAGAGGAACAGAATCCGGCCGGTAACCCGCCCTCTGGAGGAAATGATGCCGCCAATCCGCCGGATGACAGCGGGGACTCTTCCGGCGAGCCGGGGACAGACGAAGTCCAGTATTACAACATCACCCTGAGCGAGGAGCCCGCTACGCTCAACCATCTGATCAACACAACGGTCGCCGGCGGCTACATCCTTGTCAACATTCTGGAGCCGCTGGTGCGCAACGAGTACGGAAACGTCGTCCCGGCCGGGTGCAGCAGCTACGACATTTCAGAGGACGGCCTGACCTGGACCTTCCACCTGCGTGAAAACTACTGGAACGACGGCGAGCAGGTGACGGCCGAGCACTATGCTTATACCCTGCGCATGTGCGCCACCCCCTCGACCGGCTATCCGTACGCCGCCGATATGTATGTGATCAAAAACTTCGAGGCCGTCGTCTCGGGTGAAAAGGACGTCTCGGAGCTGGGCGTCAAGGCTGTCGACGATTTGACGCTGGAGATCTCGCTGGAATACGTTTGCCCCGCTCTGCTCAACACCTTGTCCTTTTACCCGCTGCGCCAGGACAATTATGAGAAATGGTCCGACCGCTATGGCAGCGAAGCGGAGACCATGCTGTGCTGCGGGCCCTTCGTCCTCGACGAATGGGTGCACAACAGCGCTCTGCGCCTGTCCAAAAATGAAAAGTACTGGGACGCCGCGACCGTCAAGCTGCAAAACGCCACCTATAATATCGTCGCGGAAGAGGTCGCGCGCTACAACATGCTGGACAACGGCTCGATTGACTCGCTCAGCGTTTCCGATCTTGACTACATTTCCCGTTTCTCTTCCCGCGAGGATATGAGCCCCATTCCCTATACGTCGGCCCGCACCGTCATGATGGTCTTTAACAACGACGATTCGCTGTTTAAAAACCGCAATATCCGTTTGGCTTTTTCCCTCGCCTTTCCGCGCGAAGAAAGCGCCACTCATATTTTCAACGGCCTCAACCAGCCGGCATGGGGACTGCTTCCGCCGCCGCTGACGGAAAACAACGTCAATCTGCGCGAGGCGTCGGGCGACCCGCTGAAAACCCTGATCGCCGAAAACCCCGATCCCCAGGCCGTCCTTGTCAAGGGGCTGGAGGAGCTGGGGCTGAGCACAAACCCCGCCGATCTCACGTTCGAGCTTTACATGTCGGGCACCAATTCCCGTATGCATACGATGGGGGAATACTGGCAGCAGGAATTGCAGACCGCGCTGGGCTGCACCGTCACGTTGCGGTATGACGACTACGCCATTTTCTCGGACAACTGCGGCAACGGCGACTTCCAGGTCGGCTTTTTGTCCTGGGGCAGCGTAGCCGACCCGTCCTATATGCTCAACCTGTTTGCCAGCACGTCCAGCTCCATGCCCGGGAACCACAGCAACCCCGAATACGACCAGCTCGCCCGCGATGTGCAGGTTGAGCTCGATTATGATAAGCGCGTCGAAATGTTCCTTGAGCTGGAAAAAATGCTGGTGTGCGAGGATGTCGCCATATGCCCGATCGTGTATGGCGGCGGCATGACCTTCCGCTACAATTATGTCAACGGAGTGGACGAGTCGGCGTTTACGTCGGCCGGCCTCAAATACGTTTACACCGCCGGCCGGGAATAAAGCCCGCCCAATCAGATCGGAGCCGCCCAAACGGGCGGCTCCGGGTGGAAGGGAGAGAGTGACTGATGCTGACTTATGTTCTCAAGCGCATACTCTATATGGCGATGGTGCTCTTCATTGTCGTCTCCATCACCTTTTTTATGATTCATAATGTGCCGGGCGATCCGCTGACCTCGTCGGTGATGAACCTGCCCGACCAGGTCAAGGCCAACTATTACGCCCGGTATGGGCTGGACAAACCGCTGTTTGAGCAATATCTCCGGTTTTGGAAGCTGCTGTTTACCGAAGGCAGCCTGGGCGAGTCCATCAAATATCCCGGCCGCCTTGTCGAGGATTTTATTCTGAAGTACTCCGGCATTTCGGCCAGGCTGGGCCTGATTTCAGTGGCGCTGGGCTTTACGGTCGGCGTTGTGTTCGGCATTGTGGCCGCTCTGTTTAAAAACCGGTGGCCCGACTATGTCATCATGCTGACGGCCATAGCCGGCATCACCATACCGGTTTTTGTGCTGGCGGCCGTCTTTCAATACTGCTTTACCGTCAAGCTGCACTGGTTCCCCACAACGGGCTGGGGTACCGTGCGCCATATGATTCTGCCCATTGCCTGTATGTGCTTAAGCCCCATTGCCACCTACGCGCGCTACATGCGCTCGAGCGCCCTGGACGTTCTGGGGCAGGACTACATTCTGACCGCCGAATCCAAGGGGGTTTCCGCGTTCCGCGTGGTGCGCCGCCACGTCTTCCGCAACTCGGTGCTGCCGGCCATTACCCTTCTGGGCCCCAGCGTGGCGTCGGTGTTCACCGGTTCCTTTGTCATCGAGTCCATGTTTGCCATTCCGGGCCTGGGCACCTATTTTATCCGGGCCATCAACGAGCGTGACTTTACTATGGTGCTGGGCATGAATCTGTTTTACTGCCTGCTGTATATCGTCTCGCTGCTGCTGGTTGACGTCCTGTATGTTTTGATCGATCCGCGCATTCGCCTGGCGGCCGGTAAGGACAAAAGGAGGAAAAAAGCCCATGCTGAATAGCCCATGCTGGCGCACCGACACCGAGGGCCTGTCCCCCGAGCAGTTTGTCACCGTCGGTGCGGACAAAGACGCCGAGGCCATCCTGCGCCCCCATATCACTTATTTTCAGGACGCCTGGCGCAGGCTCAGGCAGAACAAGCTGTCCATGTTCGGCCTGATTCTGCTATGCATTTTGACGGTTATGGTCGTCCTGGGGCCGGTGATCAGCCCCTATGATTACGAAAGCGTCAACCCGGTCATCAAAAACCAGCCGCCGTCAGCCGAGCACTGGTTCGGCACCGATTCGCTGGGCCGCGACTATTTTGCCCGCGTGTGGCAGGGGGGCCGCGTCTCCATCATCATCGGCCTGACGGGCGCCGCCATCTCGGCGGTTGCAGGGTGTATCTACGGCGGGCTGTCGGCCTATTTCGGCGGCAGGGTCGATACGGTGATGATGCGCGTCGTCGAAATTCTTAACAGCATCCCGTATCTTCTGGTCGTCATATTGCTGTCGCTCATGCTGGACAGCAAGGGAATCGGAACGCTGCTTCTGGCCATGACGCTGACCGGCTGGTGCTCCATCGCCCGGCTGGTGCGCGCCCAGATGCTTCAGATTCGGGGTTCGGACTACGTTCTGGCAGCGCGGCTGCTCGGCGTTTCCCCGATGAAAATTGTGGTGCAGCATCTCATTCCCAACACCTTCAGCGTCATCATCGTCGCCGTGACCTTCCGCATTCCGAGCTATATTTTTGGCGAGGCGTTTTTAAGCTATGTCGGCCTCGGCGTCCAGGCCCCCCAGACGAGCTGGGGCGCTTTGTGCTCGCAGGCGCAGGTCTCGTTGGTGTTCCACCCGCATCTGATGTTCCTGCCGGCCGCTGCGATCGCCATGACCATGCTGGCCTTTACCCTTTTGGGTGACGGGCTGCGTGATGCGCTGGACCCGCGTATGCGCAGATAGGAGGCGTCTTGTGGATAATATTCTTGAAGTCAAAAACCTCAGCGTATCCTTTTTCAGCTACATCGGCGAAATCCGCGCCGTGCGCGACGTCAGCTTTTCCCTGAAGCCGGGGGAAACGCTCGCCATTGTCGGGGAGTCGGGGTGCGGAAAGACCGTCACGGTCAAAGCGCTGATGCGGCTGTTCGGCAATTCGGCCGCCGCCATTAAGGACGGGTCGGAAATTCTTTTTAAGGGCCGCGACATCGTCAAAATGAAAAAGAGCGAGTTGTACAGCGTCCGCGGCAGCGGCATCGGGATGATCTTTCAGGACCCCATGACTTCGCTCAACCCCACCATGAATATCGGCGAACAGATTATGGAGGGCATCTGCACCCACGACCGGAAAATCAGCCGGACCGAGGCGCGCGCCCGGGCGATCAAGCTGCTGGAGCTGGTCGGCATTCCCGGGCCGGAGGAGCGCATCGGCGCTTTCCCGCACCAGCTTTCAGGCGGGATGCGCCAGCGCGTCATGATAGCCATCGCCATCGCCTGCTCACCGGATATCATCATCGCTGACGAACCGACGACGGCGCTCGACGTCACCATTCAGGCGCAGGTGCTCGAGCTTTTGCGTCAGCTGAAGGACAAAATGAACACCGCCTTCATTCTGGTGACACACGACCTGGGTATTGTCTTTGACTTTTCCGACCGGATACAGGTCATGTACGCCGGCCGGATTGTCGAGCGCGGAACCAAGCACGAGATTTATAAAAACCCCGTCCACCCCTACACCTGGGCGCTGCTCAACTCCATTCCGCGGAGCGGGCTGCAAAGCAAGGACGAGCTGTATTCCATCAAGGGCACGCCGCCCGACCTGATGCTCCCGCTGGAATGCTGCCCCTTTGCGCCCCGCTGCGATTACGCCATGCCCATCTGCAAAGCGCGCGCCCCGCAGGAGGTCGCCCTGTCCGATACCCACGGCGCAGCCTGCTGGCTGCTGCATTCCATGGCCCCCAGGGTCGAGCGCCCGGGCCTTTTGCGAGGTGCCGAACATGAGTGAGAAAACCGTTGTCTTTGAGATAAAAGACCTGAAGAAATCCTTTCCCGCAGCAGGCGGAAAAGAGGTGCGCGCCGTCGACGGCGTCTCGTTTGTTATTCATGAGGGCGAGACCTTCGGGCTGGTGGGCGAGTCGGGCTGCGGAAAAACGACTTGCGGCCGTATGCTGCTCGGCGTCTATCCGCCGACCGGCGGCGAGGTATTGTACTATGGTCAGGAACTCGGCACGCTCGACCGGCGGCAGCGCATGGAATTCAGCAAAAACGTGCAGATGGTCTTTCAGGATCCCTATGCCTGCCTCGACCCGCGCATGTCCATCGGCTCCATTATTTCCGAAGGGCTTTGCGTGCATTTTCGCCTGAGCGCAGAGGAGCGTATGCGCCGCGTCAACGAACAGCTGGAGCGCGTCGGCCTGACGTCGGACTATGCTTCGCGCTTTCCGCACGAGCTTTCGGGCGGACAGCGGCAGCGCGTGGGTATTGCCCGCGCCCTTGCCGTCGAGCCGCGCTTTATCGTGTGCGACGAGCCCATTGCGGCGCTCGACGTGTCCATACAGGCACAGATCGTCAACCTGATGATCCGGCTCCAGCGTGAGCTTTCACTGACCTATCTGTTCATTTCACATGACCTTTCCATGGTGCGGCACATTTCAGACCGCATCGGCGTCATGTACCTCGGCTCGCTGGTGGAACTGGCCGGCAACGTGCAAATTCATGAAAAGCCCCTGCACCCCTATACCCAGGCGCTTTTTTCCGCCATACCGGTGCCCGACCCGGATCACAGCTGGATCTCGAACCGCATTCGGCTGGAAGGCGAAATCCCCAGCCCGCTGAGCCTGCCGCCCGGCTGTAAATTTTCGTCGCGCTGCCGCCTTTGTACAGAGGAATGCCGCAAATCGCCCCCGGCGCTGCGCGAAGTCGAGCCCAACCACTTTGTCGCCTGCCACCGTGTGGCGGGCGTGTGAAAGGAGACCCGTTATGTGGGATATTTTAGAAAAGTATGAAAAGGCGCCCCTTGCCCTGAGCGATGAGGAGTATCTCGCCGTGAGCGACGCCGAGTTCTGCGCGCGGTTTCGCGAGCGCGTGCACCACACGCTTGAAATTCAGTTTTATCACGCCTTGCACACAAACAGCCGGCTGGATCCGGGGCAGATACGTACGGCAGAGCATATGTGCGAGCTGTGGGACAGGCGGGGCCTGCCCGCCGATCACCACGACTACCGCTACGCCCGGAATATCCTCGCGCTGGCGCGCGACTGCGCAGAGGGAAAACCGGTCGATCTCACGCCGTATGCGCCGCCCGCAATCACCGACGCCGACCGCGAAGCCTTTTTCCGCGTTGTGCACGACAGACGCTCGGTACGCGCCTTTTCCGAAAAAGAGGTGCCGGACGAGCTCATCAACAAGGTGCTGGACGCCGGCCTGTGGGCGGCGCACGCCTGCAACCTGCAATCGGTGCGCTACCTTGTCATCCGCGAAAAAAACGAGCCGTGGCTGTTTCGCGGCAGCGACATCCCGCCCGGGCCGGTGCATATCGCCGTGCTTCAGGACGAGCGCTGCTATCTGGCCAATACGGTAATGAGCCTGAAAAACCGCATTTTGGACGCCGGCGCGGCGACGACCAATATCCTGCTCGCTATCCACGCGCACGGCCTGGACGGCGTCTGGCTGACCTACACGGGCCAGATGATCGACAACCTGCGCCGGCGCTTTGAGCTGCCCGATTACATCCGCATCGTCGATTTTATCGATATGGGCTACGGCGTGCAGACCCCGTTTCCGCCCCAGCGCCCCGATGTGGCCGAACGCGTCCTCGTCCGTGTCTGAGAAAGGAGCCTGACGATAATGGCAAAGATAAAACTCGACCCCATGCTGCAAAAGGTCGCCCTCGTCCGCGACGACGACTTTTATCTTGGGCTTGACGACATTGCATTCCGCACCTGCTTGCAGGAAAAGGCGCATCATTCGCTGGAAATCCAGGTCTGCCACGTCGAGCATACGGGCAAGGATCTGTTCCCTCAGTGTCCTGCGCTGGTTGAACATCTTCTGGAATTGTGGGACAGGCGGGGCATGAGCCACGACCTGCCGGAGTACCGCTTTGCCCGCCGTCTGGTGGACATGGCTTATGATTACCTCGACGGAAAGCCGGTTGACTTTTCGCCGTTTGCCCCGCGGCGGCTGACGCCGGCAGAGGCGGGCGGATTCGACAGGGTCCTGTACGGCCGGCGCTCTGTGCGGGCCTTTACCGATCGCGAGGTGCCCGACGAGCTTCTCGACCAGATGATCGACGCGGCGCTGTGGGCGCCCAACGGCGGAAATATGCAGCCCTGCCGGTTCCTGATCATTCGCGAAAAGAGTGAGCCGGGCCTGTTCCGCGGCAGCGACATCCCGGGCGGCCCGGTGCATATTGTCATCGCCGTCGATACGCGCGGCAGCCGCGCTATGGCGCAGCTTTACCGCGGCGAGGTTCCGCCGGATGAACAGCTGCTGTCGCACCGCAATTCGCTGCTCAACTGCGCGGCCGCCGGGCAGAACCTTGTGCTGGCCGCCCACGCACTGGGGCTTTCCAGCGTGTGGCTGACCTTTGGAGAAGGCATGGCCGAGCGAATTGCAAAGCATTTTGCATTGCCCGATTACATCCATCTCATCACCTTTATTGATGTGGGGTACGGCGCGCAAACCCCGGTGCCGCCGCCCAAAAGCACGGTGGAAGAGACGGTGCTCGCGCGGGTGTAGGACAGAGCGGGTACAGGCTGGGAAATATCGCGATCCATCGATCTTTGCTTCAACTGGCATTCTTGTGATATAATGGGAACAAAAACAATATACCGCTTGTTGCCTGCGCGGCGTATCTTGTTTTAACAGTTCGTCTGCTGAAAATTGATGAAATGAAACGGTGAATGGCAGACTCCGCAAAATCCAAAGGGTTTTATAGGGACAGAGAAGGGGATTGCGTTATGATCGATTGGAGAACGGAATTCGACGAGGCATTGCTCAGAATTTACAGCTACACATATCTGGATAACCGGCTTCCCAAAGAATATTTGCCGGGAATTGCTCTGCTGCCCCGCGAAATGCATATGGTAGAGGTCATTCTGCACCACCCCGGCGTCAACACGACCGAGCTTTCGCGCATCACCGGCATTCCGAAAGGAACCGTTTCCAAAATGGCGCGGCAGCTGGAAGAAAACGGGCTGCTTGAGCATTTTCGCCGGGGCGGAAACCTGAAAGAGGTCCATTACCGCGGCACGGTGCTGGGCCGCAAGGTTTTTGATGCGCATATCGAGTTCCACCGCGTCAACGGACGCGAGTTCTACGATCGCTTTAACGCCCTCGCCGAGGGGCAGAAGGCGCTGATTGTCGATATTCTCAGCCGCTATGCGGACTATATGAAGGAATATTGTGACGACCGTGTCACGCAGAACAAAAATCGCACGACCCGGAGGAGGGCACTGGCAAAAAGTGGTACAGCGAAACTTAACCTGTGACGTGCTGATCGTCGGCAGCGGCGGCGCCGGACTGCGCGCCGCCTGCGCCGCCGCAGAGCAGGGCGCGTCGGTCGTTCTGGCTTCCAAAGGAAAAATAGGCCGGAGCGGGGCGACCCTGCTGGCCGGGGCCAATGTCAGCGCTGATGTGATGTGCGACGGCGGTAGCCTGTGGCGGCTGGGCGTCAAAAGTGCCGATCGCAGCGACACCCAGGAGAAATGGTATAGCGACATTGTTCACGAGGGCTTTTATCTCAACCGGCGCAAGCTGGTTCAGCAGTATGTGGAGCAGGCCGGGCCGCAGGTGCAAATGCTGCTGCAAAGCGGCGTTGCCGTCACCGATGCCGACGAGGGCGGCCGGCAAATCGGCATTGCAGGTTCGTCCATTCTTGACGCGCTGTACCGCATGGCCCATGCTGCCGGCGTCGGCTTTTTGCAGGACGTGACGCTGTGTGATCTGTTGCCTGCGGAAGACGGCGCTGCTGCCGGCGCGCTGCTGCTCGACATTATAAGCGGCGAGCTCATCGCCGTACACGCAGGGGCGACCGTTCTGGCGACGGGCGGAATGCACGGCTGCTATGCCTTTAACAGCGGAACCAGCGGGCTGTGCGGGGAAGGACAGGCCGCCGCCATGCGCCTGGGCGCAGAAATGACGCTGATGGAAATGGTGACCTTTTGCCCTGACGTCATTTGCGCGCCGCGCCGTTTCCGGGGCAGCATCTTGCCGTATATTATGCAGTGCATCGGTTACGGCCGGCTGCAAAACAGGCTGGGCGAGGATTTTCTGTCCAAACACCTGTCACCGGCTGCCATGCGGCTTGCGCTGGGCAGCGAGTGGAACAAGCTGCTGCTGTCCTATGCCATGTTCCGGGAAGAACAGGCCGGGCTTTGCGACGGGCACGGCGGAGTGCGCTTTACGCTGAAGTATCTTTCACAGAGCGAACGGGACGGGCTGGAGAAGACGCTTCCCCAGCTCACACACGGTGTTTACAGCGAAATCATGCGCTGTCATGACCGGGACGGGGGATTGTCGGTCTTTGCGGCCGGGCATTATTTTGACGGCGGTATTGCAGTCAATGCCGCAATGGAAACCCATGTGCCCGGCCTCTTTGCAGCCGGCGAGTGTACAGGCGGGCTTTTTGGAGCCAACCGCGTCAGCGCCGCCACGACCCAGATGCTGGTACAGGGGGCGCAGGCCGGCGCTGGCGCCGCGCGTTTTGCCCGGATGGCCGGCATTCAGCGTGCAGAGCCCGCAGCGCTGGAGCGCGCCTGTCTGGACGCGTTGGCTCCCCTGACGGCAGAAAAGGGGGAAAATCCCCGCCGGGTGCGCGATATGGCGGTGGACGCCATCACACAAAGCGCAGGGATTGTACGCGATGAAAAGGGGCTGCTGCGCGGGCTCGCTCGTCTGGAAGAGGCGGCCTGCATCCCGCTGGCGCTGGCCAGCCCTGTGCGCGCGTATAACCGCGGCTGGCTGGACGCCCTTGAGATCCGCAGCCTGTGCGCCTGCGGCCGGGCTGTGATACGCTCGTCACTGGCGCGGCGCGAAAGCCGGGGCGTTTTTATACGGAGCGATTATCCGTATACCGACAACGACGCCTTTTTGTGCGAGACAATCCTGCAAAGCGGTCAGGTTTTTCTCCGGCCTGTTGCGCAGGACGGCGTGGGCGCCGGACCGGGACGGCAGGAGTATTTTGACGGACTGGAGCGCGTGTTTTCACGCCTCAGCTATGCGGCAGGGGGTGCCTGTGTTGAATGACATAGCGGTTATCATTGCACGGGGGGACGCGGCTTATCGTTATACGGCGCAGTACAGCGTGCCCTTTGCACCCGGCCTGTCGGTGCTGGACGTGCTCGATTACATTTATGAACATATAGATCCAACGCTCGCTTATTTCAGTCACGAGGCTTGCAGGCAGGCGGCCTGCGGCAAATGCCTTGTCTGTGTCAACGGGAAGGTCTGCCTTGCCTGCGGCTGCCCGGCCAACGGCGAAAGCCTGACGCTGGAGCCGTGGAACGACAAGGTTGTCCGGGATCTCATCTGTGAATAAAGGAGTGCTTGTATGTTGCATGAAAAACAACACGCGTTTATCGTCGCACAGTATTACCGGCTTTTGCACGAACTGGACCCTGCCGGGGCAGAGGCGGTCTTTCTTTTCTGCACGCGGAAGTATGCGGAAGAACGCGGCGCCCGTATGGCGCAGCGTGCCCTGCGTGACGGGCGGGCGCTGACGCTGGGAACCTATATGTCCTATGGGGAATGGGAGTACACCCATCCGGAATGGACGGAGAGCGAAGTGCTGGAAACGGCCCCGGATCATCATTATCTTGTCAAAAAATGCCCCTGGAGCACGCAGTTTCAGGAAATGGGCGCTGTGGACTGCGCCAAAAGCTACTGCCGCGATCTTGACGTATCCCTTGCGCGCGGCTTTAACCCCGACCTGAACTTTGAGACCCGATGCACCATGCACACGGCGGGCAAATGCGATTTTGTTCTGCACGGCGCGGGCGAAGCGCCCCGCCCGCCCCGCGAGGCAAAAAACCAGCGTCCCTTTGCCTATCACTGCGGCCATGTGCTGTCTGCTTTTGACCGTTGCGTGCGCAATATTTATGGGGAAAAGGGCTGCGTCATGACGGCCGAGGTAGAGCGTTGTTTTGGCGAAGAGTACGGGCAGGATGCCCTTTCCGAGCTGCGTGAAAATAAAACGCGCGACTTTTCTTCCATTGATTCCTGAGAAGCGGATTTTATCTGCGGCCCCCGGCAGGCTACAGCCTGCCGGGGGCCGTTTTTTAGGCTTTCTGGCAAAATGGCGGCTGCCGGACAAAATCGATCCCCCGGAAAAGGCAAGGGATTTTTGCCTCTTTTTTGAGCAGCGCGGGCGATTTCGCATAGACGGCTTTATAACGTTTGCGGCCCTCTTCATCGCGGCCGAGGTAGATTTGTGCGCGGTACCGGCCGTCCGGCAGCTTCTTAGGCATGGCGCCCACCTACTTTATTTACCTTCCGGCGGATGCTTCCGGCCCCCTGCGGCGCGCAGGTGTTGCTTTTGCGGGGCATTTTAAGCGCTCCTTTCCTGTTTGAGGGGAGACGATAAAATCAGGATAAAAGACAGATACAGAACAGATGTTTTATATATTGCTGTTGTTATTACTACCCATTATAATAATAACAAGGGAAAACCCAAGCTGTCAACAGCAATTTTAAAAAAAGGAGTGACTGCATGAACAATCAGGAAATCCGGAAAGCGGCAAAGGCGCAGGGGGTGCGGCTGTGGCAGATAGCGGAAGCGCTCGGCATGGCCGACAGCAATTTCAGCCGAAAGCTCCGGCACGAGCTGCCGCAGGACGAGAAATCGCGCATTCTGCGGATTATCGGTGAGAAGGGAGAGCAGAAATGAAGCTTTCGCGATACGAACAGGAAACCATCATAAGTTTCAACGAGGAAGAGGCGACGGCCAGCGTCTACACGCACAACAGGGCGCTTAGGAACAGGCTTCAAAGGCTGGCGCAGGAAAGGCCGACAGAATGTCGGCTGCTGGGCACAGGCAGCGGCGGCCGCGCGGCCGATTACAGCATCCCGAAAGGCTGGCTCAAGGTCAGGCCGACCCGCATTTTGAGCGAGGCAGAGCGGGAGCAGCGCAGACAAGCCGCCAGAATGGCGCGTATTCCGTCAGAAAGCACCGGGCCCCGCAGTGAGTAAAAGGGCAACGCGGCTGCATAGGGTCATTCCATACCCCCCGCTGCAAAGCATCCGAAAACACCGGTGCACGTCGGCTTTTTGCACGGCAATGCGCAGCGCGGGGGAAAACGATAGACAGGAGGATTGAAAAGTGAGACGACCGAATAAACCGCGCAGAATCATTACCAGTGTGGACGAGCTGCCCGTTGTGTGCGACTGCGCCGAGGCGGGGCTGCTCATCCGGCAGAACCCCGAGACAGTGGCGCGCATGGCGCGCGCGGGTGTGCTTCCGGGGGCCAAGCAGGGGCAGGCGTGGTATTTCCGCCGCGACGACCTTGTCGCTTATCTGGACAGCCTGTTTCATGGGGCGCAGGTATGAACAGGGCGCAAAAAAGCCGCCTCGCCGGTGACGCGGCGAAGCGGCAGACGGAAGCGGGGACGGCTTGCGGGCACAGCTCCGTTTCCGCTTCACAGTGTACCACAGGGGCGGGCGGCCGTCAAATCGCGGGGCTTTTGGGCCGGGGGCAGACAAACGCCGTGCCGCTTCGGCAGCTCGTCACCCTGACCGGGCGCAGCGGGCGGGAAGTACGGCGGCAAATCGCGCAGGAACGGCGCAGGGGAACCCCCATTCTGTCGGACAACCAGAGCGGGTATTTCCTGCCGGGCAGCGAAGCGGAAACGGCGCGGTTTGTGCGCTCCATGCGCCGCCGGGCCAAAGAAATCATTGAGACGGCGCAGGCCATCGAGAACAGGGACGCCGCAGGAAGGTGACGCATGGCGCGGAGTAAGAAAACGCCCTTTCAGCCGTGGGAGACCAAAACGGGCGGCATGGAACAACGCTATATCCGTCTGGGCAACAGCCAGCTGCTGGACCAATCCATCCGGGGGCTGGGCGACAAAGCGTTCCGGCTGTATGCTTACATGCGGCTGGACAGCGGCGGCAGGCGCGAGTTTGAAATGCCTTACGCCCGCATTCGGCAGCTCATGCCCATCAGCCGGCCGGCTATCAAGGCGGCCGTAACAGAGCTGGAGCAGGCGGGGCTGATAGAGGTCGCGGAAAATAACGCCAACCTGCGCAAGCCCAACCTGTACCGGTTTTCTACGGTCTGGAGAACGGGAGAAATGGGAAAAGCTGTAAAAGGGCAGTAAAGTAACTTTACCAGTCAAGGCCCAAACTGGTAAAGTAGGTTTACCAGTCGGGGGGAAAAGGGCGCGTCACTGGTAAAGTAACTTTACTACCAGTGAGCATTTTGCCCCCCGCCACTGGTAAAGTAGCTTTACTGATATTACTATATATAGCCATAGGCCAGGGGGTTTTAAAAGGGGCAGCAGATTTAAAACAACTCTACCCACCACACCCCCCCTTTTTTCATTCCATCCCCTGCGCGCGCCCTCGTTTCACGGCCGGTGAAGGGGGAAAATTGGGGTCGGCCCGCCGGCCCTGCCGGCAGGAACAAACCAAGAAGAAACGGGAACAAACCGACAAGAGAAGCAAAAGAAAGGCGGCGTGCCGCTTCCGCAAAGGTTCAAAAAGTACCGCATAAAAAGGGGGTCGCGCAGCATGACCCCTTTGCCCGCGGATTGCGGCAACCTGCCGCGAATTGCCGCGAGTTGCCGCAACTTGCTGCGAATTGCCGCGGAAACAAAAGTGCAGCAAAAGTGCAACAAAAAGCAGCAGAAAAAAAGGCGCTGCGGCTTTCTGTCTTACAGCCGGACAGAAAGCGCTAGTAAAAACGCTAGTGAAACCGCTAGTGAAAACGCTAGTGAAAACGCTAGTGAAAACGCTGGTCGGTGGCTTGTCGGCCGTTTGTCGGCCGGCATACGGGCAGCGTTTGCAAAGGCTTGCGCTTCAAGGGCTGGCGGCGTGTCGGCCGTTTGTCGTTTTTGAAAACTTTGGGCTTTCTGCCCCCTATCAGGCCAAAAGTTCCGAGCGCTTTCGGCAGCCCTTGCGGAAGATGGAGCGGTAAATCAACACGCCCCCACGCCTTGCAGGAACTGCCTTTGCGGGCTGTGGCCAACACACGGCCAACACACAGCCAACACACGACCAACACGCCAGCCGGTTGCCGCTTCCAAAAGTTCGGGCAGGTTCGAGCATAAAAAAAGAGCGGGCGGCGCTTTGGCGTTTCCGGGGGTAAAAACGGGGTTTATTCCCCCCAAAACCGGGGTTCTCGGGGAAAAAACCTCGGTTAATTCCCCCTGAAACCCTGCTGGGACAGCTTGTCCCGGCAGCGCAGGTACGGACAATCTGTCCCTGCCTGAAACCGCAGCTGCGGGGTGCTCCCTGTTTTGGGGCATACCTTCTGCGGGCAAGAGGAACAAAGCCCGAACACCGGCGGAACAAAAAAACGGAAGAAAGAGCTTCTGAACAGCGGCGCCGCGAAGCACGGCAGCGGGCAGCAAAAAGGCCGGGAGACAAACCCCGGCGATAAATTAAAAAAGGACAGGGGATTTATTCCCTGTCCTTTTTGCGTTATGTGGGAAACACCTTGTCCAGGTCGATAAAGCAGCCGTCCAAAACGTTGACCCTGGCAATCTCTTCCCGGCCGTAGTCTTCACAGAGGCGAAGAAGCCCGCCGTCCAGCGTGAACACCTGCACCGATTGCGTGTCCGGCTCGACAATCCAGTATTCCCGAACCCCTGCCCGCTGGTACAGACCCAGCTTAACAAGTCTGTCGTGCCGCCGGGTAGAGGGGGAAAGGATTTCAATCACCATATCCGGCGCGCCTTTGCAGCCGTGTTTGTCCAGCTTGCTGCTGTCGCACACAATGGAAATATCCGGCTCGACCATCGTATCGACGTTTTCCGGCGCGTCGCCGTCTCGTTCAAAAAGCCGGACGGCGAACGGAGCCGCATACACCCGGCATTTCTTTCCGTCCAGAAAATTGGCGAGCTGCCGGAACAGCTCCCCGCTGATTTCCTGGTGTACTCTGGACGGCGGAGCCATCATGAACACTTGCCCGTCAATAATTTCCGCCCGTTCGCTCTCGTCCCATTCAAGAACGTCTGCAAATGTATGCCGGGCCTTTTCCGCTGGAAACGCCATCAATTACACCCCCTGATTCAGTTTGCCCCCTGCATCTGGGTTTACGCCCATGTGCAAAGATACAGGGGGCTGAGTTTCCTGTCCGTCCCGCTGCATGGTTTCGTCGATAGCGCGGTTGATAAAGCCGTTGACGCTTTCGCCCCGCGCGTCGGCATGGGCCTTGATAACGTCGCGCCGGCCGGGTGTCGTTCGAATCTCAAGCCGAATAAACTTTTCCATATAGAGCTTTTGCGCCCTTTTTTGCGCTTCTGTTTTTTCCGACATGTCTTTTCCCTTCTTTCAGGGGGCGGCAAAATGCCGGCACCTTTCCCAGTATGCCACTATTATACCACAAAAAACAATCTACCGATAGATACAAAATGAACAAATATACCGGTAGATATTCAGGCATTTTATCTATTGATATCTACCGGTAGATATAGTATAATAAGACCATAGCAAAGAGGCAAGCGAAAGCGGACGGGAGTACCGAAAAGGAAAGCAAGAACGCGACATAAGACCGGGCAGGGATGCGAACAGTGTCTTTGCAAAGCCCCCCGGCGCTTGCCGAAAGGAACAATGCACCATCGAAACTGCTCGACGTCGACGCCCTTTGTAACAACATCGAATGGGGAGTGAATCTGCTGTCGGCAGTGCAAGAAGCAATGGCCGAGGGTCTAAGCGAAGCGGAATCGTGCACCGACGCGCTGTATGCGGCTTTCGATGATCTGTACGACAAGCAGAAGCAGCTGCGGGCGGCCGTCGACGGACTGTTTGAGGAAAGAAGGCAGTCCAAACGCTGCTGAGCCAGAGCCGGGAGCATTCCCCGGCCTTTCAAAAAGTCAGTGAATCAAGCAGTGAAATTGACAGTGAATCAGGCAGTGAAATGAACAGTGAAACGCAGTATAATGGGGCAGAAGCCCCCTGGGGATGTGGCTGTGTTTTCTGCAAAACGGGCGGAACCCACACGGCTCCCGCAGTTGGGGGAAAGGTTTAGAAACCGAAGCGGAGGCGGTCGCATGACAAACGAGCAGCTGGCGGCAGCGGTACAGGCGGGGGCTTCACGGCCTGCACAATCCCCACTGGCGCGAACAGCTGCGGCAGTTTGTCGAGCGGCAGACGCCGTATTATCTGCATGTGGGCGTCGAGCGCTTTGCCAGCACCCGCACGTCAGCCGTTGAAAAAATCGTGCTCAGGCGGGAAGAGATGGAAAAGCAGGGAAGGGAATGCATATAAAAGGGCTAAAATAGGACGGTTGGTTTTGAACTGTCTTTGAACTGTCCACAAGGAATTTTTGCCTCTTTTTTGCCGGATTTCACCCAATAAATGGGAGCTTAAACGCATAAGAAAAACCCCCGGAGCCGTTGCGGCTCCAGGGGTTTGCGTGGTGATCCATCGGAGATTCGAACTCCGGACACCCTGCTTAAAAGGCAGGTGCTCTGCCGGCTGAGCTAATGGATCGCAAAACAATATTTATAGGAATCCCTGCCAACAGGGTGATAAACGTGGCTGGGATGGCAGGATTTGAACCTACGAATGCCAGAGTCAAAGTCTGGTGCCTTACCGCTTGGCGACATCCCACCGTTGAAGAAAAATGGGGTGGGTGATGGGAATCGAACCCACGACCCTCAGGACCACAATCTGATGCTCTAACCGACTGAGCTACACCCACCACATAACGACGATGAAACTGGCGTGCCTGGAGGGACTCGAACCCCCAACCTACTGCTTAGAAGGCAGTTGCTCTATCCTGCTGAGCTACAGGCACATAAACTCCTTGCAGGCACAAACTCCGCGCGGCCGGGAAGCAGAACCACCACCCCAGCCCCCAAAGGGTTTACCCGGAAATGGAGCGGGTGATGGGAATCGAACCCACGTTTTCAGCTTGGAAGGCTGACATTCTACCATTGAACTACACCCGCGCGTTGCATTTTTTAGCGTACCGCGTTTCGTCAGCTTAACAATTTTAGCATGATATGAAGGATTCTGTCAAGCCCTTTTTGAAAGAAAAAAACGCCGGACGGGAATTTTTCCCGCCCGGCGGACAATGTACGGTGGAAACTGCGGGTTATTCGGCGGCTTCGACGTAGGTGTCGAGGTCGGCCGGGAACTCGATGACAACACCGTCGCCCATAGCGTTGATGGTCATTTCGATTTTGGCGGCGACATCGACGGTCTGGCCTTCGGCCGTCACGCTCATGGGCATATCCATGGTGATGGAGGAAAGCGCGTCGTTTTCAAAGGTGGCAACCATCGTGATATTGCCGATGCTCATGCTGTCCAAGCCCTCGGCCTGGCCCATAGAGCCGATGACCGTTTCGGTCATCGAGGTCAGCAGATTGCCCGGCAGGACGATGGTGTAAGACACCTTGCCGTCGGTTTCGGCCTTGGAAATGCTCTCGATGAAATACAGCGGCGAAGAAGCGGCCCCGCTCAGGTCAGAGGGGGAGAGGGCAGCCAGCGCGTCGTCAGCGCTGGTGTAGGGGGCTTTGACCTTGTTTTCGCCGTCATTGGTGTACATGACGCCGTCTTTCAGATACTGCTCCAGGGTCTGGGTCTGCTCCAGGGCGGTGATGGTCATAACGCTGGCCAGCTCAACGCCGGTCTCGGTGACCTTCACTTTCTGGGAGCCTTCCATGTTCATGGGCACCTGAACGCCGCCCATGCTCATCGTCATGTCCATCTTCATGGACATATCGATGCTGTCGGCGCCTTCGCTGCTGCCGGCGGACAGGGCGTTGAACTCGTTGTACAGGGCCAGCTTGTCGGTCAGGAGCTTGGCGGCGTCAGCCTCGACAGCGCCGTCTTCCACCAGCTTGTTGATGAGCAGGGTCTCGCTGTCCTTCAGCGGGGTGAGCAGGGCGGAGTAAGAGACAGCGGCGATTTCGTCGCGCAGGAAGTCGCCCTGGGCCAGATACTCGTCGAGCAGGCCCTTTTCGGTGGCGAACTCAAGGGCGGAAGCATAGGTAAAATCCGCGCCCTCGGCGTCGCTGTAGCCCAGCGAACGCAGGACAAAGGTGCAGTACATCTGGGCCGAGCAGCGGTTGTTGGTGCCGAAGAGGGTGTCGGTTTCACCGGTGGTCAGCTTATTGGCGTAAGCGTAGCCGACATAGGGCAGGGCCCAGGCGTCGGCGCCGTCAAGATCGGTGAAGGGGACGTCCCAATCGCCCTCGAGGGCTTCGGCGTCCTTGCCGAGCAGGCGGACCAGCATGGTGACGGCTTCGGCGCGGGTGGGGGCGGCGTCCAGATTGTAGACGGGGTTGCCCGCTTCGTCGGTGCCTGTGCCCTTAAACAGGCCCAGCGCGTGCAGTTCGTCGGCGCGGCCGGTAAAATCGGCGGCGAAAGCGCAGACGCTCAGCAGGGCGCAGGACAGGACAAGGGCCAGCAGGCGTTTGACAGAGTGTTTCATGGCGGATTTCTCCTTTACTGCATAATGTGGGCTGCCGGTTTTGCAGACAGCCCTAATAATATCCTTATTTTACTCGTTTTTGGCGCGGTGTACAAGATAAAATTTGTTCATAATTTGTTAAATTTGTTGATGCGGGGCCGCTCAGTTGAGCGAGACGCCGCCCTGCGGCCGCAGCATGGCGTTTACGCGCCGGGCGGCGCAGGCGTGCTCCGGCAGCCGCAGTCCGGGGTCGGCCTTGAGCAGGGCGGCGGCGGCGTCCTGCGCGCTTTGCAGAAGGGCGACGTCCTGCGCCAGGCTGGCCAGCCTGAAATCGGGCAGGCCGTGCTGGCGCTGGCCAAAAAAATCGCCGGGGCCGCGCAGGCGCAGGTCCTCTTCGGCGATTCGAAAGCCGTCGGACTGGCGGCACAGGGCGTTTAAGCGGGCGCGCGCCGGCTCGCCCCCGCCGCCCTGCACCAGAATGCAGTAGGACTGGCGGTCGCCACGCCCCAC
>CANEGK010000026.1 GCA_947427035.1 uncultured Clostridium sp.
GCCTGTCGTTGCAAGGCTTTTCCCACGCCGTATTTTTAACGCGTTTTTAATTTGCCTATTCTCTCTGCGTACGCTATAATAAAGTTTACTATCTGAAAGATAAGGAGATGCCTCATGTCCCTGTTTAAAAAGAAAGATCCGTTTGGCGGCGGCAGCGCTTCCAAAAAGCCCAAAAGCCGCCCCCGCGTGATTCTGACCGGCCTTTTGGTGACGCTGCTCGTCGGCCTCGTTTATTTTTACTTTGCCCTGCCGGCCATCAACCTGCACGACCCGGCGTTTTACTTTTTTGTCGGGCTTTTGTGCGTTGTTTTCTGTCTGTGCTCGATTGTCACATCCGGTACGGGCAGCGGCACGCCGCATGAGTATTTCAGCTTTTTGAAAAAGCAGTGCAAAATCCCGTTCATTCTGGTGCTGGTTCTGGTCGGCGTCTTTGCCGTGGGCAGCATCATTTCCATGCCCATCCTGCGCGCTTCCAGCTACCGCGACCTGCTCACTGTGCAGGAAGGCGATTTTGCAACCGACATCGCCGAAATCTCGTTTGACGAAATTCCCATGCTTGACGAAGATTCCGCCGAGCGGCTGGGCGACCGCAAGCTGGGCGAGCTGGCCGATATGGTTTCGCAGTTTGAAGTCTCGGACAACTACACGCAAATCAACTGGCAGGGCCGGCCGGTGCGCGTCGCACCCCTTCTGTACGGCGACATTTTCAAATGGTTTAACAACCGGTCGGATGGCTTGCCGGCCTATATCCGCGTCGATATGGTGACGCAGCAGGCCGAGGTCGTGCGTCTTTCCTCCCTGGGTCTTGGCGGAATGCGCTATTCGCCCGCCGATCTCTTCGGCCGCAAGCTCGAGCGGCACCTGCGTTTTCTGTACCCGACCTTCATGTTCAGCGAAAGCACCTTTGAAATTGACGACTCGGGCCACCCTTACTGGGTCTGCCCCAAGCTTGAAAAAACCATCGGCCTGTTCGGCGGCACCGACATCAACGGCGCGGTGCTCGTCGACGCCATTACCGGCGAGTCGCAGTATTACAGCCGCGATGAGATTCCGTCCTGGATCGACCGCGTCTACCTGGCCAGCCTTATCATCGAACAGTACGATTATCACGGCGTTTATGTCAACGGCTTTTTCAACTCGCTTTTCGGCCAGAAGGACGTCACCGTCACCACCAGCGGTTATAACTATATCGCCCTCAACGATGATGTTTATATGTACACCGGCATCACCAGCGTGGGCGGCGACCAGTCCAATGTCGGTTTTCTTCTGTCCAACCAGCGCACCAAGGAAACGACCTATTACTCGGCGCCCGGCGCTATCGAAGAGTCGGCGCGCGCTTCCGCGCAGGGCGTTGTGCAGGATCTCCGCTACACCACGACCTTCCCGCTGCTTTTGAATGTCGCGGGCGAGCCGACCTATTTCATGTCGCTCAAGGACGCCAGCGAACTGGTTAAAATGTACGCTATGGTCAACGTCCAGCAATACCAGCTTGTGGCGACAGGCACGACGGTTTCCGAGTGCGAAAGCAATTATATCCGGCTGCTGACCGAGCGGGGCATTGCCGCGCCCGAAGCGCTTCCGCAAACCGACGACAGCGGCGCCGTCGCAGAAATTCGGGCGGCTGTCATCGACGGCAACACTTACTATTATATTCGTCTGCTCGGCAACGACTTTTTCTATTCCATTTCTGCGCAGAGCTGCCCCGAGGCTGTCATTTTGAACGAGGGCGACCGCGTCGACATCCAGGCCGACGCTTCGGCGCAGGGCGACATTCGCCCCGCACTGTCGCTGACCCGGCGATAAAGTTTGTAAGCGTCTGTCATTCTTCTGTTAGACGCTTTAAAAACAGGTTTGGTTTGCTCCTCCGGAGGTCGATGTTGTGAAACAGAAACAAAAATTTAGTTACGCCCTGGGCGGCTTTGCCCTCGGCGTACTGCTGACCGCTGCGGTATGGCTGTATACCGGCAGAGCGAGCGATACCGGTGCATTCTCTCATTTAAAAGGCATCCCGTCCGAAACCGCAAACGCCGCTTCCGACGCAGGGCCGGACGAGGCCGCTACCCTTCGGGCGATCGCAGAGCAGGGCGGCGGCACGTCTTCTGCCTCATACAAACCGCCGTCCGACGCCTGGGACCGCACTGCCGTTTACACCGGGGGCGACGTCGTCAGCTACCAGGGCCGCCGCTACCGGGCCAAATGGTGGACGCAGGGGGAGCAGCCCGGCAGCAGCGACGTATGGGAAAACCTGGGCATTGCGGACGGGGCGCCGGCCCAGCCTGAAGGGTCGGACAACGTTCCCATCGACGCGTCCATTCCCCGGGACACGGAACTGACTGATTTTAAAGTGGTGGGCTATTACCCCAGCTGGAAACCGGATAAGCTCCAGTCCGTGGATTTCAATGTGGTAACGCACGTCTGTTATGCTTTTGCCATTCCCACAGCCGACGGCGGCCTGCGGGATTTGGAAAACCCGGAGACCGCAGCGGCCCTGATCCGTTCCGCCCATGAAAACGGCGCCAAAGTTCTGCTTTCGGTAGGCGGGTGGAGCTACAACGATGCGCCGCTGGAAAACGTCTTTATGGCGGCAACGTCCACAGACGCTGGGGTGAATCGACTGGCTGAAAATATTCTCGCCATGTGCGAACAGTATGGCTTTGACGGCGTGGATATGGATTGGGAGCACCCCCGGGTAGACGGCGGCAGCGCCGGACGGTACGAATCGCTGATGCTGGCGCTGTCGGAACCGCTTCATGCCCGCGGCAAGCTGCTGACGGCCGCGGTGCTGAGCGGCGCCACCGCCGACGGCAACATTTACTATGACGCCGTTGCCCATACCAACGCCGTGCTGAACGCCGTGGATTTCATCAATGTCATGGCCTATGACGGCGGTGACGGGGAACGGCATTCCCCGTACCTGTTTGCCGTGGACTGTGGACGGTACTGGAAGGAGACGCGTGGTCTGCCCGCGCACAAGGTGGTGCTGGGCGTCCCCTTTTACGCCCGGCCCAGCTGGGCGGATTATGGGAGCATCTTGGCAAGCGTACCCGACGCTTACCGCAAGGATCACGTCCTTTTCAACGGCATGGACGTCTATTATAACGGTGTGGACACCATGGAAAAGAAGGCCCGGTATGCCAAGGATACGCTGGGCGGCATCATGATTTGGGAATTGACGCAGGATACGTCTGACACGGACAAAAGCCTTTTACAGGCAATCGGCAGAGTGGCGCAAGAATAAGCTGGCCGCCTGTCCCAAGGAATCATCCTTTCTAATAAATGGAAACCCATTATAAATGACCGCTGCGCCAGGGCGCGGGACGCTGTTATGTCCCGCGTCTTTTCTTTGCCTTGTTGCCTGTATTTTCAGGTAAACTCTGTTTTTCAGTCGTTTATCTACCCGCTTTTTCTGTTATCATTACAATATTTTTTGTTTCTTTTTTCTTCATTTTAGGCGCTTTTTTATTGTGTTTTCCATTCAGGTGCTCTATAATAGTACTGTTATGAAAAGCACATTCAGAAGAGGTGAAACTATGGCGCACACTTTCCCGGGTGGCATCCACCCGGATGCGCACAAAGAGGCAACGTGCGGAAAAGCCATTGAGCTTCTCAAAGCGCCGGAAAAAGTCATTCTGCCTGTTTCCATGCACATAGGGGCCCCCTGCTCTCCCCTTGTCAATGTCGGGGATCACGTCTGCTTGGGGCAGAAAATTGCCGACAGCCCGGCCCCTGTTTCCGCACCCGTCCATGCCACTGTTTCCGGCACGGTCACCGAAATTGCCCCCAAATTGCATCCCAACGGCTCTATGGTCCTGTCGATTGTCATTGAAAACGACGGCTTGGATACGCCTGATGATTCGATCCATCCGCGTGACATCGATACGCTGTCCCCTGAACAAATCATCGCCGCCGTCCGCGAGGCCGGTATTGTCGGCCACGGCGGCGCCGCCTTCCCCACACATGTCAAAATCAGCTCGGGTCTCGGCAAAGTGGATTCCGTTCTTATCAATTGCGCCGAATGCGAGCCCTACATCACTTCGGATCACCGCATCCTGCTCGAATACCCCTGGGATGTCATCGGCGGTGCGCGCATTCTGCAAAAGCTTTTTGGTGTCAAAACAGCTGTTCTGGGCATCGAGCTCAACAAGCAGGACGCTTTCCCTGTTTTAAAAAGCCACCTTCCCGCCGACGGCTCGGTCACTCTGGCCCCCTTGGCCTGCAAATACCCCCAGGGCGCTGAAAAGCAGCTCATCAAGGCGCTGACCGGCCGCGACGTCCCGTCCGGCAAGCTGCCGGCCGACGCCGGCTGCGCCGTTTTCAACGCCGACACGGCGGGCGCCATTTACCGCCTGTTCATCACCGGCCTGCCCATGGTGCGGCGCATTGTCACCGTTTCCGGCTCGGCCGTCTCCAACCCCAAAAACCTGGAAGTCCGCATCGGCACCCCGGTTGAAGATTTGCTGGAGGCCTGCGGCGGCTTTTTGGAACCGCCCAATAAGCTGCTGATGGGCGGGCCCATGATGGGCAATCCGCTCTTTTCCGCCGAAGTTCCCGTCATCAAGGGCACCAACGCCATTCTCGCTTTTTGCAAAGAAAAATGCCCCATTCCCGCCCGCACCGCCTGCATCCGCTGCGGCAAATGCGTCAGCGCCTGCCCCATGCACCTGATGCCGACCAGCATTTATCAGAATTACGAAAAGCATAACCTGGCCGGCTGTGAGCGCTACCGCGCTCTCGATTGCGTGGAATGCGGCGCATGCACCTATGTCTGCCCTGCCAAAATACCGCTGGTACAGGGCATTCGCGCCGCCAAGCAGCGTGTGCTCGACGCGCGCAGGAAGAAATGAGGAGGCGAAAACATGCTTGATTTATCCAATGTAAAGGTCAGCTCGTCGCCCCACATCCGCTCTGACGACACGACCAAGCAGATCATGCTCGACGTCGTCATTGCCCTGATGCCCGCTCTGGCCGTTTCTATTTTTGTTTTTGGCTGGCGCAGCCTTGTGATTACCTGTTTTTCCGTCTGTTGCTGTATCTTTTTTGAGTGGTTTTACGGTATTTTAGCCAAAAAGCCCAACACGACCGGCGACATGTCCTGCGTCGTCACTGGCGTGCTGCTCGCCTTTAATATGCCGGTCACCGCGCCGCTGTGGATGGTTCTGGTCGGCGCCGGTTTTGCCATCATTGTCGTCAAACAGCTTTTTGGCGGCATTGGCAAAAACTTCATGAACCCTGCGCTGGCAGCGCGCGCCTTCCTTTTCTCCTGGCCGGTCATCATGACGACCTGGGTCAAGACGCGTACGGCTTTGCCCCTTTTTACAGCGCCGGTTGACGTCGTCACCTCGGCCACGCCGCTGTCTTACCTGAAAAACGGGATGCTGCCCGACGCCTCAGTCGCCGACATGGCCCTGGGCATGGTGAGCGGCTGCCTGGGCGAAACCTCGGCTCTGGCCCTGATCGCCGGCGGGCTGTATCTTCTGTACCGTCGCGTCATCTCGCCCCACATTCCGCTGGCTTACTTGGGCACCGTCGCCGTTTTGACCTTCCTGTTCCCGCGCGGCGGACTTGATTCCTTTGATTTCATGGTGGCGCATCTGCTGAGCGGCGGTCTGATGCTGGGCGCTATTTTCATGGCAACCGACTATACCACCTCTCCGCTGACCAAAAAGGGCAAGGTCATTTTCGGCATCGGCTGCGGCCTTCTGACCGTCTTTATCCGCTACTTTGGCTCGTATGCTGAAGGCGTTTCCTATTCCATTCTCATCATGAACGCCTTTGTGCCCTTGATCGAACGCTTTACCATTCCCAAAAACCCAGCTGAAAAGCGCAAAACGCTGAAACAGCCGGCAAAGGAGGCCGAGAAAAATGGATAAATCCGCGCAAAATCCCTTTGTCCGGGAAATCATTCGCTTGGCCGGCACCCTTTTGGTCATTACACTCATCGTTGCCGGCTGTCTGGGCGCCGTTGACGCCATTACCGCCGACAAAATCGAAAGCCTCGCTTTGGAAAAAATCCAGCGGGCTATGAACGAGGTCATCCCCGGCGGCTCGTTTGAGCAAGTCGAGTTTTCCGACGACAGCGGCCTGATTCAGGCGGTCTACACGGCCACTGTTTCCGGCGAATATGCCGGCATGTGCTTCGAAGTTTCGCCCAACGGCTTCGGCGGCGCCATCGGGCTGATCGTCGGCGTTTCCCCGGAAAACACCGTTCTGGGCGTACAGGTTGTCTCGTCAACCGAAACATCAGGATTGGGCTCCCGCGCTTCCGAGCCGGAGTGGCGCGAGCAGTTCGTCGGCAAAACAGGGCCTTTGACTGTGCAGAAAAATGTTGCCTCGGGTGAAAATGATATTCTCGCCATTTCGGGCGCGACCATCACCTCAAAGGCCGTAACCAGCGGCGTTCAGGCTGCGCTGGACTACGCTGCCGCCCACCAGCCGGAGGTGTCAAAATGAGTAAAATCTTCAAGCAGTTCAAAGAAGGGCTCATCACCAACAACCCTGTTTTTATTCAGTTTTTGGGCATGTGCTCTACTTTGGCCATCTCGATTAAAATCCAAAATGCCCTGGGCATGGGTCTGGCCGCCACAGCGGTGCTCATCTGCTCCAACGTCGTCATTTCCCTGCTGCGCAAAGTCATTCCTTCCAAGGTTCGCATCGCCTCATATATCGTCATTGTGGCCGGCTTTGTCACAGCCATTGACTTGCTGATGCAGGCCTATCTGCCCGATCTCTCGGAGTCGCTCGGCGTCTTTATCCCCCTTATCGTTGTCAACTGCATCATTCTGGCCCGCGCCGAAGCCTTTGCCTCTAAAAACAAGGTGCTTCCTTCGGCCATTGACGGCTTGGCCATGGGCCTGGGCTTCACCCTTGCCCTGCTGATCATGAGCGCCGTACGCGAGCTTCTGGGCGCCGGCACACTGGCGGGCGTTCAGGTTATGCCCGACGGCTATCAGCCCGCCATGCTGCTCATACTGCCGGCCGGCGGATTCCTGACGCTCGGCTTTCTGGTCGCCATCTTCCAGAAAATCATGAAGAAAGGGGAGTAAACGATGTCCGGAACTGAAATTTTCTCATTAGCGCTTGGCGCCATTCTGGTCAACAACTTCATTTTCTCGCGTTTTCTGGGCATTTGCCCTTTCCTCGGCGTTTCCAAAAAAGTGGAAACGGCCGCCGGCATGGGTATGGCCGTCATTTTCGTCATGACGGTCGCCTCGGCCGCGACTTATCTGCTCAACGAATTTGTCCTGATCCCCCTTAAGCTCGAGTATATGCAGACGGTGGCCTTCATTCTGGTCATCGCCAGCCTCGTGCAGTTTGTCGAAATGGTTTTGATGAAGATGATGCCTGCACTGTATCAGGCGCTGGGCATCTACCTTCCTCTCATCACTACCAACTGCGCCGTGCTCGGCGTCGCCCTGCTCAACGTGCAGGAAGGCTATAACTTCCTCGGTTCGGTCATCTTCGGCTTTACCGCCGCCGTCGGCTTTACGCTGGCCATCATTCTCCTGGCTTCAATTCGTGAGCGGCTGGAGTTCGCCGACGAGCCCAAATGCTTTAAAGGTTTTCCCATTGTCCTCATCACCAGCGGCCTTCTGGCCATTGCCTTTATGGGCTTCCAGGGTCTGAGCATCTTTTAAACCCGCCGAACCGGAACACCGTCTGCATCGTTCCCCTATCCTTTTCAAGAGGTGAAATTATCCATGTCAATCAGTTCCGTTCTCATACCGGCCGCTACCCTGGGCGCTATGGGGCTGTTTTTCGGCGCGCTGCTCGCCGTCAGCTCCAAGGTCTTCCACGTTGAACAGGATCCGCGCATTGCCCAAATTACCGACGTGCTGCCCGGCGCCAACTGCGGCGGATGCGGTTACGCCGGCTGCGCCAACCTGGCTTCCGCCATTGTCGAAGGAACGGCCGCCGTGTCCACCTGCCCGGTGGGCGGCCCCCCTGTCGCTGAAAAAATTGCCGCCATCATGGGCGTTGAAGCGGAGGATGTCGGCAAAATGGTGGCCCATGTCAACTGCCGCGGCGGCCATAATGCCAAACGCAAGTATGAATATGCCGGTTTGCAGGACTGCCTCGCCGCATCCAAGGTTGCCGGCGGCCCGCTTGAATGCACCAGCGGCTGCCTGGGCTTTGGCTCGTGTGTGAAGGTCTGCAAATACGGTGCGCTGCATCTTGAAAACGGCGTTGCCGTTGTCGACGCTTCCAAATGCGTTGCCTGCGGCCAGTGCGTCGCCACCTGTCCCCGCCACCTGATTTCTATTGTTTCCGACAAACAGGACGTTTTTGTCAGCTGTTCGTCACATCTGCGCGGCGCCGAACTGCGCCGTATCTGCAACATCGGCTGTATCGGCTGTATGCTGTGCCAAAAGGCCTGTCCGACCGGCGCCATCACCGTTACGGATAATTTGGCTTCGATCGATTATGCTAAGTGTATTAACTGCGGCGCCTGCGCCCGCGCCTGCCCGCGTAAGCTGATCGTCAACGCGAGTGAGAGTGCTCCCATGCAAAAGCCCGTGCAATAATCTTCTATTCTCTGGAAGGATGAGGATATGGCCATGAAGCCCTATCGCGGTTCCGGCTACTACGGCCGCCGCCGACGGAAACTGGTTGTTTTTTTGCTGCTCCTGCTTCTGCTTATAGGCGTTTTTGTCTTTTTCTATGCGCAGGAGTACATCGTATTTACCGCCGACGGGTTCCGCTTTTCTTTCCGGGCATCGCAGCCCGCCGAGCCGGATCCCGAGCCTGTGACGCCGCCCGATATTGTTATTGACGAGCCTGTCGACCCGCCTGAACCGAACCCCGATCCGGATCCCGTGCCGGATGACACACCGGATGACGACAACCCCCCGCCCGAACAGACTTACCAGCCGACACGCGCTCTTTGGGTGCCGAAGACTGCCGATTTTGTTCCGGGCAATATCGCCGAACCGCTGAACGGGCTTGCTATGACGATCAAGGATGTCGATGGGGCGCTCGTTCTCAGCGCCGATTCGTCGGTTTCCTCTGCTGTTTCCGCCCTGCGGCAAAGCGGCGGACGCGCTGTCGCCCTTGCGTCGGCTCTGCGCGACAATACAGCGCCGCGCAACGATTTTTCATTGTCGGTCCGCACCCATAACGGAGTCCGGTGGCTTGATTACAACTATATCTCCTGGGTCAACCCTTATGCTGAAGGCGCCGCCGATTTTCTCGCCGCCCTGGCACAGTCCTGTTATGACGCCGGTTTTGACGAATTGGTCCTGCAAAACTTCCAATTCCCCACCGTCGGCAAAACCTCGCTTCTCAACTATGGCCAACAGCCTTTGAGCCGCACCGAAGCGTTGAGCGCTCTTTTGTCCGCAGTGCGTGAGCGTGCGCCGGATGAGCTGGAAATCTCGGTTGTATTGACCGACACGGCGGCCTCTTCCCTGGTTGATGCCGACGCCGGGCAGGATGTTTCCCTGCTGGCCCCGCATTGTGCCCATCTGTATGTTGCGGCGGCCGACCCTGCTTTTGACCTTTCCGCTTTGGAAACGGCTATGACGGACAGTGGCTGCAAACCGGCTTTGCTTCTTTCCGCTCAAACACCCCCTGAGCAGGAACTGGAATATATCCTCCTTCCCTGACAGATCGTGGCCGTACACTATACGGGTGTTATTGCTCTTCAAAAATTTTCAGACAGGCAAGAAGCGGATGCTTTTTGCCTGTCTTCCTTTTTACCCCTGCCGCAGCCTTTACAGCCTGTAAAAAGCGAAACAGAAAAAATTACAGAAAGCTGTTGATAAATGATTCCAAAGCCGTTAAAATAGGCGTTGATATCCTCGACAGACTTTTTATTCTCTCTCGACGTCTGTTCACAGGGAGGACAAGCTATGAGCTTTACCGATTGGATTATTCTCATCACCGAACTGACCGGCACCGTTGCCTTTTCCGTTTCCGGCGCACTGACTGCCATTGAGCGGCGGCTCGATTTTTTCGGCATCACTGTTTTATCCATTTTTACGGCAGTGGGCGGTGGCCTGATACGCGATCTCATTCTCGGCAACACTCCTCCCGTTATGTTCCGCAACCCGCTTTATGTACTGGTTGCTTTTATCTCGTCACTGCTGCTCATGCTTTTTTCGCCCTTTTTCCTGCGTACCCGCTACAGCAAAAAAAGGAATCTCGTCATGCACGGCATCAACCTGTTTGACGCTGTCGGCCTGGGCGTTTTTACGGTCAGCGGTATGAACACCGCCTTTTCCCTGGGGTATGACAGCATGTTTCTGGCTGTTTTTGTCGGTGTGACAACCGGTGTGGGCGGCGGCGTTCTGCGCGATGTGCTGGCCGGCCGCACCCCGCAGCTTCTGCGGCGCGACATTTATGCCGTCGCCGCCATTATCGGCGCACTGTCGCTGTATTTGTTCGAGCTTTTTCTGCCCCGCGCCGCGGCCATGCTGGCCGCCGCTGCACTGATTATGTTGATTCGCCTCATCGCTCTGCACCGACGCTGGAACCTGCCCGTCCTTTCGCCGGACGGTTCCGACAGAAAATGACGCCGTTGCCGGCTTTGCCGGCTCAGGACAGAAAGGATACTGTATGATCATTCTTGAAACTCCCCGGCTCTTTCTCCGCCCCATGACGCAGGATGATTTGCCGGCCTTAAAGCGCACCCTTCAGGATCCCGTTGCAATGAAAGCCTATGAACATGCCTTTTCCGATGACGAGGCGCAGGCCTGGCTCGATAAAATGCTGGCCCGTTATCAAGCTGACGGTTTTGGCCTGTGGGCCGTTATTTTAAAAGAAAGCGGCCAGTGGATCGGCCAGTGCGGCATCACTATGCAGCCCTGTGAAGATCGCATGGTACACGAGGTCGGCTATCTTTTTGAGCGCGCCCACTGGCATCACGGTTATGCGACCGAAGCCGCAATGGCCTGCCGCGATTATGCCTTTGAAGCGCTTGGCGTTGACGAGGTCTTTTCCATCATCCGCGACAGCAATCTGCCCTCGCAGCATGTAGCCGAGCGCAACGGCATGACGCGCCGCGGCGTGCTTGACAAATTTTATTACAACGTACATATGCCGCATTATCTCTACTCCATCCGTCGGGAGGAATGGCAGAAATGAAACGTCTTGCCTCTGTCCTGCTCGCCTTTTGTCTGGCGCTGGGACTGTTCGAACCTGTTTCTGCACAGGCGCCCGCTTCCGCTCCAGTCACCATTTTGTTCACCCATGACACCCATTCACATTTTCTGCCTACTCCAACGGGCAGCGGCGGCGAATCGGGCGGCTACACCCGGCTTCATACGCTGTTGGCGCAGCAGCGCGCCGCGGCGCCCGGCGCCGTCATCACACTGGACGGCGGCGACTTTTCCATGGGGACTCTGTTCCAAACCATATACGCCAGCGAAGCCGCCGAGCTGCGAATGTTGGGCGCTATGGGTTATGACGCAACGACCTTCGGCAACCATGAGTACGACTACCGCGCGCAGGGGCTTGCCGACATGTTGACTGCCGCTGTGCAAAGCGGCGATCGGCTTCCCGCCATTGTGCAGTGCAATTACCGCCCTATGACAGCCGGTGACCCCGGCGATGCGCCGGATGCCGAAGCCCTTGCGGCTTCGCAGCAGGCACAGGCCGCTATGGATGCTTATGGCGTCACCGATTATACCGTCATCGAGCGGGACGGCATACGCTTTGCTGTCTTTGGGCTTTTGGGCGAAGACGCCGACGCCTGTGCCCCCATGTCGGGTATGACCTTTGAACCGATTGCCGAGGCCGCCCGCCGCGTCGTCGCGGATATTGAGCAAAACGCCGATGCCGATTATGTTATCTGCCTGTCTCATTCCGGCACTTCACCCGATCCTTCCAAGTCCGAAGATCAGCTTTTAGCCCAGGCTGTCGACGGCATTGATGTCATCATTTCCGGTCATACGCATTCCACGCTGCCCGAACCCATTGTTGAAAATGACACCTTGATTGTCTCTGCCGGTGAATATACACAGAATCTTGGCGTGCTCGTGCTTTCCAAAGATCCGCAGAGCGGCGGGGTTGTTTTGGAAAATTATGATCTTTTGCCCATTGATGAAACGGTGGCTGACAGCCCCGAGATGCTTGAGCTGACCGAACAATACAAGCAAAAGGTACAAGAGCAGTATCTGCGCGCCTATGATATGGAATTTGACCAGGTATTGGCTTCCTCCCCCTTTGATTTTACCCCCATTGGCGATTTGGGCCGTACACAGGACGAGGACCCTTTAGGCAACCTGATTGCCGACAGCTATGTCCATGCCGTCAAGGCGGCTGAGGGCGAGCACTATGTCAATGTTGATTTTGCCGTTGTCGCCACCGGCGTCATCCGTGGTTCTTTTGCCCGGGGAGACATCACCGTTTCCGATGCGTTTAACGTCAGTTCCCTCGGCTCGGGCGCCGACGGCACGCCGGGGTATCCGCTCATCTCTGTTTATATCACCGGGCGCGAACTGCGCGACGCTTTTGAGGTCGACGCGTCCGTCTCCCCTATCATGCCGGCGGCACAGCTGTACGGCGCGGGTATGCACTGGGAGTTCAATACACGCCGCATGATTTTCAACAAAGTGACCGACGCCTGGCAGGTGCTGGAGGACGGCACCCGTGTCGAGTTGGAGGACGATCGGCTGTACCGCGTCGTCACCGGGCTCTATTCCGGGCAGATGCTCGGCACCGTCAACGCCAAGTCGTTTGGCATTTTGACCGTCAGCCCCCGCAATGCCGACGGCAGTGAAGTGACCGATTTTGAAAAATGTATCCTTCACACCCCCGACGGCGCCGAAGTGAAGGAATGGTATGCGCTGGCTTCTTATATGCAGTCTCTGGGCACGATCCCGCAGCGTTATGCTGCGCCCGAGGGGCGCAAGGTTGTCTTTTCCAGCTTAAATCCCATCGAGCTTTTCAAAAACCCCAACTGGGTAACTCTGGCTGCGCTCAGCCTTATAGTACTGATCATCGCCCTGGTTGTCCTTGTAATTCTGCTCGTCCGCCGCCGGCGAAAACGCCGCCGGGCATAAAGAAAGCGCCGTCATATGACGGCGCTTTTTCCAGCACTACAGCAAAGCTTTTTACCCTTTAAATGTGGGGCGCATATCGACGCCGCGGTTGGCGTCGGCATGTACGTCTGCGCCAAAGGTGTAGTCATTGCCCGGCAGAACGGCATTCAAAATAATGCCGGCAAGGGCCGCGATGGCAAGGCCGGTCAGAGTAACGGACGTTCCGCCAACCATAAAGGTCAGGCCGCCGCTGAAGCCGAGGGCGCACACCATGATGACCGCGGCAATAATAAGATTGCGCGATTTTGTAAAATCGACATGATTTTCGACGACATTGCGCACGCCGATTGCCGAAATCATACCGTACAGCATAAAGCTGACTCCGCCGATAATGGCCGAGGGCATGGAGCCGATGATCTCGGCTACTTTGGGAACAAAGCTGAGAACGATGGCATATAAAGCGGCAATGCGAATGACCCGCGGGTCGTAAACCTTGCTCAGCTCCAAAACGCCGGTGTTTTCGCCGTATGTGGTATTGGCCGGGCCGCAGACCAGCGCTGCCAGCGAGGTGGCGATTCCGTCGCCGATCAAGGTGCGGTGCAGGCCGGGATCTTCAATATAGTTTTCACCGACTGTGGCCGAAATGGCCGAAATATCGCCGATATGCTCCATCATGGTCGCCAGCGCAATGGGCGCCATAACCAGAACGGAAGTAATATTGAACTTGCACAGCTCAAAAGGCGGCAGGCCGACCCAGTTGGCAGAATGAACTGCGGCAAAATTCAGAATCGCACTGCCATCGGCATTGGTCATGCCGGCCGCATTCATGATGAGCGCCGCCAGATAGGACACGACAACTCCCATGAGAATGGGAATGATTTTAAACATGCCTTTGCCCCAGATATTGAAAACAATAATAGTGGCCAGCGCAATGAGCGCGAGCAGCCAATTGCCGGACGCGTTGGTCACCGCCGTGGGCGCCAGGCTGAGCCCGATGCAGATGATGATGGGCCCTGTGACAACGGGCGGCAGGAAGCGCATGACCTTGCGCACACCGATGGCCTTGATGACCAGCGCGAGCACCAGATACAGCCCGCCGGCCACCACAATGCCGCCGCAGGCATAGGGCAGCTTTTCCCCCATGCTCATACCGGCAAAAATACCCTGATCCAACTTGGAAACGGTCTCAAACCCGCCGAGGAACGCAAAAGACGAACCCAGGAACGCCGGGATTTTAAGTTTAGAACACACGTGGAAGAACAAAGTGCCCAGGCCGGCGCAAATCAGCGTCACCTGCACCGAAAGGCCTTCGCCCTGAAAATAGTTGTTGACCAGGATGGGCACCAGAATGGTGGCGCCAAACATGGCGAACATATGCTGCAACCCCAACAGCAGCATTTTGGGGATTCCCAGCGTCCGCGCGTCGCGGATAGGCTGTGTTTGACTGTTCATGTGCTTTACCTCTCTGTTCTTTTCGTCTAAAACATCCTATAGCATTATACCGTCTCTGACCGATTCTGACAAGAAAAAGTTATTCTTTCGCGCTGTTGACGAAAATGTCATTTCACGCTAAAATAAATAAGCAGGCCTTGCCCTAAAAATAACGACATATTGCTTTGAAAGCTCTGTTTTATGCAGGTATGCCGCTATTTTTCAGTCAATGCCGATATTCTTTTATTTTTAGGAGGCCGTTATGGGCAACGTCGTTATTTTAAACCATCCGTTGATTCAGCATAAAATTTCCATCCTGCGCAAAGAAAGCACCACCACCAATGAGTTCCGCAACCTGACCGAGGAAATCGCCATGCTGATGGGTTATGAAGCCCTGCGTGATTTGCCGCTGGATGACGTCGAGGTCAAAACCCCTATCGAAACCTGCATGACCCCGATGATCGCCGGCAAAAAAATGGTCATCGTCCCCATTCTCCGCGCCGGGCTGGGCATGGTCGGCGGCCTTTTGGCCCTTGTCCCCTCGGCCAGAGTCGGCCATATCGGCCTGTACCGCGATCCGGTTACCACCGAACCGCACGAATATTACTGTAAACTGCCCAGCCCCATTGACGAGCGCACCGTCGTCGTTTTAGACCCCATGCTGGCAACGGGCGGTTCCGCCGTTGCGGCCGTCGACTTTATCAAAGCACAGGGCGGAA
The DNA here is from genome assembly GCA_947427035.1 of uncultured Clostridium sp. GTDB lineage: Bacteria > Bacillota > Clostridia > Oscillospirales > Butyricicoccaceae > Ventrousia. Next base: position 15,131 of record CANEGK010000026.1, read on the forward strand.
AGCAGATTAAGTTCATGTGTATGATAGCGGCGCCCGAAGGCCTGGAACGGCTGCGCACCACGCACCCCGATATTCAGATTTACGTCGGCCACCTTGACCGCGGTCTCAACGACCATGCCTATATCGTCCCCGGCCTGGGCGATGCGGGCGACCGTATTTTCGGCACAAAATAAAGCTTTATACAAAACGACAGCGGCATCTCGCGATGCCGCTGTTTTTTGTGCCATATTATTTTTTTCCCAGTCCGCGCGCCACCATTTCCGTGACGGCGAACGTCGCCACATCATCGGCGTATTTTCCCGCGCCAAAGCCGGCGTCGTAGCCCAATTCTTTGGCCAGCTCGTGTGAAATACGCGCGCCGCCGCAGCACAAAACAACTTGGCTGCGCAGCCCTTCGGCTTCCAGCAACTCGACCAGCTCGGTCAGGTTCTGAATATGCACATCCTTTTGTGTTACCGTCTGCGACACCAGCAGCACGTCTGCCTTCAGTTCGCGCGCCTTCTGCACAAACTCTTCGTTGGTGACCTGACTGCCGAGGTTGTATGCCTCGATCATCTCATAGCGCTCCAGCCCGTAATGGCCGGCGAAGCCCTTGCGGTTCATGATGGCGTCAATGCCGACTGTGTGCGCGTCCGTGCCCGTCGAAGCGCCGATCACGACAACTTTGTGGCCAATGTTGCTGCGAATATACTCGTTGACCTCTTCCATTTCCATGGTTTCGGTCTCCACCTCGAGCACCTGAATGGCCGTATAATCGACCGAATGTACGCATGAACCATAGACGACATAAAAGGTGTACTCTGCATCCAGCGTTTGCCGGTGGGCAACCGACGGATCGGCGATTCCCATTTTTTTGGCGAGCAGACGCGCAGCCTCGGCGCCCTTTTCATCATTTTTGACAGGCAGGGTAAACGACATCTGCACCTTGCCGTCGTTCATCGTGTCGCCATAGGCGCGGATGGCTTTGGGGTCAAAGGTCTTGTCAAAATCGTTTTTACTGACGTTGTACAATCCCGAACTCATGCCTTCCAGCCCCCTTTCATCAGCGGGATAAAGGGATTGAAATAGCCGGGCAGCTTGGGCACAACGCCGGAAAGGCCTTTTCCGCCGTCCTGCGGGCGCTTGATATCGGCAAAAATGCCTTTCTCAAGCGTCTGGAACAGGCCCAGACTTTCAATATCTCGCAGCAGCGCGGCGGCTTTTCCCAAAACCTCGGCCGCACGTGACTGGATGATGCCGCCGTCCTTGAATTCGATTTCCTTCCCTAAATCCGCCATGGTGCGGAAAATATACTGGGCGTTTTCAATGGACAGCGCTCTGTCCGACATAAAAGGAGTGTGAATCGCCTCAGTCAACATACCGAGCAGGTGGATTTTCTGCCCGGTCAGAATGGTCGTGATGTTGAACAGGGCGTCCTGCACATGGCCGCGGAAGATATTGCCCGTCATAAACTTGGTGGGCGGCATGTATTTGAGCGGTGCGCGCGGGAAAATCTCGCGCGCCATCTGTGCCTGCGCCAGCTCGAACAAAAAGCCGTTTTCCACGTCGGGTGAAATTTCAAAAGCGTGCCCCAGACCCATCTGCTCTTCGGGCAGGCCGGCCTGCAACGCAAACTGCTCGTTCAAAAACTGGCTGGCCAGAACGGTGTGCGCTTCTTCCACAGCGTCGGCCGTCGTCAGATAGTTGTCCTCGCCGGTGTTGATGACGACGCCGGCATAGCCGTTGATGACGCGCGAAAAATACTGGTCGACGATGGTGCGCTTCATGTTGATGTCGCGGAAGAGGATGCCGTACAGCGCGTCGTTGAGCATGACATCCAGCCCTTCGAGCGCGCCCATGGCGGCGATTTCCGGCATACACAGCCCCGAGCAGTAATTGCACAGGCGGATATAGCGGCCTTCCTGCTCGCCGACCTCGTCAAGCGCGGCGCGCATCAGGCGGAAGTTTTCCTGTGTGGCATAAGTGCCGCCAAAGCCTTCGGTCGTTGCGCCAAAGGGGACATAATCCAACAGCGACTGCCCGGTGGTGCGGATGACGGCAATGACATCGGCGCCCTGTTTGGCGGCCGCTTTGGCCTGTACAATATCCTCGTAAATATTGCCGGTCGCCACAATCAGGTAAAGCCAGGGGCCGTTTTTCTCGCCGCCGTGGGCCGCAATGAACGCTTCGCGGCGCCTTCTGCGGCCGGCGATGCGCTCCATGGCCGCCTGAACCGGCGCTTGCAGGGCGGCCTGTATCTCTTCCTCACTGTGCAGAGGCAGCGCCGTCAAATCCAGCTCGCCGTCCGCCGCCTTCTGTGCCACGCCCTGCGGATCCAAACCGGTTTCTGCCATAGCGTTGCCGACCCAGAATGCGGCCCCCTGCCCCAAACTCTCTTTTTCCGCCAGGTGGTCGACGACGACATTGGGCAGCGGTACGTCGTCCGCATTGACCAGATCGATGCCGAGCAAACGGCAAACCGCACGCTCGACGGTCACCGTCGTGTGCAGATCGATATAGCTCTGCACATCGTCGGCGACAAAGCGGGCCGAAGCCCGCGCCTGTTCTATCAGGCGCGGGTCAAGCGAAAGCTTGCTCTGCATCTTAATCCTCCCGGTGCCGCTGGTTGCGCGCCAGTCCGACCGGCTCGAGCGAAAGCGCATTGCCCTGCTCCAGGCCGGCCACGCCAATCAGCTCTTCCTTCTTTTCGCCGCGGCAAACCTCGCACTGGCAGGTTTCGCGGTAGTTTTCCGGCTCGGTATAGGTGGTGATGACGCCCTCAAAATTGCGCAGAATGACGCGATGGGCGCTCTGCGAAATGACATAGTTAGGCATGACCGGCGTCTTGCCGCCGCCGCCCGGGGCGTCGACAACAAAGGTGGGCACGCAGTAGCCCGAGGTATGGCCGCGCAGTCCCTCGATAATTTCAATGCCCTTGGACACCGGCGTGCGGAAGTGCTCCAGCCCATAGGACAGGTCGCACTGATAGATGTAGTAGGGGCGCACACGGATTTTGACCAGTTCATGCACCAGCTTTTTCATGACATGGACACAGTCGTTGACGCCGGCGAGCAGCACCGTCTGGTTGCCGAGCGGAATGCCCGCGTCAGCCAGGCGTGCGCAGGCGGCCGCCGACTCTTCCGTGACCTCGTTCGGGTGGTTAAAGTGGGTGTTGAGCCAGATGGGATGGTATTTTTTCAGCATACTGCACAGCTCGGGCGTAATGCGCTGCGGGCAGACCACCGGCGTGCGGGAGCCGATGCGGATGATTTCCACATGCTCGATGGCGCGCAGACGGGAAATGATGTACTCGAGCTTTTCGTCGCTCAAAAGCAGAGGATCGCCGCCTGACAAAAGCACGTCGCGCACTACAGGCGTCCGGGCGACATAATCGATGCATTTGTCGATCTGATCCATGGCCACGGCGCTGTCGTGCTGGCCGGCAAAGCGGCGGCGCGTGCAGTGGCGGCAGTACATAGAGCACTGATCGGTGACGAGCAGCAGCACGCGATCGGGGTAGCGGTGGGTCAGACCGGGCACCGGCGAATCGGTATCCTCGTGCAGCGGGTCGAGCAGATCGGCCGCCGAGCGATGCACCTCGGCCGCCGTGGGGACGGCCTGACGGCGAATGGGGTCGTGCGGGTTGCTGGGATCTATCAGCGACAGATAATACGGTGTGACGGCCATGCGCAGCGTTCCCAGGCACTTTTTAACGCCGTCCTCCTCGTCGGGCGAAAGGGCAATATGCTGTTTCAAATCCTCCAGCGTTTCAACACGGTTGCGGACCTGCCATGCCCAATCGTTCCAGTCCTTTTCAGGCACATCTTTGAACATGCCGAAAGCGCGGCTTTGGCGGAAAGACATGATGAATCCCCCTTACAGATATTTTTCGTCGAACAGCTTGCGCAGTTTTTCGTTTTCGCGCAGAACGTTCAGCGTGATTTCCGCGTGATTTTTAGTGTAGCCGTTGCCGACAATCATGGTGACGTCTTTGCCGACGCCTTCGGCGCCCAGCGCCGCTTTGGTGAAGCTGGTCGCCATCGAGAAGAAGTAAACAACGCCGTCGTCGCGCACCGGCAAAATAGCGCTCATCTCGCAGTTCTCGACGTTGACGCAGGAGATCGACAGGTCGTATTCCTTGCCGCCATTGGCTGCAAGCGCCGCTTCCAGAACAGCGACCGGCTCGGTGGCGCTGGCGACGACAACCTTGCTGTAGACACCCAGCTCCATCAGCGCGTCCACCTGCTTGGGGTTGCGCACGACGCCGACAACATTGCCCTTAGGGCCGACCTTTTTCATAGCTTCGTAGCCGCATAGAACGCCCGACTTGCCGTTGGCGCCCAGAATCAGGACGCTGTCGCCTTCCTTGGGCAGCTTGCGGGCCTGCGCCGGGGCGCCGGCCACGTCGAGAGCCGCCAGAGCAAGCGCCTCGCTCATATCCTCAGGCAGCTTGGCGTAAATGGCGCTTTCAAACAGAACGGCCTGGCCTTCGATGTCAACGCGGTCGATATCCATGTGGATTTCTTTGATTTTATCAATTTTCAGCGGAGTCATGGACAAGGAGACGAGCGAAGCGATTTTATCGCCCACCTTCAGGCCGCAGGTGTCGACCAGATCCTCGCCGATATAGGCCACTTTGCCGATGAACATGCCGCCCGAACCGGTGACAGGGTTCTGCTGTTTGCCGCGCTCGGCGACAATGCCCATGATCATCTCGCCGATTTTCTTGGGATCGTGGCCGCAGGCTTCTTCAATCTGGGTGAAAGAGGCCGAGTCGATATTGAGCGAGATAACGTCGCAGATAATTTCATTGGAATAGCGCTTGGTCATATCGTTATCGACCTTATACGCCGCCTGGGTCAAAACGCCCTGGGGTTCGATAACGCGGTGAATGCCGTACTTGTTGCCTTTCATTGCCATGATAAATCTCCTCTTCTCTATTTGATTGATGATAACTCTGCTTTTTATTGTCGGGGTTTGAGTCCCAAAATGGCGCGCGCCTCGTCCGGGGATGCGATTTCGCGGCCCAGCTCGCGCGCGATGCGCACCGCTTTTTCTACCAGCTCGCCATTGGAGCGGGCCGGAACACCCTTGGAAAGATAGACGTTGTCCTCAAACCCGACGCGGACATGCCCGCCCATCAGGATGGCGGCCGTCGCCACCGGGAACTGGAATCGGCCAACGCCAGCCGCCGTCCAGGTGCAGCCCTGCGGGATGCTCTCTTTCATAAAGAGCAAATCGCGCACCTCGCCCGCAATGCCGCCGTTGACGCCCATAACAAAGTCAAAGTGCATGGGGTTTAAAATGACGCCCTTGCGGTTGAGACGCAGCGCCATATCGATCATGCCTTTGTCGAAAACCTCGATTTCCGGCTTGATGCCGCGCTCGTTCATCCGCTGTGCGAATTCGATGATCATATTTTCGGTGTTGACAAAAATTTCGTCGCCGCCGAAGTTGCAGGTGCCGCAGTCGAGCGTCGCCATTTCGGGCAGCAGTTCAATGGGCTGCAAACGCTCGTCGCTCGACATGCCGACAGCGCCGCCTGTCGACGGCTGAATGATAACGTCAGGGCATACGGCGCGAATGGCGTCAAAGCATTCTGAAAAGCGGCCTTTATCCTGCGTCGGCGTACCGTCGTCCCACCGAACATGCAGGTGGATAATGGAAGCGCCCGCGTCATAGGCGCTTTTCGCCTCGCGCGCGATTTCCTCGACCGTGTACGGCACGGCCGGATTGTGCTCTTTGGTCACTTCAGCCCCACAGATACAGGCCGTCAAAATCAGTTTTTCCATTACAGCTTGCCCCCCTTGCGCTGTTTGTCGAGCGGAACGACGCAGGTGCCGCTCGCGCGGCAGACGACAATCGGCGTTTCCAGCACGTCGCAGGCCGAATCATTCAAATCCGGGCGGGGCGCGATGACCTTGCGCGCCTCAAAGGTCATTTTGCGCGAGGTCCGCCCGACTTCGGTAATTTCACCGGTGGCCTCTATGTAGTCCCCCGCGTAAACAGGCGCCAAAAACTCGACGCTGTCATAAGCGCGGAACAGCCCCTCGTCGCCGTCATGCAGAATCAGAAGCTCGGTCGCCACGTCGCCAAACAGCCCCAGCATACGGGCGCCGTCGACCAGATTTCCCCCATAATGTGCATCATGCGCGCTCATGCGCAGCCGGATGGTCGATTTCATATCCGTTTTCCTCCTTTATTTCAACATGCAATACCGTTAACTGTAAAAAAAGCGCTACAAACCAAAACCCAAAGGCCCCGGCTTATAGCGCTTCACGCCACATACATAAAAAAGCTATTGATCACTTTCTGCGATCAATAGCTCTTCATGCGTCAACATGACAAGGACAATGCGCTGGGCATAGCCCCCAAGGACAGCTGCGGCAAAGTCAGCAACCCTTTCGGCGAGCGGTGCATTCACGTTCGGCATCGGACCCTGCCGCCCTTTGCATCCGAACCTTACCTCACCGTTCGCGCCTCTATTTCCCGTATACAATTTTATATTCTTAGCATACCTGTTTTTTTCCGGTTTGTCAATAATTTTCTTCAATGGCGCGTATCAAATCCTCCTGCGGCAAAAGCATCCGGCAGATGGTCAGTGCGCTGCGCGGGCACTCGTCCAGCGCGCCGGCCGGCAGCAGCCGGTAATCCATATGCCGCCGGATGGCCTCAAACCCGCCGCCTGACGCGCGCAGCTCGTCGGCCAACCGCGCGGGGTCGACGTCGCGCAACCCGGCCACCTGGTAATGCGCGCAGGCGTCGCGCGCCGTGCCATCATAATGGGTGGCCAGCAGAGCGATGCTGCCCTTTTCAGACAGATAACGCACCAGCGCGCGCACAATCCGCCGCCCTTCCTCCGGATTGGTCCCGCGGGCAAACTCGTCGAGCACCAGCAGGCAGAACCGCCCTTCCATACGATGCAGCGCATCGCCCAGCGCCGCAATTTCGGCGCCAAAGCTGGAAAGGCCCCGCCGCACCGACTGCTCATCTTCGGCAATGAGGATAGCTTCGTCAAACAGCGGGATTTCCGCCCGCTGCGCAAAAACGAAAAAGCCCATGTGCGCCAGCAGGACGTTGAGAAGCACCGCGCGCAGCGCAACGCTTTTGCCCCCCATGTTGGCGCCAGTGATGACGGTAGCCCCCCGGCTCAGACAAATGTCCACCGGGGTAAATGCGCCGCCCTTTTCCTGTACAGCGCGGGCGACATGGGGGCTGATCAACCCTTCGAACCGCAGGGTATCCCCCCCCAGCTTGGGCCGCACCGCACCCCAGGCACGGGCCAGCCGCACCTTTTCCAGCAGCAGATCCAACCGGGCAATGCGCTCCAGGTTTTCTGCCATGTCGTTCAGCCAGGGACGCAGCTCCTGTGACAGGCGGCGGCGCACCGCCTCTTCTTCTCGCTCTTCGCGGGCGATGACGGCCGAGCGCTCCGCCTGTAAAGCATCCCCCGCAGTGCCGACGGTGCGGATTTCCTCTTCAATCCACTTTTTTTCACGCCGGACAGCGGCCAGCTCTTCCGAATAGCGGCTGCTGATAAAAAAGGTCGCAGTGCCGCGGTTTTCAATGTCCAGCAGCCGCAGCGCATCGCCGCACGGCAAAAGGGCCGCGTCCTGCACGCCCAGCTCGTCTTCCAAACACGCCATCAGGGGCGACAGCCGCTCCAACTGCAAAAGATAACCTTTTATCTCGAACAACTCAACATCGCTCAGGGACATTTCCCGGCACCGCTCAAAGGTACGGCGCAAATCCTTGACCTGCGAAAAGGCATGCGCCAGCTGCCCGTACAGCTTCCGGTGCTCTTCCCCTGCATCGACAAGGTGCTGCAAATCGTCCAACTCCCGTTCAAGCGCCGGCTTCTCTTCTGCCGCAGCGGGGCGCAGCGCACGCAGGCGCTCCCGGCCGCAGGCCGAAGCGGGGTGCAGCTCGTCAAGCACCCATTGCAGGCCGATATCTTCCTTTTGATCAAAGCTGAGCTCGCGCATAGCGCCCTCCTACCACATCAAACACCGGCGCGCTGACCGCCGCCGCCATCTTCTCCAAAAACTCCTGCCTGTCGAACCGCCAGCCGTACACCGAAACCGGGTTGATTGTTACGGCCGTCAGCGAAGCGGCGCGTGCAACGGCCAGCTTTCCGCCCTTTCGCCGCCAGCTTTCCAGCGATTTGCGCGAAAAAAGCAGCTGCGATGCGTCCCCCGCCGCCAATGTCAATCCGCTGATATCCACGCCCGAACGCACCAGCGAATCCATCAGCGGATCGGTCACTGCGCCTGCCGCCGCCAGCAGGCCCGCGCCGCCGGCGCGTTTAAGCTCCAGCGGCAGTGAAGCTGCAGCCAGCACAACACATTCGCCGTCGGGCCGGCGCAATGTAAAGCGCGCTCCGGGCCCCGCTTCCGGCAGCCCGCCGGGCAGCTCGGGCAGGCTGAGCAGCCGGCAGATGTGCGCCGTCTCGTCCACCACCGTGTCAATATCCCGGTGCAGCGACGCGCCGGTGCATAAAACCGTGCTGTCTGCCACGGCGCGCGAACACAGGCTCCGCCGGCCCGCCGCGCCGTCGATGACCACCCGCTGCGCGCCCAGCATAAAAAACAGCTCCCGCAGATGCGAAAGCTGAGCGTTCATGGACGGCCCCCCCAGCTGTACAAACCCATCGGACAGCGCACGGAAAACGACGACGCGCCCCATCGGCGTGCGTACGTCGGTGATCGCCACAATCTCACGCGTTGTATCGCACAGCGGCAAAAGCCCTTCAGCCGTAGCGATCAGCGCCCCCCGGCCGACGTAGACCGGCGGCTTGGGAGTATCAGTGACAACATCGCGGCTCTCGCCGTCGCGGCCTATAGACGTCAGCGCCAGCCCTGCACCCGCCCGGGCGGGCGGGCCGATCAACGCGTTGAGCGCCGTCGTTTTGCCGGCGTTTTTACAGGTGCCTATCAGCGACAGCGATCGCACGCCGGCCGCCAGCTCAGCGAGCTGCATACAGGCGCTGCGGGCCATTCCACTCCCGCTTTAAAATGGCGTATTGCTCGACATTGATGTACTTTCCCTGGTTATCTTTATGCGCTTCCCGAATCAGCCCCTCGTGCTGCATTCCCAGCTTGCGCATGACGGCGCCCGACGCGCCGTTATCCGGGTGGTGTACGGCTGCCATTCGGTGAAAGCCGATTTCCCTGAAACAATAGTCGATCACGACTGCGGCCGCTTCAGGCGCCAGTCCGCGCCGCCAGTACGGCTTCGCCAGCACATACCCGAACTCGGCGCTGGCCAACGCGTCGTCGACGCGCACCAGCCCCACCGATCCGATGGGCGCCCCCGTTTCGCGCAGGACAATGCACCAGTTGTATTCTCTGTCATTTTCATACGATTTTTCCCAAGCCGTCAAAAGCTCGCGCGTCACCGAGATCGATTGGTGCGCCGGCCAGCTGACAAAACGCGTCACATCGGGATCGGTCGCCCAGCCGTCGAACATGGCCTGCGCATCTCCGGTGGTAAAACGCCGCAGAATGAGCCGGGGCGTTTCCAGTGTTTTTGTGCCCTGATGACTGAGCATATTTTCACTCCTTTTGTTTGATTATTCGTGCGGACAGACGCCTTCGAGCACGTCGCCGATGATGGTGTTGGACACCAGAAATCCCTTGGGCGTCAGCCGCCAGACGCCATGTTCATGCACGGCATGGCCGCTCGCCACATATTTTTTCAACCGTTCGGAATAGGATGAAAAGTCAACATGAAACCGATGAAAAAACGCGTCTTCGTCAATGCCTTCACTGGTGCGCAGCTTGAGCATGACATATTCGCCGTTGCGGTTGCCAAAGGAAAGCTCATCCGCCTCTTCGACAATGGGCTGCTTGCCCAGAACGCCTTCCACATAACCCCCGATATCACTGGTAAAGCGCGACCGCCGGCCGTTGTAAAAGCTGTGCGCGGCGCAGCCGAAGCCGACGTAATCGCTGAGATCCCAATACTTGCTGTTATGGCGCGATTTGCGGCCTTCCCGCGCGAAATTGGAGATTTCATACTGCATATACCCCCGCTCTCGCAGGGCGTCGACCAGGTACAGATACATGTCGGCCTGCGTGTCGTCATCGGGCAGTACGGGGTTTTGCCGCGCCATCGGCGTCCCGTCCTCCAGTTTGAGGGCATAACAGGAAATATGCGCCGGTTCCAGCGCCAGCAGGCGGTCGAGCGAAGTGCGCAGCTTTTCCATCGTCTGCCCCGGCAGACCATACATCAAATCGACCGACAGGTTGTCGGTACACGCCGCGCGGCACAGTGCAGCGGCCTGCTCCGCCTGCGCAAAGGTGTGCAGACGGCCGAGCATTTTCAGCTCTTCATCATCGGCCGACTGTACCCCCATCGATATGCGGTTGACCCCTGCGGCCCGCAGCGTTTTAAAAAGTTTTTTATCGCAGCTTTCCGGGTTGACCTCGACCGTGATTTCTGGGTGCTGTAACTTAACGCGCTTTTGCAGCTCTTTCAGCAGGTGTGCAATGCGTTTTCCGCCCAGCACCGATGGGGTGCCGCCGCCAAAGTAAACGGTGTCCGCCTCGTATCGGCCGCCTTTGATGAAAAAGTCGTCGAATTGTGAAATCAGTGCCTGCACATAGCGATCCAGTAGCTTTTCGTCGTACTGGCTGGTCGAGCAGAAGTCGCAGTACAGGCACTTCCTTTTGCAAAAAGGAATATGGATATAAACTCCAAGCATTTTACTAACACTTCCTGTGCGGGTGTTATCAATCGGGCTATCAATCTTCGTCCAGACGCAACACCGCCATAAACGCCTCCTGCGGGACGTTTCCCCGCCCGGCCCGCTTCGCTCAAGCCGCGCGGGGACCCCGGGCATTCAACTCGCTCGGCCGGCAAAGCCGCCCTGCGCGCTCGCCGTCCCGCAGTTCAAACCCATTTGCCCGAACAATCGCGCTATCAATCCTCGTCCAGGCGCAGCACCGCCATAAACGCCTCCTGCGGGACGGCGACGGTTCCCAGCGAGCGCATCCGCTTTTTTCCCTCTTTCTGCTTCTCCAGCAGCTTTTTCTTACGGGTGATGTCGCCGCCATAGCATTTGGCCAACACATCTTTACGCATGGCTTTGACCGTCTCGCGGGCGATGATTTTCCCCCCGATGGCGCCCTGAATGGGAATTTCAAACATCTGCCGCGGAATATTTTCCTTCAGCTTTTCCACAATGCGGCGCGCACGTTCGTAAGCCTTGTCGACATGCACAATAAAAGACAGCGCGTCGACGATATCGCCGTTGAGCAGAATGTCCAGCTTAACCAGTTTGGAGCGCTGATACCCCAAAAGCTCATAATCCAGCGAGGCGTAACCGCGGGTACGAGATTTCAGCGCATCAAAAAAGTCATAAATAATCTCGTTAAGCGGCAGTTCATAATGCAGTTCGACGCGGGTGGTGTCAATATATTTCATATCTTTATACACCCCGCGGCGATTCTGGCACAGCTCCATCAGATTGCCGACATATTCAGACGGCGTGATGATGCTGGCCTTGACAATCGGCTCCTCGGCGTACTCGATTTCCGCCGGGTTGGGGTAGTTGAGCGGGTTGTCGATGACCAGTTCGTCGCCGTTCATCATTTTGACGTGATATACAACGCTGGGCGCCGTTGTGATCAGGTCCAGATCATATTCGCGCTCCAGTCGCTCCTGAATGATCTCCAGGTGCAAAAGCCCCAAAAAGCCGCAGCGGAAGCCAAAGCCAAGCGCTGCCGAGCTTTCAGGTTCATAGGTCAGAGACGCGTCGTTGAGCTGCAATTTTTCCAATGCGTCGCGCAGATCGGGGTACTTTTTCCCGTCGGCTGGATACAGACCGGAAAAGACCATCGGCTGCACCTTGCGGTAGCCCTTCAGCGGCTCGTCCGCCGGCTTTTCCAGCGTGGTGACGGTATCGCCCACGCGGGTGTCGCGTACGCTTTTAATGGACGCCGAAATATACCCGACCTCGCCCGCGCCCAGCGTGTCGCACGGCTCCAGCCCCAGCGGGCGCAGATACCCCGTCTCGACGACTTGAAACTCGGCGTTTGTCGCCATCATCCGTATCTTCATGCCGGGCCGGAACTCGCCGTCGAACACGCGGACATAAACGATGACGCCGCGGTACGGGTCGTACTGGCTGTCAAAAATCAGCGCGCGGGCACAGTCGCCGCACCCCTTGTCCGGCGGCGGGACATCGGACACGATGCGTTCGAGCACCTCGCGGATATTGATGCCCATTTTCGCCGAAATTTCGGGCGCATCCATGGCCGGAATGCCGATGATGTTTTCAATCTCTTCCTTGGCGCTTTTGGGATCGGCCGACGGCAGGTCGATTTTATTGATGACCGGCACGATTTCAAGGTCGTTTTCCAATGCCAGATAGGTATTGGCCAGCGTCTGTGCTTCGATTCCCTGCGCCGCGTCGACGACGAGCACCGCCCCCTCGCACGCGGCGAGCGAACGCGAAACTTCGTAATTAAAGTCGACATGGCCCGGCGTGTCGATGAGATTAAGCCGGTATCGTTTGCCGTCGAGCGCGTCATACTCCAAAAGCACGGCGCGCGCTTTGATGGTGATGCCGCGCTCCTGCTCCAGCTCCATATTGTCCAAAAGCTGCGACGTCATCTCGCGCTCGCTGACCGCATGGCACATTTGCAGCAATCGGTCAGCCAGCGTCGATTTGCCGTGGTCGATATGGGCGACGATGGAAAAATTGCGGATTGTTGATTGATCCATGGGCGAAAAATGCTCCTTTTACAGGCTTTTATTCGTCGGCGTTCTCCCAGTTGTGCCAGACGTTCTGCACATCGTCGTTGCTCTCCATCATTTCGAGCAGCTTGTTCATGTTTTTGATATCGTCCTCACTCGTCAGGCTGATGTAGTTCTGGGGAACCATCTGCACCTCGGCCTCCAAAAAGGTCAGGCCCTGCTCTTCCAGATTCTTTTTGACGATATCCAGCTCGTTGGGGTCGGTGTAAATTTCAAAGACATCCCCGTCGGCCTCAAAGTCGGCGGCGCCGGCTTCCAGGGCCTGCATCATGACCTCTTCCTCGTCGCGATCCTCGGCTTCCAAGACCAGAACGCCCTTTTGATCAAACTGCCAGGAAACGCAGCCGGCCGCCCCCATATTTCCGCCGTATTTGTCAAAATAATGGCGCATTTCAGACACGGTGCGGTTGCGGTTATCCGTGATGGTTTCGACAATAACGGCCACGCCGGCAGGGCCGTAGCCTTCGTAATTGATATGCTCATAGTTTTCGGCCTGCGCGCCGCCCTGGTATTTCTGAAGCGTGCGGTTGATATTGTCATTGGGCACGTTGTCGGCCTTAGCCTTTGAAATGATATCCTTCAGCTTGGAATTGCTGGCGGGGTCGGCGCCGCCCTCGCGAATGGCGATGGCCATTTCACGGGCGTAACGGGTAAAAACTTTGGCACGCTGCTGGTCGACCAATCCCTTTTTACGGGCAATATTATGCCATTTGGAATGTCCGGACATAAAGAATCCTCCGTATATCAAAAAATAAAAACCGTTTCGTTTTATTTTATCACATTTCTGCTGGAATCACAACACCTGCAAAAGCATGTATATCACGCCCCGCTTTGGAAAAAATAAGGACAAAAGCGAGGTGAGAACTATGAAAAACAACCAGCAGAACAACCAGAACCAGCAGAATAAGCAGGACAACCAGAAAAATAAAACCCAGCAGAACCAGCAGAACCGCTCGAACGATAACGAGCAGCGCTAACCTGATGATAAAAACTCCCGCCGGGCCAGCTTCCCGCGGGAGTTTTTCCTTTCCACAGCTTATTCCTGGCCGCTGCGCTTAAAGCCTTCGCCCAAAACCTCGCTGACGTCATACAGCATCATGAACGCGCCGGGGTCGGCTTCGGCTACAATGCCCTTCAGGCGCACCACTTCGTTGCGGCGCACGGCGCAGACCAGCACCGTTTTATCGTCGCCGGTGTACATCCCCTTTGCGGGCAGCGCGGTGACGCCATGGTGCAGCGCCTTCATGACGGCCGCCGAAATCTCCTTTGGGCGCCCCGTGATGATAAAGGCGTTTTTCTGTACATCGGCGCCGTAAACCACCTTGTCAATGACCAGGCCCGACAGGTAGGTAACGATGATTCCGTACATGGCGCTTTCCAGGCTTTTATACACAATGGCGCTGCCGGCTATGACCACGGCGTTGCAGACAATACTGGTGGTGCCCAACGGAATGCTGCGCTTTAAGTAAAAATATTTGGACAAAACATCGGTGCCGCCCGAGGTGCCGCCGGCCCGGAATACCAGCCCAAAGCCAACGCCCATCAGCCCGCCGCCAAACAGACAGGCCAGAAGCATATCGCCCGAATAGGCGGGCAGCAGCGGGCCGCAGGCATCGATAAAAACCGACGATGCAAAAATGGCAAGCAGGGTTTTATAAAAAAATTCGCGGCCCAGCACCCGATATCCCAGAATAAACAGCGGGATATTGAGCACAAAGTTCATGACGCCAACCGGCGCATTGAACAAATAGTCGAGCACCAGGGCGATACCGGCTACGCCGCCCATGGGGATTCCCGACGGCTGGATAAAAACGGTCAGGCCGGCGCCATAAATACACGAACCGACAATAATGAGCAAGCACTGCTTGATGTGCTCCGGGCGGATGTTCAGCGGCTTTTTGGCCGCGTTATTTTTCATGAATGCGTTCGTCCTCCTATCAATAACGGTGCGATTTTCGTCGTTCTGGAAAGCAGCGGCACAGGCTTCGCTCTGTCAAGCTCTCTCGTCCAGCCGCCTGACAAGGGCCGCAATGGCATGTTTATCGTTGTGCGGCAGCAATTCGGGCTTCAACCGCAGAAGATCCGGGTGCGCGTTTTCCGGCGCGAAACGATTGACCGTGCTTTGCAGCAGCTCGACGTCGTTTTGTCCGTCGCCGACCGCATACAGGCTGCCCGGATCGATGCCGAGGTAGCGGCAGACAAAGCGGGCGCCCGCCCCTTTGGTCGCCCCCGGCTTGAGGATTTCATAAAAATACGGGGCCGAATGCTGTGCATGGAAGCGACCGGCATAAGCCGTATCAATGTACTCCGTCAGCGCCCCCATCTTCGCAGGATCCAGCGTCAGATTGAGCTTGATCCACGGCTGCGCAATGCTTTCGGGCGGCATGGGCCGATAGGGGATTTTGACCTTTTGAAAATGGATGCGGGTTATTTCGCTGCCACGCGCGACGTATTCGCCGTCGATCAACGAAACCTCGATGCCGACCTCGGGGAAACGCTCGGACAAATCAAGCGCCAGCTCATAGCCGTCCGCCCCGACTGCCTCGGCTGAAAGGACTTCGTTTTTCTGGAAATCATAGATAACGGCGCCGTTGCATATCACGCAGGGCGCATTGACGCAGATATCCTGCAAAAAGTATTCCATCCCTGTTTTCGACCGCCCGGTCGCCACAGCAAAGCGCCCGCCGTTTTGGGTAAAATATGCCACCGCTTCGCGGTTTTCTTGCGAAATTTCCCTGTTTTCATTGAGCAGCGTTCCGTCCATATCGCTCAAAATGAGCAGTCCTTCAAACTTCTTCATGCCATTCCCCCCGGCTTATCACCTGTAAAAATCGTGTAAAATACGATGGAAGCGGACATTTCAGCCGTACCTGCCGCCCTGTCGCAGGGTGGATAAAGACCAGCTCGCGCGCATGCAGGCACTGCCCGCCCAGCCCGGTGCGATCGGTTTTCGGGCCGTACAGCGGATCCCCCGCGACCGGATGGCCGATATGCGCCATATGCACGCGGATCTGGTGGGTTCGCCCCGTTTCCAGCTTGCATTTCAGGTGCGTGTAGCCGTCATACCGCGCTTCGACGCGATAATGGGTAACGGCCGGGCGGCCGCCGGAAACCACAGCCATTTTTTTGCGGTCGCGCGCACTGCGGCCGATGGGGGCGTCAACCGTGCCCTCGTCCCCCTGTATGCCGCCGATGACGACCGCATCGTATATTCGCGACAGGGTGCGCGTTTTCAGCTGCGCGGACAGGCACTGGTGCGCAGCATCGTTTTTCGCTGCGATGAGCAGGCCCGATGTGTCCTTGTCAATTCGGTGGACAATGCCGGGGCGCCGCTCGCCCCCGATTCCCGACAGACTGCCGCCGCAATGTGCCAGCAGCGCGTTGACCAGCGTGCCGTTTTCATGTCCGGGGGCCGGGTGCACCACCATGCCCCGCGGCTTGTTGACGACGATGACATCGGCGTCTTCATACACGATATCCAGCGCAATCTCTTCGGGCTCTGCTGCGCTGTCGCGCGGCTCGGGCAGCGTGATCTCCAGCCGCTCGCCCCCCGCAAGGCGCAGGTTCTTTTTGACGGCTGCGCCATTTTTCCGAACCAGACCATTTTCCAGAAGTCTCTGCACCGCAGCGCGCGTCTGCCCCGGCAACACATCCGCCAGAAAGGCGTCGACACGGCTCCCTGCCGCCCCGGGCGGAACATCAAGGATTCTGTCCGCCATCGTCTTCCGCCTTTCGCAGCTTGTCATCCATGAACAGAAAATAAACGATGCACATGATACCGCCGCCGACAATAAAGACGTCGGCCACATTGAACACAGCAAAATTGATCAGCTTAAAATAAAACATGTCGATCACATAGCCCAGCCGCAGCCGGTCCACATAATTGCCCAGCGCGCCGCCGATGACAAACAAAACGCCCAGCCTGCCCCACCGGTTCCGCACATGGCGCCTTAAAAGCAGCCACACCATCAGCCCTATCATCACAAGAGTGCTGATGATAAAAAACCACCGCTGCCCCTGCAAAATGCTGAAGGCCGCGCCGCGGTTTTCCGTATACACAAACTCGAATACTCCGTCTATCAGCGGAATGCTCCCCGCTGTACGCACCGCCGTGGCCGCCCAGTATTTGACCAGCTGATCCAGCGCGACAATGACCGCGATCAGCACAGCCGATTTGAAAACAGTCCTGCGCATGGGTTTCCTCCCTGCTTATCATACGGCTTCAGCCGCGTTCATTATAACCGATTTCCCTGTTTTCCGGAATGGATCTCTATAGACAAATTGCACTATTTTTAATGTTAATTTTTATGCATCTTGCCAAAATTCTAAAGCCGCCTGCCGCGCGTTGACCCCGCGCCGCCAAGCGGCTTTTGCAAATGCTGCCACCCGAAGCCAATGCGCCCCCCAGGCGGCGGTCCGGTCCACAGCTTACAGCAGATTGCGCTTTTTCATAAAGAGCCACGAAGCCCCGGTGCAGATAACAGCCAGCGCAATGGGCAGCCAATAGGTTGGAACACTGGTCCCGAACAGTGAAAATACCGGCAGATCGGTATTCATGCCGTAAAAGCTGAACACAACGTTAGGTACCGTCATCAAGATGGTGATGACGGTCAGCACCTTCATAATAATGTTCAGATTGTTGGAAATGACCGATGCAAAGGCGTCCATCGTCCCGCTCAGAATGCTGGAATAGATATCGGCCATTTCAATGGCCTGCTTAAACTCGATGATAACGTCTTCCAGCAGCTCCTGATCCTCTTCACTGAACTTCAAGATGCGGCCGCGCAGCAGCTTTTCCAGCGTCGCCTCGGTCGATTTGAGCGACGTGCTGAAATAAACCAGCGATTTTTCCAATGTCAAAAGCTGGATCAGCTCTTTATTTTTCAAAGATTTATATAGTTCGCGCTCGACTCGGCTGGACATTTTGTCAATCTGCCGCAGGTCAATCAAATAACGGTTGGCCGCGCGCAGGAGAATTTGCAACACCAATCGGTTTTTCAGCGCGGTGTTGACCCCTTTTCCGCCCCGCCCTGCGGCGAAATCGGACAGAATAGGGTTTTCTTTGAGCGAAACGGTGACGACGTTGTCGCGCGTGATGATCATGCCGAAGGGCAGCGTTGTAAACATGGGCTTCCCGTTTTCTTCATCCGACACCGGGATATCTGCAATGATCAGGGTCTGATCTTCATCCACCTCCAAACGAGAGGTCTCCTCTTCGTCAAGTGCTGCACGCACATATTCATCTTCGATATCCAGAGCATCGCACACGCTGCGCAGCTCTTCTTCGGTGGGTTTGACAAGGCTGACCCAGCAGCCTGGCTCCAGCGCGTCGATCTGCGCCAAACGGCCCTCCTGCGTTTTAAAAAAGGTTAACATGGCAGCTCCTTTCCGGACCACGCCAAAGTTAACCGTTTTATTTTATAAAGCGGCGTGAGTCCGTGTATTCGTTTTTTTCTGTCTACTTCCGGGCTCGGGACTCACGAAACCACTCCCTTATTGCTTTTTTGAACCAGCCGGAGCCGATCCGCTTTTTTATTATAAGCCCAAAGGCGCTGTTATTGCAACATATTTTTTCATTTTGCCCCGATTTTGTACATCATGTCGCGCAGCGCAGCTGAAATCTCGTGCATTCTCTGTTTTTCTTTCTTTTTCTCATTTTTTGAAAAAGAAAGAAGCGGCCGTCTCCCCACAGAAGACGGCCGCCGGTTTTATGTTTCCTGATTATCCACATGGGGCGAGGCTTTGCAGA
>CANEGK010000027.1 GCA_947427035.1 uncultured Clostridium sp.
CCACTGGCCCGACCGGCCCGAGCGGTGCGACAGGTGTCGCCGGCGTAACCGGGCCTTCCGGCCCGACCGGCCCGAGCGGCGCGACAGGTGTCACCGGGGCAACCGGGCCCACTGGCCCGACCGGCCCGAGCGGTGCGACAGGTGCCACTGGGGCAACCGGGCCCACCGGCCCGACCGGCCCGAGCGGCGCGACGGGTGCCACTGGCGTAACCGGGCCCACCGGCCCGACTGGCCCAAGGGGCTATGACGCCGCAATTGTACCGGCTGCAACCGTCCCCAATCTGGCGGCCGATGCCGATCTTCCGGCCATTGTAGCCAAGGTTAACGAGCTGCTGGCCGCCCTGCGCGGCGCCGGTCTGCTGGCGAACTGACTTTACAGCGCAGAGAAAATAGGGTTCAATCGGACACGGCAAAAGGCGGCGGCCCACTGGGCCGCCGCCTTTATTCACTGCATCCATTGGGAAAAGTCCGATAACGGCAGGCGCGCCATCCGCCCTTCGCCGTCATCGGCTGACAGGGAAAAAGGTTCGAGACACAAAACCAGCTCGTTTTCATCCAGCGCGAATTCCTCGATGAGCGCATCGACGGAAAGGGTGTCGCGCGTGTCAAAGGCCAGCTCATTTTTCTCACACCACGCTTCCAACCCGTCAAGGACGGCTGCTTTGGCGTCGTTCAAATGTTCGCCGAACAGGTCGGCAAAGCGGACCTTCCAGCCCGTTGTCAGATCGAAAACCTCGGCATAATAATGCACGGTTCGGCGGCCGGTGCTGTCGGTATAGACATGGTCGCGCACAAAGCTGAGATAGCGATCGCCCATCTGCTGCATTTCATACCCGAACATCGAGGTGACAGCCGGCCGCTCTTCGACGATATTGTTCCACCCGGGGCCCAGCTCGGTCTGCCGGGTCGAAAAAACCCATTCGCAGTCGACGTCAAAGGCTTCAAATTCCTGCCGGTAAAACTCGTTGATGTTCTGAAAGACGCCGTTTTTTGCGCCGTCCTCGACAAACTGTGGCACGTGCGCTTCATAGCTGGCCAGCACAATGCCCGATTTGGTTTCCATGGTCCGTTCAAACACCAGGTCGTCGGCCACCATACTTTCGGGCGTGACCTCGGTGCTCTGCGCAGCCAGGCGGTTTTTGTCTTCTTCCTTTTGCTGTGCGTCTTCCATCGACTCAAAGCGGAAAAGGGTGCAGCCGCTCAGCAGAAAAAACGCCAGAAACAAAGGAATATATCGACAATTTCGAAGGTTTTTCATGCAAATCCCTGCCTTTCGGGACTTCCATCATACTTCATAACGGGGCTTTTTGTCAAGAATGGGGCGCTTTTCAGCGCCCCAATTCAGGGAAAATTCATAGCTTGTTCGTATCTGTTCTATGCAGGCAGGGCAGGATTACTGCGCGCTGTGCTTCGTCACCATGTCGATAAAAGCCTTGAAATACGGCGCAAAATCGCCGGTGCGTTCGTCCCAGGCGATGCCGGTCAGACGCTCGGGATGGAACTGCGTGCCCCAGATAGGCAGGGTGTCGTGCTCATAAGCCTCGATAATTCCTTCAACCGACCGGGCGGTGACGTGCAGCCCTTCGCCCAGCTTGCGCACGGCCTGGTGGTGGGTGCTGTTGACCTTGAAACGCTCGCCGAACAGCTTGTAAAGAATGGAGCCTTCCTCGGCTGTGACAAAGTGGCGGATGTCGACGTTCATATGCACATAGCCGCACTGCGACACCAAATCCTGGTAAAGATCCCCGCCCAGCAGGCAGTTCAAAAGCTGGAAGCCGCGGCAGATGCACAAAATGGGTTTGCCCTTTTCCAAAAAGGCGCGGGTCAGCGGGACTTCATATGCTGTGCGTTTGGGGTCGGGCCGCACCGTGTCGTTCAGAATCTCTTCGCCGTACAGCTCGGGGCAGACGTCGTCGCCGCCCGTCAAAAGCAGCGCGTCGCATAACTCGGCCATTTCCTGGTAACACTGCTCGGGGGCGACGATGGGCACGCCGCCTGCTGCGGCAATGGCCCGGCTGTAAGCGGCGGGGCTGTGGAGCTGGCGGGGCTCGGCGCCGTTTTTTTCAATGTTGTTGGAATCGCTGGAAACGCAGATAACCGGCTTGCCCGATATCATGGATATTCCACCTTTGCTCTGATTTTCCGCATATGGCCCGACCGTGCCGGGCTGCGGTCTTTTCTTTTTTTTCATCTTATCAGAAAACACCGTCCTTTTCAAGCGTTTGCAGGGCGCTTTCCCTTGACCTTCCCACCGCCATCTTATATAATGTAGCAAGAATGATAAATTGGGGTGTTGTAAGCTTGAATCTGCTTTCCATTGTCAAGCTTTTCGGCGGCTTGGGCCTGTTCATTTACGGAATGAGCACCATGGGCGCCGCGCTGGAAAAGCTGGCCGGCGAAAAACTGGAGCGTACCCTGGAGGTCATGACCAGCAATATTTTCAAGGCGATTTGCATGGGCGCTCTGGTCACCGGCATTATCCAAAGCTCGTCGGCAACCTCTGTCATGGTTGTCGGCTTTGTCAACGCGGGGCTTATGTCCTTAAAACAGGCCGTGGGCGTCATTATGGGCGCCAACATCGGCACCACCATCACATCCCAGCTTTTGCGGCTTGACTCGTCGGGCGCCGTTTCGGGCAGTCTTTTCATGCAGCTTTTAAAGCCGTCTATGCTCGCTTACGTCGCCGTCGCCGCCGGCGCTCTTTTAATGATGGCATCCAAACGCAAAAAAGTGGTCACGGCGGGCGAAATGCTGCTCGGCTTCGGCATTCTTTTCATCGGCATGTCGGTGATGGAAGGCTCGGTCAGCTCATTGCAGGATTCCCCGTGGTTTGTCCAGCTGTTTGCTTCGCTGCAAAACCCCGTTCTGGGCATTCTGGCCGGCGCGGTGGTCACCGCCGTCATCCAGAGCTCGTCGGCTTCGGTCGGTATTTTGCAGGCAGTGGCGTCGACCGGCGCCATCTCCTATGCTGCCGCCATTCCCATCATCCTGGGCCAGAATATCGGCACCTGTGTCACCGCCCTTTTATCCTCGCTGGGGGGCAATAAAAATGCCAAGCGCGCCGCAATGGTTCACTTTTACTTCAACCTCATCGGTTCGGTCGTCTTTATCGCCGGCGTGTACCTGTGCCGCCCGCTCTTTGGGTCTTTGTGGACGGCGGCTGTCGATAAAGCGGCCATCGCCAACTTCCACACGCTGTTCAACGTCGCCGTCACCATTCTCTTCATCCCCTTCCACGGCCTTTT
This sequence comes from uncultured Clostridium sp., assembly GCA_947427035.1. Classification (GTDB taxonomy): domain Bacteria; phylum Bacillota; class Clostridia; order Oscillospirales; family Butyricicoccaceae; genus Ventrousia. The sequence goes on from CANEGK010000027.1 coordinate 3,246, forward strand.
GATCACGCTGGCCGAAAAGACCATCCGCACCGCCGGTCCGGTCATTGGCGAAGACCTCGACCTTCTCGACGAGCGCTTTTATTCGTCGCCGGCCGTTGCGCTCGAACAGTGCAACAAGGTGGTCGGCTCGATGGGCATTTACGCTCTCATCAACATTCAGATGGTGTGCGCAGGCATTCTGGAAAGGAAACCCTTCCACGTCGAAAACTTCAACGAAAATGAGGATTATATCGACCGCTGCGAGGCGCGGCTCAACACCTATATGATCGGCATCAAGGAGGATGAGCTGTCCGACCAGGGGCGCCGCTTCTACGCCGAGATGATGCACGCCATCGGCGACTTCGAGCGGCTGGGCGATTACGCGCAGAACCTGCTCGATCAATATGATCTCATGGTGCAGAAGCACGTTTCCTTTTCGCCCGACGCGCAGAACGAGCTGCAAATCATGCGGCAGGCCACCGAGGAAATCGTCGGCCTGACCAACGACGCTTATGCCGCCGCCGACAACGCGGCGTCGCCGCGCATTGAAGCGCTGGAGGATGTCATCGATACTTTGAAAGAAACGCTCAAAAGCAAGCACATTTCGCGCCTGCAATCGGGGCAGTGTACCGTCGCCACCGGCATTCCGTTCCTGGACATCATCCACAACTTTGAAAAGATTTCCGACCACTGCGCCAACATCGCCGTTTATATCACCATGTATAACGATACATCTGGTATTTTTGATATTCATGAATACCGTAAGATATCGAGCGAGGTGGGCGGCGAGCAGTTTGCCTACTGGCAGAAGTATTATGAAGAGCTGTATTTGACCCCCATTTTGTGAGATTACAAAAATAAAAGGCGGCAGCCAAAGTTGGCTGCCGCCTTTTTTTAACGAATGGCGATATACTGGTAGACGACCCCCTGCGCGTTGACAAACTGCGTCGTCGTGAACTGCTCGCCGGCCAAAAAGCCGTAGGACGTCAGCGTCAGCATGGGGTTGCCGTCGCCCGTCAGCGCCGGGCTGTTCCGCCCCGCCATGACGGTGATCGGCGTGTCGGCGGTGACGGTCTGCTGCCGCACAAATACGGCCCGGGGCATAAAGCCCAGGTTGATCGCCTGCCCGCCTGCCACGTCATGGGCGCGCGTGCCGTCCCCGGTGTAAAGGCCGCTGACCGCCGCGCCGGTGTGGTCGCCGAACAGGCCGCAGGCGACGCCGTCGATTGCGGCGCAGACCGCCTTCTCGCGGGTGAGCGCGCCCTGCGGCGTCATGACCCCGGCGGCGCAGACGCCAAGCGGCCGGCCACCGTAGCACAGCGCCGCCGCGCCGTCTTCAGCGGGCAGCGGAACCCCTTCGAGCCAGCCCTTGCCGTCCGTGCTGACAAGCACGCCGTTTTTGCCGTTGCTTTCGGCGGCGATAAAATATTCCCCTGTCCAGCACAGCCCCCGAATGGATCGCGCCTGTCCGCCGGGCAGAGGAATGCGCGTCCACATCAGGCCGTCGTCGGAATACAGGGTGAAGGCAGCCGAGTCGCCGGCGATGACATACCGGCCGTCGCCGCAGCAGATTTTCCTCCACTGGGCAATGGTGGGAAGCTGACGGTATCCCCAGGTCACACCGTCGCTGCTGAAGCCCGTGACCTTGTTGCCGCAGGCGACGGTACGGAAGCTTTCGCCGTCGTACATGATGTCTTCCCAGCCGGTGGCCTTGGGCACGGCCGCCGTCTGCCAGTTCAGGCCGTCAGTCGAACGGACGCCCAGGCCCTTGGCGCCGATAACGATAAACTGTCCTGCGCCGTAGCAGGCCGCTCTCCACGTGTCAACGGCGGGGAAGCTGCTTTCGGTCCAGCTGACGCCGTCGGCCGAAGACAAAAAACGCGCCGAATTATCCAGCCCGAAGATCAGATAGCGCCCTGCGCCGTAGCAGATGCGCTGCCAGTTTTCGGCGGCCGGCAGGGTCATGGCGTTCCACCGTTCGCCGTCGTAGGACCAGGCCGCCTGATCCGTGCCGCTCGCCAGCGCCACATAACGGTCGCCGCAGTAGTCGACAAAGGTCCACGGCCCGGCCGAAGACAGGGGAGTCTGCCGCCAGCCGGTGCTGCTTTGCGCCGGCATAGAACAGCCGGCGGCCTTTTCGACGGTCTGCGGCGCGGACAGCGGTACGCGCGCGCGGGCAAAAGCGCTGCCGCCCGCCAGCAGCAGTACGCCGCCGCCCAGACAAACGGAGCGCCACTGCGCGCTTTCGGGCAGGGCGACACTTTCCCATGCCCGCCCGTCGGAGGAGGCGGCAAAGGCCGCCGCCCCCGCGGCGGACAGAGCAATCAGCCTGCCGTTGTGGTATTCCAGCGCGCAAAAGCCCGTGCCTTCCGGCGGCGTAACGCTCTGCCAGACCGCCCCGTCCGGCGAAAGGGCAGCCTGCGGGCCCGAAGCGCTCAGCGCGACAAAGCCATCCGGCCCGCAGCAAACGGCCGACCACACCGCCGGGCTGGGCAGACTTGCTTCCCGCCATATCCGGCCGTCCGGGCTGGAAGCCGCCGTCTGTGCAGGGTTGCCCTGCGCGCCCGCCACGGCGACAAAGCGGCCGCCGCCAAAGCAGACGGCGCTCCACGCAGCGTCCTGCGGCGCGTCGGCCGTGTGCCAGTTGACCCCGTCGAACGAGTAAAGGATGGCCGAGGGCGCGCTCCCCACCGCCACATAGCGATCGCCGCCAAAGCAAAGCCTTTTCCACTGCGAAGAGACGGGCAGAGCAATCTCATGCCAGCTGTACCCGTCGGTTGACAGGGCGGCTTTGGCCTGTCCCGCCGCCAGGGTGACAAAGCCCGCTTTGCCCCAACAGGGCTGAATCCACGCGCCCGAAAGCGGCAGCTGGCTGTCGAGCCAGCAGAGCCCGTCGCCAGAAACCTGCGCCGCGCTACTCTGCGCGCGCACGCGAATAAACCTTCCGCCGCCGAATGCGACCCAGTCCCACGTTTTGCCGTCCTGAGAGAGGTCCTCGAAATCGCCGAACAACGATTGCTGTTGTGAAAAGGCTCCCGTTTGCGCGGCCGTGACGGCATGGGGATTGTCCTCGGCCGCCAGATGGCCGGGTAAGTCGCGCAGGCTCTGCTCAAACTGCTGTTCTGTGCCGCTGTACCCGGCCGCGCAGGCCTGCTGATAGGCGCTTTGGCCCGCCTGTCCGGCCGGGCCCTGTACGCCCTGAAGCCCTTGGGGGCCCTGTACGCCCTGGATGCCCTGCGGGCCGGCCGGGCCCTGTAATGCGCCGATGTCGCACCAGCTCTGCGCGTCGGCATCCCACAGATAAATGGTGTTGCTTTGGGCCGTCCCGACGGCGTAGGCCTGCCCCGCTTCGCCGGTCGGGTGCGCTGTTTGCAGACTGAACAGGTCGGCATACAGCCCCAGAACCCTAAAGTCGCGTCCGTCTGCGCCGGCCGGGCCGCGCGCGCCCTGCGGGCCGGCCGGCCCCTGTTCGCCCTGGATTCCCCGGACGCCGGCCGGACCCTGCACGCCCTGGATTCCCTGCGCGCCGGGTACGCCCTGCGGCCCCCGGATGCTGACGGGCGCCGGGGGAGTCTGCGCGCTCGACAGGGAAAAGCGCAGGGTGCCGCTGCTGTCGACGCTGGGCAGCCAGGCTTTGCCCGTTTCGCCCTTGGGCCCCTGTTCGCCTTTTTCACCCTTGGGGCCCTGCGGGCCGGTCTCGCCCTTTTCGCCCATGACGCCCTCGACGACGGTCGCGCCGTTTTCGTCGCGCACCTGGGCTTTTGTAAAGGTCAGGCGGCTGCGCTGCGGCATGGCGTTGCCCTGCCCGTCGACGATGAGGTGTCCGCCCGAACCGGCCGACTGCCACGTCTGCCCGTCCAGTGTGACTTCGATAAACTGGTCGGCGTCGATGCGGATGCCCTTGATGTCTCCGCTGCGCACACAGGCGTCGAGCGCCTGCTGCACCGTGCCGGTGCGCGCGCCGATCTGCGCGGCGGCCTGCGGGCCGACGAGCTCGTCGATCACGTTGTTGACAGCCGACAGAACTTCTTCGTCGGTGCGGCCGTCGAACAGGGCCTTGAGCTGTTCGGCCGATACGCCGTCGGCGCTCGGCGTGTCAGACAGGTCTTTGATATTGACCCGATATCCCGTGATTTTGTTTTCTATAAAGGCCATGGCCCCTCCTTGTCACTTGACGGTCCGGCCCCAGACGAACCGCTTTTCAATGCCGTAAATGCCGAAGCCCTGGTTGAGCGCGTCATTGCGGCAGATAATCTGTATCAGCTTGTACTTTTTCACCTTCTGGCCAAAGGGCAGCACGTTCTGGGGCAGCGTGTTGAAGGTGAAGTCGCCGAAGTCGATGTCGGAAAAAGTGAAGATGCTGGCGTTGCCCCGCCGCAGCTCGCGCCCGAAATCGCTGTCGGTACGCGCAATGACCTTGACACCCGAGCGGGTGTAGGTCTTCAGGTACACGCCCGAGCCGCGTTTGGGCATGGTCTTGCGGCGCATGAAGTCGCCGTCGTCGTCCAGCTTGGTGGCCCAGTCGGCGACAATGGCCTCTCCGTCGTCGCTGTAAGCGTCCATGCGCACGTTGCCTGCGCCGTCAACCCGGTCGTCGTTGAAGCGGCACAGCCGGCCGTCCTCTGTGCCGAAATACAGCGTTTCGGCGTGCTCGCATAAAACGCGCGCCGGCACATGGGTCCAGTAATACCATTCGTATTCCCAGGTGCCCGTCTGGTTGCTGCGCGCCGTCTTCTGCTTGGCGTCGGCCACATAGCAGCAGCCGTTGACGCACAGGACGTAATAGCCCCGCCACACGGCGGCGACGGCCTCGCTCAAATCCTTCTCCCGGCACAGGCGGGCGTCGACAAAGCCGGAGCGCTGCTGAAGCGTCCGTTCCAGCGTGACGACCTGCGACGCCAGCGCGTAAACGCCGCTGCGGCTCAAAAAGAGCGGGTCGTCGACGAGGGAGGCAAAGCAGTGCTTTGACACCGCGCCGCCGCCCGAAACGCCCTGCTCGACCGGGAAGATGTCCCCGCTGTCCAGGTGCTGCACGGTGCGCAGAAAGACGGAGGCGTCCTGCTCGTTGTCCTCTTTGATGATGGCGAGCGCCTCGCCGGCGCGCAGATACCCCATGACAACCGAATCGTCCGAGCCGATTTGCGTATACGACGTATCGGGAATGTAAGCGGCCGAATCGGCGGCCGCCGTGTCAATTTCGCTGTGCCAGTCGACACCCGGGTAATCAGGGTTGCCCGAAAGAAAAACCCTGCCGGCATACAACGCGCAGCAGGTACAGCCCGTGACGCGCGCCTCCGCGCCCGGCGTCGTGCGCTCAAACTGCACGATGACGTTGGGCACGCCGGCCGGTATGCCGGCAGCCGGCGCCTGGGAAAAGGTCACTGTGCTGCCCGAGGCCGTCACGCCGCTCACCGGCTGGTCGTTGACCCACGCCAGCACTTCTCCGCCCGCGTCGCAGGGCGCGTCTAGGGTGAAGGTTTTGGTCTGCCCGTCGCCGACAAACAGATTTTTGCGCTTGGGCGTCAGCAGGTTGACCGGCTGGTAGGACGTGCGGGCGCTCGACGAAGAGGGGACGGCGGTGATGGGCACGTAGGCCAGCTCGGACGCCGGGCGCACCGTCTCGCCGTCAAAGGCGAGGTATTCGCCGCCCGTCAGAATCCATAACTTTCCGCCCATGGAAAAGGCGCGGCTGCGCGCATTCCGCAGCCCCTGCCGCAAAAGCGCCGGCTCGTCTCCCGACCAGAGCCACAGCTTGCTTCCCGCGTGGCACAGGGAGAAGCTGCCCTTTTCGTTTTTAAAAAAGAAAATGCCGTTGACCGGTCCGTCAAAGGTGTGCAGGGTGCGCCAGCCCAGCCGCTTTTCCGGAAAGCCGCCCGCGTCTGAAATGAGATTGGGCGCCCAGGGTGAGCGCTGTTCGTCAACCTGCGACGGGTCCGATGAAAAGTCGACGCCGCGGAAAGAGCTGTAACGTTTCAAATGCACCTGGGGCGCGGCGGGGGCCGACCGCATTGTCAAAGCCGGCATGTCGGCACGCTCCTGTAGCAGTCCTCGACGGCCTCGCCGCGGCACATGGCCGCTTCACGCAGCGCCAGAATATACCGCGCCCTGAAATCCTGCGCATGGTAGCCGTCCATCTCGTCCTGAAAGTAATAGGCGGCCACGCCGTAGGGCAGGGCCAGGCGGCAGATGGCGTCGCAGTACGGAATGTCGTCATCCATGCTGTCCACAGCGGGCGCCTTTTCCAAAGGGGGCTGCCCCTGCGTTTCACGGCGCAGGTTTTCATAGGGCAGCGCCTCCTGCAACAGCAGGCTGGCCAGGCTGGGGAAAAAGGCCAGAAAATCGGGGTCGGTTCCCGTTTTTTCAAACAGGATGGCGCAGGCCAGCTTATAAACCGCTTCTGCTTTCATTGTCGTCCCTCCTTTTTGCGGGGCAGGAAAAAGCCCCTGCCCCGCCCGTGTTTTCGTGTGCCTCAGCCCTCGACAACGCCGGAGGGCAGCATTCCGCTCTTTTCGGCATAGGCGCGGATGCTCTGGCCTTCCGCCAGTGTGACGGCGGCCGTATAGCTCTGCGCCGACTTGCTGTAGCGCGGGTCCGAGCCGTCGACCGTGTAGCGGATGCTCGCTCCGCTCGTCGTGCACGACAGGGCGGCGGAGCCGTCTGCGACGGACAGGGTCGGAAGCGCCGTCACCTTGGATGAATCGGCGGCGACGTAAACGCCGTCGGCTTTGGCGCCGATGACAAAGGCGTCAAAGTAGTTGCGCCCCTCGAGCACCGCGCCGTCGATGCCCTGCACATCGGTCAGTACGCGGGCCGTCTTGATTTTGCACGGGAAGATGACCGAGCCGCGGTACGCGATGATAAAATACACCCCTTCGGGGAAGTAGCGGTCGGGCACCTTGATGCACTTCATGTCGGCGATGGTGCCGACGCAGCCCTTTTCCAGCGCGGGGCCTGCCAGCGCGTCGACTCCCTGGAACTCGCTCGACAGGCGCACCATGTTATAGTAGCAGGCCGGCAGGTACAAAACGCGGCCCTCGTCGGGCACCAGCGCGTTGTCGAGGGCGTAGGCGCCGTCGAAAATCATGCTGACAACGGTGCTTTTGGTCGGGGTAGACACCCCTTTGATCTGCCCGGCCTGGCGCGCGAACGCATCGAGCGCATACTTGTCCATATAGGGTACGACGCGTTCGGCGATCTGCATGTTGAGCATTCGCCCGGCGTTTTTGACCATCATCTGGTCCGAGTTGTTGCCGCGGTCAATGGTGATGGAAAAGCCCTTGTCCTGACTCAGGGTGAGAATCTGCACCTCGTCCTGCATTTCACCGGGCGTGCCGAAGCGGTTGAGCCCTTCGCGCACATAGTCGTTGATGCCGACGGTCTGCGGCGTGTAAATGGAAATGGCGCGCGCGCCCTCAAAATTGTAGTCGTCCGAAACGTTGGGGGCGACAAACGAGCTGCGGGTGAACTTTTCCGCAATTTTCTTTTCGTATTTTCCTGCCAGGTTAATGGCCATAGCTCGGTTCCTCTCTTTCAGTTTTTGTGGTTGAGTCCCGCCAAAAACGGGTCAAACTCCTGCGGCCCGCCGTCGCCGGCCAGCGATCCGACGGCGCGCGCCGCGCTCTGCCGCAGCCGGTTTTCCTCCTGCATGGCGCGCAGCCGCGACTGCTGGTACGCTTCGGTGGGGGTCAGCCCGCCGCGCACCCCTTCAAAGATTTCGGCGTCCAGCTTTTCGCCCCTTGTTTCCGGGTAGCGTTCAAACAGCCTGTCCCAGCCCGCGCCGCCGCTCCTTGCGCCCTGCACGGCGCGTACCCGTTCGACCGCCCGTTCGAGCGCCGACGGCATCGGCGCAGCCGCGTTTTGCCCGGCGATGTCCTGCGCCTCTTCGGCGGTGAACAGATCGCCGCTGTGCTCCTGCTGCAAATCCTGCTCGTTCATGCTTTTTCCCCCTTTAAACGGCCTGCAAGGCGCGCCAGTAGGCTTCCATGGCGGCGATCTGCTCGTTGGTGACGCCCAGGGCGCGGTAGCCGTCAAAAATGCCGTAGCGGGCCAACAGGCCGGCGATGGTTTCCAGCTGGCTTCTTTCGTCCTTGTCCATTTCATATTCCAGTTTGCGCTGCGCCAATGTTTGGGCGTTTTCCTGCGCGGCGGCGTCCAGAATGCCGCTGCTGTGCTTGAAGCGCTGCTCGGCTATCAGCTTGGCGAACTCGGCCATCTGGTTGGCCTTTTCAATGCCGCCGGTCAGTTTGGCCTGCTCGCGCGCCAAATCGATCTGGCGCAGCGAATCGAGCTTGGCCTGTTCGTTTTGGCCGACGACGCTCTGGTAGGTATTGCCCAGGCTGGCCAGGCTGCTTTCGGAAAAGCCCGAGTTCAAAAGCCCCAGCTGCGCCTGCCGCTGCGCCGCCGCGCCAAACGGGTTGGAAGCGCGCAGCCAGGTTTCATACGCGCCGGTGTTGGCGTCGGCCGCCGAACGCTCGATGCCCGGAATCTGCGCGCTGAGCGCCAGCAGCGCCCGATCGATTTCCGCCTGCAACGCCTGCTGCTGCACCGCCTGCGCCCGCTCCAAATCGTCGATGGCCGAGCTGTACAGCGCCTGCGCGCGGCTCTGTACGCCAATCGGCGTGTACAGGCTGCCGTCGCGGCCGCCCGAATAGCCAAACTGTCCGCGAATCTGCTCGGCCGTCTGGTGGGCGCGGTTCATTCCCGCGATGTCGCCCAGCGCCTGCGCCCGCTGGTAGTCGTTCTTGGCCTGCTGAATCAAGCCCCAGCTCTCGGGGCTTTTGTTTAAAATTTCTTCGTCGGTGTTGGTTCCCAGCGGCACATACGCGGCGGTCTGCTGCTGCACTGTGCTTTGCGGTGGACCCGCCGCCGTGTTTTTCTGCGCCATGCTCTGTGCCGCCTGCTGTGCTGTCTTTATCGCCTGCGCCATCTGCTGCTGCACCAGCGCAAACGGATTGATTGCTGCCATTTGTCCCTCTCTTTCTGCTTATATGCCTGCTCCGGCCGCCAGACCGGCCTGCTTTTCGCGCAGCTTTTCCAGAATACGGCTCTTGCCGCGCACATACTGGTCGGGAATGCCCTCCAGGTAGGTGACGGCGTCGGTGATGATCCCCTTCTGGAACAGGTTGTCCAGCGTTTCGATCTGCATAAGCTCTGAATAATAAGCCGCCGAGCCGATGTCGACACGCGTTGACAGATTGACCTGCCGCAGCGCGCCAAAGTCAAACAGGCCCGTCTTTCCGTTTTCCATCGCCGCCGGGCGCACGCCGTAATGCGCCGCCATCATGTCGACGATGACGCGCACACACTCTTCGGTAAACCGGTAAAACTCCATGCGCTGCAATTCCAGCGGCATGGCGCTGGCCTTTTGCGTGGCGATGATGGCGGATGTGTTGTCCGGCCGCACGTTGCCCAGCGCGGCGTCCGACGCGCCCATAAACTCCAGTGTCCGCTGGGTCAAAAGCTCGATGAGCTGCACCACCTGCGCCGACATGTCCCCGCCGCGGAAGTTGGCTGCAATGGCCTGCTCCGACGGGCTGCCGACGACGCCGATGGCCTCGCCCACGCGGTTGCTCCAGCGCGCGATGCGGCTTTTGTCGTACAGTATCTTGGGAAAGGCGTTCATTTTGACCGATCGGATCCCCATGGCAAAGAGCTGGTTGATGGCGATTTGGTTGGGGATGACGGCGGTCAGCGCCGCCTGGCCGTGAAAGCTGTGGCGCACCTTGTCCCACGGCATCCACGCCAGCGGGTACAGCCGGTAGCCGGTGTCCCACACATCGCGCAGAAGGCCCGACGCCACTGTTTTGACGCCGCGCACCGTCCCCTCTTCGCGCCACAGCTTGACGAGCACCGTCACCATGTCGTCCTCCGGCCGGTCGCCTTCGCGCGCGCCGTCGGGCAGAATCTCCGTCTCGTCAAAGCCGTTTTCCCGCGCTTCGCGCCGTACGGCGTCGATATGCCGGCGCGAGGCGATGATGAGATAGGGCTGCTTCTGCACATCCTGCACGCCGGGCGCGCCGAAATGCACGTCGGTGTTGTCGATGAGTTCGGCGCACACCCGCCCGCGGGCGGGGCCGCCCGTCTCGGCATTGGGATCAAAATAAAAATACAGGCATCCGTCGCCGTCGACCGCCGCATTGCGGATGACGTCGCGGCTCAGATCCTTGAGCCCCGTCTGCTCGATGACGCGGGCCGTTTCACCCGACAGCACCCGGCAGGCCTGCTCGGCCCCGGCATCCTGCTGAAAGGGCGTAAAAGACACCGAAACGTCGTCGGCCACGATCATCGAAATAAAATAGGACACCACGCGCTTGAGCACGTTGATGACCGGCTTGTCCAGGTCGGGGGCGTACAGCCCCTCCCATTGCCGCCCCACATAAAAGTTCTCGTTGACGCGCACCTGCTCGTAAAGCCCGATGCCCTCGTTGTAGCTTACGCCCTTCTGGTATTCGGCCCATACGCCGGCGGGGTCAGTCCTCATGTCCGCACCCCTCTTCCGGCCGGCCGGTGTAGCTCAAAAAATTTTCCCACTGCCGATCCAGCTCGGGCGGCATGTCAGGCTCTGCCGGATCCCTGCCGCGCACCGGGGGTGTGGCGGCTCCGCGCGCCAGCAGCCCCAGGGCAAAAGCGCCCAAGCACCCGGCGACGGCAAATAAAACTTCCATCTGTCTTTCTCCTTCTTTCCTGCGGTCATCGGCCGCTGTAATGCAGAAAATCATCGGCCTGCCGGTCAAAGCCGCCATCATCCTCGCTTTCTGCCGTCCCGGGAGCCGGCCGCCCGGCCGCAAAGTACCGGATGGCGTCGGGCGCATGGGTCAGCTCGTGCGGCTCGCGCGCCGTGTCGTTGGGGTTGCGTGCGTCGTAGCGCAGCGCCGGCAGCGTGCGGATCAGGTTGGAGCAGCTGTCAAAAACCCGCAGCGCCGCCGTGCGCCGCCCCTGCTCGTCGTCAAAGGGGCGCAGCCACTCGGCCAAATCGTACCAGCCCTGCACCCGGTCGTTTTGCGCGCGCGTCAGCCCGATGCCCTTTTCGGCAAAAATGTCGGCCGTGCTGCGGCCGGTGTCGCTGTGGCGGTTCCACAAATCGGGCGGCGCGTACCATGCCGAAATGCGTTCCGCCGACAGTGCGCGCACCAGTTCGGCCGCTTCGCCGGCCAGAAGCCCAGGCCGGTAAACCTCGCGGTAAACGACGGCCCGGCCGTTTTCGTCGACGGCCACCCACAGTCCGGCCAGCATGTCGCGGCCATAGTCCATGGTAAAATACCGCCGCCAGTGCCCGGGGACGGCAAAGGGCTTTACAACGTGTACGCCTCTGTCCCACATGGAAAAGTACTGCCCTTCAAACAGATCCCAGTCGCCGTAAAGCAGCGCTTTTTTCTCGCGCTCGGGCAGGTTTTGCAGCCGTCGGACATACCCGGGGTCGGCGCGGGTCAGAAAACCGTTGTCCTGTACGCGCGACGGCAGGAACAGGCGGCTTCCGCCGGGCAGCGGATGCACAACGTCCGGCGGCCCGATGTCGATAAACCGGCTTTTGACCCATTGGTGCCCCACGCCGCCGGGGTTGGTCGCGCTTTTGACGGCCTTTGGAAAGGGGTTGGCCCCCCGCAGCCTGGAGAGAAGGTATAAATACATGCTCTCGGTAAAATGTGTCAGCTCGTCAAAGCGGATGACGTCGTATTCGGCGGATTGGTAGCGATAAACGTCCCGTTCCTGGTCGCAGTAGCCAAAGTCGATGAGCGAGCCGTTTGTAAACTGCCCGGTGTGCCCCGAAGCGCTGTAGCGGTACAGCTCCTGCGGGTACAGCCCCTGCGCGGTGCGGATGAGCGACTTTTCCAGCTCGGGCAGGGTACGGCGCAGGATGAGCTGGCGCGAGCCCGGGTAGCGCAGGGCGTACAGCAAAGCATCGATAAGCTGGCCGTACGATTTGCCGCCCCCGGCCGCGCCGCCAAACAGCACCTCGTCGGCCTGCGCGTCGATGAAATCGCGCTGCCTGTGCGTAATGCGGATTTCCATCAGTCGACGACGCGCACCGTAATGACGGGCGGCTCTTTTTCCCCGTCTTCGCGCTCGCCATAACCCAGCACCGTTTTGCCGAAAAACTGCGCGAACGAGCTGTTGTAGTGCCCGGCCAGACTGCCCACAATCCAAGCGTTTTCCTGCATCTGCTGCGCGCGCTGACAGGCTGCGTCGAACTCCGGGTGCTCCGAGCGCCATGCGTTCAGCTCGGCGACCGACGCGCCGACGCTCTGGGCAAAGGCCTGAAAGGTGGGCAGCGGCGCGGACAGCAGGACCGGCTCTTCCGACTTGACGCTGCCGTCGGGGTAATAGGTCATCTTTTTCTCCATGCGCTGCGGCGGCGCCGAGAAATAGTCGAGCATTTTCTGGCAATACGCGCGCTTATATACGGCTTTTTTCGTCTTTTTCACCTCCTGCCGGTTATCGACGCCTTTATGGTAACAGCACACCGGGCCGCCGCGCTTCTCCGGTTTTTATCCTTTCTATCTACGCGCAGATAAAAAAGCCGCCATGCGGACGCTTTCCGCATGACGGCTTGATGATCTGTTCCCCCGACAGGGGTTTTTATTTTCTCGCGACGGCCTTTTTCGCGGCGCGCACAATGGCGTCGGCCGTCAGGTTAAAGCGCTCGCGCAGAAAGGCTTCGGTGCCGACTTCGCCGAACGAATCGTAAATGCCGACCATCTCGACAGGCGCGGGCGCAGTTTTGCTCAGCGACGACGCCACCGCCGAGCCCAGCCCGCCGATGACGTTGTGGTTTTCCGCGGTGACAAAGCAGCCGCACTTTTTGGAATAGGCGGCCAGCGTTTCGTCGTCCATGGGTTTCCAGGTAAAGGCGTTGAGCACGGCGGCACTGACGCCCTGCGCCGCCAGCGCTTCGGCGGCCTTGAGCGCTTCGCCGACCATGATGCCGGACGCGACGATGCAGACGTCGGCGCCGTCGCGCAGAGCGGCGATTTTGCCCAACTCAAAGGTCGATCCCTTTTCGTAAATGCCGACGGCCAGCTTGCGCAGCATACGGATATAAAACACGCCGTAGGCGTCCTGCAATTCGCGGACGAGCCATTCGAGCTGAACGGTGTCGCACGGCTCGACCAGCGTGATTTGCGGAATGGCCATCAGCGCCCCCATATCCTCAAAGGGCATGTGCGTGCCGCCGTTGTACGCCGCCGTAACGCCCGGGTCGCTGCCCAGAATGCGCACATTGAGCTTGGGGTAGCAGCACGAAATGAAGATCTGGTCGACGCAGCGGCGCGAGGCAAACGGCCCAAAGGAGTGGGCGAAGGGCACCATGCCCGCGGCCGACAGTCCGGCGGCCGTGCCGATCATGTTGTTTTCCTGAATGCCGCAGTCGATGGCGCGGTCGGGGAATTCCTTGAAAAACGGCTTGACGCCCGACGAGCCGACCAGGTCGGCGTCGAGCACGCAGATACGCTTGTCCTCGCGCGCCAGCTCGAGAAGGGTGTTGACATAGACGGAGCGCATTTCGACCGTCTCTTTTTCAAAGGCGCTTTTTACGGTGTAGCTCATGCTTATTCCCCCCTGACCCGGGCCAGAACGGCCTCGGCCTTTTCAATGGACGGCGCGATTTCCTCCGGCTTGAAGGCGATATGGTGGTTGGGGAACTTTTGCAGCGCGAACTCGCAGCCGTTGCCCTTGATGGTGTCCAGAATGATCATGACGGGCTTTTCATCCTGCGCCTTGCCGGCGTGAATGGCGTCCAGAATCTCGTCGACGTTGTGGCCGTCGACCTTTTTGGTCAGCCAGCCGAAGCTTTCGAACTTGTCGACCATGTCCCCCATGTGCATGACGTCGTCGCACTTTCCGTCCAGCTGCTGCTTGTTGAGGTCGACAAAGCCAATCAGATGGCTGAGCTTGAAGTGGGCGGCAAACATGGCGCCCTCCCACACCTGGCCCTCGTTGCACTCGCCGTCGCCCAGCACCAGATAGGTGTAGCTGTCGCGGCCCTGGATGCGGTTGCCCAGCGTCAGGCCGCAGGCCAGCGAAATGCCCTGGCCGAGCGAGCCGGTCGTCATGTCGACGCCGGGCGTTTTGAGCCGGTCGCAGTGGCTGGGCAGAATGGTCCCGCCCTGGTTGAGGGTCTTCAGCACCTCGCGGGGGAAGTACCCCTTGAGCGCCAGTGTCGCGTAAAGCGCCGGGCCGGCGTGGCCCTTGGACATGACCAGCCGGTCGCGTTCCGGCCACTGGGGATTTTTGGGGTCGATGCGCATTTCACCGCCGTACAAAACGGCCAGCGCTTCTACAATGGACATGGCGCCGCCGACGTGGCCAAAGCCCAGCGCGGCAAATTCCCTGAGCGTCTCGACGCGGATTTCCTCGGCAAAGACGCGCACTGCCTGATTTTTTTCCATGCTGACACCTGCCTGTCTATAAAATGGTAAAAAGGCTTTTCATATGCTTCCAGTGTACCAGAAATCGGCGTATGTTGCAAGACCGCCGGGGATAAATGCCCGGCTTGCGGCTGCTTTATGTACAAAGGCGCCATTCTATAACGACCGGTAGAAGGGAAGAGCGGGGGAAACCTTTGGCCGCCCGAGTACGGGGGGTAAAAACGGCACACAATAGACACCAGAGGGCTTTTGCAAAACGTGTAAAAATAATTATATAAAACTATTGACAAATTAATAATGCGTGTTATAATTTATGCATAGAAAGGAGAGGGGCGTCATGGACAAAAGCGTATACAGCCTGGTGCTGATCGACGAGCTGGTCGAAAGGCTGGATCGCGCGGCCTATGCGCGCGGGCAGAGCCGCTCGGGGCTGATCAACGAGATTCTGGCCGAATACCTGTCCTATACCACACCGGAAATGCACATGCAGCAGGTGCTCGACTCCGCCCGCCGCTTGCTCGGCACAGGGGGCGAAATGCAATTGGTCGCGCCGCCGTCGGGCGGCGGCATGGTGCTGCGTTCGGCCCTCCGGTATCGGTACAACCCCACTGTGCGCTACTCGATCGAGCTGTTTCGGGCGCAGAACGGGGCGGCCGGCCGCCTGCGGGCGCAGCTGCGAACCCGCAGCGAGGTGCTGCTGGGCGACGCCGAGCGGTTTTTCACCCTGTGGAATGGGCTGGAAAATCGCCTGCGAAGCGGCGTGCAGGCCGACATTGAGCCGGGGCGGTACACCCGCCTTTTGCAGCCGGAAGAGCAGGGCCTGAGCGCGCAGTCGCTGGGCGAGTGCATCGCCGATTATGTCATTTTGTTTGACGACGCGCTGCGGCTTTATTTTGAAAATCTCGACGACGAAAAAAAAGCGGCCGCCGAGGTCGGCCGGCGCTACGCCGGCTATCTCAAGGCGGGCAGGCCGCTGCTGTGAGCGCGCAGGACGGGCGCGCCGCGGCGGCCCTTTGTCATCATAAAGGAGTGAAATGCAGATGAATGTACAGAAATTGACGCAGAAATCGGCCGAAGCCATCCAGAACGCGCAGCGCATGGCCGTGGAATATGGCAATTCACAGGTCGAGCAGGAGCATTTGATCGCCGCTCTGACGAGCGAGCCGGACAGCCTGTGCGCCCAGCTGCTGGCCAAAATGGGCGTCGATGCGCAGGCTTTTGGCCGCGAGGTGCGCGGCGCCGTCGAACGGCTGCCCAAGGTTTCGGGCGGCGGGCGCGAGCAGGATAAGATTTATATCGCGCGCGAGGTGGACAATGCATTAAACGAAGCGGAGGCCCAGGCCGAGCGGATGCACGACGAATACGTCTCGGTCGAGCATTTGATGCTCGGGCTGATTACCAAGCCCTCGATGGAAACGCGGGCGCTGCTGGCGCGGTTCAATATCGCCGAGCAGGGTTTTCTGGCCGCGCTCAAGGAAATCCGGGGTTCGGCCCGCGTGACGAGCGACACGCCCGAGGACACCTATGACGCGCTCAAAAAATACGGGCAGGATCTCGTCGAGCGGGCGCGGGCGCAGAAGCTGGACCCGGTCATCGGCCGCGACGGCGAAATCCGCAACGTCATTCGCATTCTGTCCCGCAAAACCAAAAACAATCCCTGTCTGATCGGCGAGCCGGGCGTCGGCAAGACGGCTATTGTCGAAGGGCTGGCCCTGCGCATTGTGCGCGGCGACGTGCCCGCCGGCCTCAAAGACCGCAGGATTTTTGCACTCGACATGGGCGCATTGGTGGCGGGCGCCAAGTTCCGCGGCGAGTTTGAAGAGCGGCTCAAGGCCGTGCTGAACGAGGTCAAGAAGAGCGAGGGCAAAATCATCCTCTTCATCGATGAGCTGCACACCATTGTCGGCGCCGGCAAAACCGAAGGGGCCATGGACGCCGGCAATCTGCTCAAGCCCATGCTGGCCCGCGGCGAGCTGCACTGCATCGGCGCCACCACCTTAAACGAATACCGCCAGTATATCGAAAAAGATGCGGCGCTCGAACGGCGTTTCCAGCCGGTGCTGGTGCCCGAGCCGACGGTGGAGGACACCATTTCCATTCTGCGCGGGCTGAAAGAGCGGTATGAGGTCTTCCACGGCGTCAAGATTCAGGACAGCGCCCTGATAGCGGCGGCAACGCTGTCCAACCGCTATATTTCCGACCGCTTCCTGCCCGACAAGGCCATCGATCTGGTCGACGAAGCGTGCGCCATGATCCGCACCGAAATCGATTCCATGCCCGCCGAGCTGGACGAGATTTCGCGCAAAATCATGCAGCACGAAATCGAGGAAGCGGCGCTCAAAAAAGAGAGCGGGCAGCTGGCGCAGGAACATTTGCAGGAAATCCAGAAAGAGCTGGCCGAAATGCGCGACGAAATGCAGTCCATGCGCGCCAAATGGGAAAACGAGAAAAAGGCCATTGAAACGGTGCAGAAGCTGCGCGGTGAAATCGAACAGCTGGGCGCGCAGATGGAGCGGGCCGAAAGCGAATATGACTTAAACCGCGCCGCCGAAATCAAATACGGCCGCCTGCCCGAGCTGCAAAAGCAGCTGCGCGAGCAGGAAGAGCTGGCCGAGCAGTACGATCAGGGCAGCAACCTGCTGCGCGACAAGGTGACGGAAGAGGAAATCGCCCGTATCGTCGCGCGGTGGACGGGGATTCCCGTCGCCAAGCTGATGGAGGGCGAGCGCGAAAAGCTGCTGCATCTTGATGAAATCCTGCACAAGCGCGTCATTGGGCAGGACGAAGCGGTGCAGAAGGTGGCCGACGCCATCCTGCGTTCGCGCGCAGGTATTCAGAACCCCGACCGGCCCATCGGGTCCTTCCTGTTCCTGGGCCCGACCGGCGTCGGCAAGACCGAGCTGGCGCGCGCGCTGGCCGAAGCGCTGTTTGACGACGAACGCAACATCGTGCGCATTGATATGAGCGAGTATATGGAAAAATACTCGGTCTCGCGCCTTATCGGCGCGCCTCCGGGATATGTCGGGTACGAGGAAGGCGGCCAGCTGACCGAGGCCGTGCGCCGCAGGCCCTACAGCGTCGTGCTGTTTGACGAGGTGGAAAAGGCGCACCCCGACGTCTTCAATGTGCTTTTGCAGGTGTTGGACGACGGCCGCATCACCGACAGCCAGGGCCGCACCGTCGATTTTAAAAACACCATTATCATTCTGACGAGCAACCTGGGCTCGGCCGACATTCTGGAAAGCGTGCAGTCGGGCGGCGAACTGTCCGAAGAAGCGCGCAAACGCGTCGAGGGCCTGCTGCGGGTGCAGTTCCGGCCGGAGTTTTTGAACCGATTGGACGAAATCGTCTTCTACAAGCCGCTGACGCGGGAAGAGATCACCAAAATTGTCGACCTGCTTCTGGCCGATCTGCACAAGCGGCTGCGTGCGCAGCAGCTTTCGCTCGAGGTGTGCGACAGCGCCAAGGATTATATTGTCGAGCACGGCTACGATCCTGTTTTTGGCGCGCGGCCCCTCAAGCGGCTCATCCAGCGCGAGGTGGAAACGCCCATCGCCCGCCTGATGATCGAGCGCGACATCGCCCCCGGCAGCACCGTTGTCGTCCAGTGCGGGGAAGACGGGCTGGCGGCCGAAATCAAAGCGCAGGCCCGCTGAAAAATCCCCCTTGACAGCCGCCGCTTTCTGCGGTAGAATAATCGCAATCGAATATCCCGGAGGGAGTAGTTTTAAACACCGTGATCAACAGCGTGGGGCCGTGCGGCCTCTGGTGCGGTGTCCGAACAGGTAACGAGACTCTTGGCGCAGTTCAGCGCCAAGAGTCTTTTTTACAGTCCGCGCGTATGCCTGTGCGCCGTGCGCACACACTATTTTCATTCTGAAAAAGGAGCTGTCAACATGTACCACGACAAAAGCGCCCAAGAGGTTTTGCAGACACTGGGCGTGACGAGCGAAGCCGGCCTGAGCACCGGCGAAGCGCAGAGCCGCCTGGGGCAATATGGCGCCAACCGGCTGGAGGAGAAAAAGGGGAAAAGCCGGCTGCAAATGTTTCTGTCGCAGCTCAACGACCCCATGATTTACATTCTTTTTGCCGCCGCTGCCGTTTCCTGTTTCCTCCGCGAGTTTTCCGACGCAGTGATCATCCTGTTCGTCGTCATGCTCAATGCCGTCGTCGGCATGGTGCAGGAAGGCAAGGCGCAGGACGCGCTCGACGCCCTGAAAAAGCTTTCGTCCCCGTCGGCGCTGGTACGGCGCGAGGGCGTTTTGTGTGAAATACCGGCCGAACAGCTGGTGCCCGGCGACATTGTCGTGCTCGAGGCCGGGCGCGTCGTGCCGTGCGATCTGCGGCTTGTCACGGCAATCAATTTAAAGGTTGAAGAGTCGGCGCTGACGGGCGAAAGCGTGCCCGTCACCAAAGAGGCCGACACTGTCGTGGCGGAAAACGCCGGCCTGGGCGACCGCGTCAACATGGCCTTTTCGTCGACGTCGGTCACCTACGGCCGTGGTGAGGGCGTCTGCGTCGCCACCGGCATGAACACTGAAATCGGCCGCATCGCGTCCATGCTGGGCGGAGCGCCCGATGAAATGACCCCGCTGCAAAAGCGCTTGGCCGACCTTGGCAAGGTGCTGGGCATTCTGGCCGTCGGCATCTGCGCCGCGCTGTTTGTGCTGGCGGTGGTACAGGATCGGCCGGTGACGGAAATGCTGCTGACCGCTATCTCCCTGGCCGTCGCCGCCATTCCGGAAGGGCTGCCCGCCGTCGTCACCATCGTGCTGGCGCTGGGCGTCGGGCGGATGGTCAAGGTCAACACCATTGTACGCCGCCTGCCCGCTGTCGAAACGCTGGGCGCCGTCAGCATTGTCTGCTCTGACAAGACGGGCACGCTGACGCAGAACAAAATGACGGTCACCCGCATTTATTATAACGGCAAAATCGACGCCGCCAACGCGATGGCGCCCGATCAGGACGACGCCTTTTTGCAGGGCTTTATCCTGTGCAACGACGCCAGTACAAAGGGCGGCAACCGCGTCGGCGACCCGACCGAGCTGGCGCTGCTCGACATGGGCGAGCGCTTTAACCTGACCCGCGAGGGCATTGAAGAATGTATGCCGCGCATCAACGAGCAGGCTTTCGACTCCGGCCGCAAAATGATGACGACGGTGCACCGCGACGAGCAGCGCGGCCGCGTCGTCGCCTTTACCAAGGGCGCCGTCGACGTCATGCTGCCGCGCTGCACCGGCATTCTGCTGAATGGCGAGACGCGGCCCATCACCGAGCAGGACAAAAAAGACATCATGGCCGCGTCCAACAGCATGGCGTCCGACGCGCTGCGCGTGCTGGCCCTGGCACAGAAGCTGGGCGACGACAGCGCGACGGAAAAGGATTTGACCTTTGTCGGCCTGGTCGGCATGATAGACCCGCCGCGGCTCGAGGCGCGCGACGCCGTTGAAAGCTTTAAACATGCGGGCATCCGCACCGTCATGATCACCGGCGACCATCGCGACACGGCCTACGCCATCGCGCACGAGCTGGGTATTGCCGACGCTCCGGAGCAGTGTATGTCGGGCGGCGAGCTGGACAAAATGAGCGTCGAAGAGCTGGCCAAAGTCATCGACAACGTGCGTGTGTTCGCCCGTGTGTCGCCCGAGCATAAGGTCATGATCGTCTCGGCTCTGCGCTCAAAGGGCTATATCGTCTCGATGACGGGTGACGGCGTCAACGACGCGCCCTCGCTCAAAGCGGCCGATATCGGCGTTGCTATGGGCATTACGGGCACCGACGTCGCCAAAGGCGCCGCTGATATGGTGCTGACCGACGACAACTTCGCCACCATTGAAAAGGCGGCGCGCGAGGGCCGCAACATCTACCAGAACATCAAAAAATCGGTGCTTTTCCTGCTGTCGAGCAACTTCGGCGAAGTGCTGACCATGTTCGTATCCATCGCCGCCGGTCTGGCCGCGCCGCTCAAGGCCATTCACATCCTGTGGATCAACCTCATCACCGACTCTCTGCCCGGTCTGGCCCTCGGCGTTGATTCGGGCGATCCCAACTGCATGAAGGTCCCGCCTCGCGACCCCAAAGAAAGCCTGTTTGCCCACGGCGGCATTTTCATCACCGCTTTTTACGGCATCGCCATCGGCTGCCTGACGCTCGGCGCTTTTCTGTGGGCGCCGCTACAGGCCATCGCACAGGGCGGGCAGTCGCTTTCGCTTTCGGCCATCCGCGCCGCGCTGGAAAACCCCGCGCTGCTCATGCGCGCACAGACCTATGCTTTTACCGTGCTCGGCATTTCTCAGCTATTTCATGCCATCGGAATGCGCAACGTCAAGCGCTCGATTTTCCGTATGAACCACCTGGAAAACCGCGTCATGATTCTGGCCGTTGTCTTTGGCTTTGCGCTGCAAATCGCCGTGACCGAAATACACTTCCTGACCCAGGTGTTCGGAACGATCGAGCTGACGCTGCGCGAATGGGGCGTTTTGACGCTGGTCGCCATGATTCCCCTTGCGCTGCACGAAATCCTTGCGCCCGTTCTGCGCCGAAAATAAAAAACAGCGTGATGAAAAGCGCCCCATATGGGGCGCTTTTTTGCAACCTGATGTGAATTATAGACTGAAAATTGAGCCTGCATTGACCGGGTTATCGGGCAATCGGGTATGCCAATGCGGAGTTTGTCGTGTCGACCCTTGAAGGGGGAGCACCGAAAGCTGCTGAAAAGCAAATCCGGCCGTATTGCGCAGGGGCGCGGCAGCGTGATATGATAGGCCAAAGGAGTGAGGCATGTGAAAGAAAGAATCCTCGCCCGGCTGGCGCAGGCACAGCCCGGGCGTGTTTCGGGGCAGGAGCTGGGGGACGAACTGAACGTCACCCGCGCCGCGGTTTGGAAGGCCGTCGAAGCCCTGCGGGCCGAAGGCTTTGTCATCGAAAGCGCCGCCGGCGGCGGCTACCGGCTGCTGGACGCGCCCAACCGGGTACGGCGCTGTCTTGTCCAGAATCTTTTGACAACGCGCGCGCTGGGGCGCGCCATGACGGTGCTGGACGAAGTCGGCTCGACAAACGCTGTGCTGCGCGAAAGGGCGGCGTCCGGCGGCGTTCACGGCGAAACAGTACTGGCGCGCCGGCAGACGGCAGGCCGCGGCCGGCTGGGGCGCAGCTTTCACTCGCCGCAGGACGGGGGCGTCTATCTGTCTGTGCTGCTAACGCGCGATTTTGACCCCGCGCAGGTCACCATCCGCGCTGCCGCCGCCGTTCATCGCGCCGTCGCCGCGCTGTGCGGGCTGACCTGCGAAATCAAGTGGGTCAACGACCTGCTGCTGGACGGCCGCAAAATCTGCGGCATTTTGACCGAAGGGGTGTGCGAGCTGGAGACAGGCGCCATCACCGGCGCCGTCTGCGGCATCGGCGTCAATGTCGGGGGCGGCTTCCCGCCCGCGCTGCAAGACATTGCCGGCGCGCTGCCGGCGGATACCGACAAAAACGCGCTGGCCGCTGCTGTCTTAAACGAGCTGGAAAAGTGTCTGGACGAGGATTTTGAAACTCTGCTCGTCTACTATCGCCGCCATTGCCCGCTGCCGGGGCAGTGTGTGACCGTCCGACCCATCGGGGCCGAAGCGTATGAAGCCCGCGCCGTTGCCATCGATGAAAAGGGCCGCCTGGTCGTCGAACGAGGGGGCGGGCGCATCGCGCTTCCGGGCGGCGAGGTATCGCTGCATCGGGAGCATTAAAGCCCTTCCTGCCCAATGAATTCACGCAGAAGGGAGTCGTGCGGCACAGCCGAGGGCTGTACGGGCAGAGCCTGCTGCAAAAAGAACCGCAGTTCGGCGCACAATGCGGCGTAAGGGCCGTCATCGGGCAGCCAGGGGAGCACCAGCGTGCGGTACAGGCCCAGCTCGTAGGCCATGCCGGTTTCAATGCAGACGGCGGCGCGGCCGCGGTAGGGGACGATGTTTTTCCGCTCGCCCCGTCCGACGCTGGCGTAAAGCGAAAGGGTGTCTTCCACCGGGCGGCCGCGGAAAATGCGGTCGCGGCTCAGCCTGCGCAGAAGCCGCAGCTGCTCGGGGTACAAAACGGCGCCGTCCGGCGCGCGGAAGGCAGCCCCGGCATCGGCATAAACGCCGGGGTCGACGCCGCCGGTCACCGCGGGGTTGAGGGCGTGAATGCCTTCGACAACGGCGATTTCGTTCGATTCCAGCGCAAAAGCGCGCGTACACTCGGCGCGCTCCTGTCGGCTGAAATCAAAAACAGGAACGTCGACGGCCTGTCCCGCACGCAGGCGCGCTAAGTGGTTTTGCAGCAGGGGGATATCGAGCCGTTCGGGCGATTCAAGGTCGATTTCACCGAACTCGTCGACGGGCAGAGGGCCTTCGGAATGCCCCAGAAAGTAGTCGTCCATCGACAGCGCCCGCCCCGGCCGCCCCTGCCGGGCCAGCGCGCCGGCCAGCAGCCGGGCCGCCGTTGTCTTCCCTGCGCCCGACGGGCCGGAAAGCAGCAGGACGGGCGATGTTTGCGGCGCGCGCGCCACACGGGCTGCCGTTTCTTCAATCTGACGGCAGAGCGCCTCTTCGCACTGGGCAATCTGCCCTGCGGGGTCAAGCAGCAGCTGAGAGCTGACACGGGCAATATCATAAATTTTCATGTCGTGCACCTCCGTTCTTCTATATCTATACAGTGTTAAACCTGTATATTCCGGTCAAAAAGCGGGAATTGCAGGAAGCAAAGATGAAAAAAGGCCGCCGGAGAGAAGCGGACGCTTCCCCCGGCGGCCCTGCTGCCCGGCGGCGTTGCCGTCAGGCTTTTTATTTCATGCTTTCGCGAATGACGCGCAGCGCATTGCCCGAACAGATTTTGTCGACCTCGGCGGCGGTGAAGTGCCGGCCGAGCGCGTCGGCGATGCGCGGCATCCCGGTGTAATCTTTAAACTCAAGATTGCTGCCGATGCCGTCAAAGTCCGAACCGAGCGCCAGCGCGTCGACGCCGGCGACCTGGGCGATGTGCCGGGCGTGCCAGACAATGTCGGCGATGGTGGTGTCGTTCGAATCCTCACGCAGGAAGGCGGCGCAGAAATTGATGCCACAGACGCCGCCCTTTTCGCCCAGCAGGCGGAGCATATCGTCCGTCATGCAGCGGGGATGGCTGCACAGCGCGCGTGCGCATGAATGGGAAGCGACAAAGGGCTTTTGCGAATACTTGGCCACGTCGTAAAACCCGCCGTCGGACAGGTGGGACACGTCGACGAGAATGCCCAGCTCGTTCATGCGGCGGACGGCGTCAATGCCAAAGGGCTTGAGGCCGAGCTGCATTTTTTCACTGTCGCGGCTGTTGGGAAAGCCGAGGGAGTTTTCGTAATTCCACGTCAGAGTGATAAGGCGCACGCCCTTTTGGTAAAATTCGTCGATGCGCTCCATTTTGCCGTCAATGGGCACGCCGTCCTCAATGGTCAGCACCGAAGAAATGAGGCCCTTCCCCCGGTTGGCCATGATGTCGCCGTAATTCATGGCCGGGGCGATGGCGTCTGCATTGGCTTTCATCTCGCGCTGATAGGCGTCAAAGACGAAATTGAAATACTCGTAAGGCGTCAGCTTGAGCCCGGCCTGCTCGGCTTCGGCGTGCGTGGGGATGAAGATGGCGAAGAACTGTGCCAGTGCGCCGCCTTTTTGCAGCTTTTCGATGTCAATGTGCCCGTCGTTGCGGCGCAGAGTGACGGCGCCGGTTGAGCGGGCGATGTGCTCGCCGATGGTGTCGCAGTGCAGGTCGACAAATCGCATGTCCATGCCAAAACCCTCCTTATTTTCAAAAACCCGATTATTTGGCGTACTGTGCAAGTTCCGCGGCGCGGTCGGTGCGCTCCCACGGCAGGTCGAGGTCGGGACGGCCGAAGTGGCCGTAAGCCGCCGTCTGGCGGTAGATGGGGGCGCGCAGACCGAGGGTGTCCATGATGGCGGCGGGGCGCAGATCAAACTTTTCCTGCGCCAGAGCGGCCAGCTTGTCGTCGCTCAGCTTGCCGGTGCCAAAGGTGTCGACAAACACCGAGACGGGGCGCGCCACGCCGATGGCATAGGCAAACTGCAGCTCGCAGCGGTCGCACAGGCCGGCGGCCACCAGGTTTTTGGCCACATAGCGGGCCATATACGAGGCCGAGCGGTCGACCTTGGTCGGGTCCTTGCCCGAAAAAGCGCCGCCGCCGTGCCGGGCGTAGCCGCCATATGTATCGACGATGAGCTTGCGGCCGGTCAGGCCGCTGTCGGCAGCCGGTCCGCCCAGAACAAAGCGGCCGGTGGGGTTGATGAGAAAACGGGTGTCGCCGTCAATCAGGTTTTTGGGCAGCGACGGGCGGGCGACCTCTTCAATCAGGGCGTCGCGCAGCGTATCCAGGCTGACGTCGGCACTGTGCTGGGTCGAAATGACGACGGTGTCAATATGGCAGGGCACGCCGTTTTCGTCATAGCGGACGGTGACCTGGCTTTTGCCGTCGGGCATGACAAAGGGCAGCCGGCCCGATTTGCGCACCGCGGCCAGGCGGCGCGTCAGGTTGTGGGCGAAGGTAATGGGGGCGGGCATCAGCTCTTCGGTTTCGCGGCAGGCAAAGCCGAACATCATACCCTGGTCGCCCGCGCCGATGAGATCATAGCGGTCGCCGCCCTTCATGCGGTTTTCAACGGCGTTGTTGACGCCCATGGCGATATCGGGCGACTGTTCGTCAATGGCCGTCAAAACGGCGCAGGTATGGCAATCAAAACCGGCCTGCGCGCCGGTGTAGCCGATGTGCTCAAGCGTGCTGCGCACGGTCGAGGGGATGTCAACATAGCAGTTTGTCGAAATTTCACCCATGACCAGCACCATGCCGGTGGTGGCGATGGTTTCGCAGGCGACGTGGGCGACGGGGTCTTTTGACAGAATGTTGTCGAGAATCGAGTCGGAAATCTGATCGCACACCTTGTCGGGGTGCCCTTCGGTGACGCTTTCAGAAGTAAAAATACGGTTAGCCATGTGTGCCATTTGTCATTTGTCCTTTCCAAGATATAATAGAACAAACAAAAAGGACTCCCGAAAAGGAGCCCTCTGAAAAACCAAAGACCACTCCTTATCGATGTCAGCGTTGCCACCTTTGCACATAGGCCGGTTGGCGTGAGGTCATCGAGCTGACTCTCTACCTCATCTCTGGATAATGGCGTCCTATTCATCTGTCAAATTGATTATAGCACACTTTAAAAATCCTGTCAAATGGGGAGCGGAGCGGCGGGTAAAGAAGTGGGGCTACAGATATTTTTCGCCGTTGTCAGGAAGAATGACGACGATATGCCGGCCCGTGTTCTCTTCCTTCTGCGCGATGGCGACGGCGGCGGTCAGCGCCGCGCCCGACGACGGGCCGCACAGAACGCCTTCAAGCCGCGCCAGATCGCGCACCGTGCGCAGACTGTCCGGCGTGCGGGCGCGCACGACCTCGTTTAAAATGTACTGGTTGAGAATGGGGGGGACAAACCCCGCGCCGATGCCGGGAATGCCGTGCCCGCCGGGAAAGCCGCCGGACAGGACAGGGGAGTCGACCGGCTCGACGGCGACAATGCGGCAGTCGGGGCAGTATTTCCTGATCTCTTCGCCGCAGCCGGTCAGCGCGCCGCCCGAGCCGACGCCGGCAACCAGAAAATCGACGGCGCCCAGCGCTTCGATAATTTCGCGCCCGGTGCCGCGGCGGTGGGCCTCGCAGTTGTCGTCGTTTTCAAACTGCGTCGGCATAAAGCACCCCGGCGTGCTGTCGCGGATGGCGCGGGCCTTTTCCATGGCGCCCGACATGCCTTCGGCCGGCGGGGTCATGACGATTTCGGCGCCGTAAGCGCGGATGTTTTCAATCCGCTGCGGGTCGATGTTTTCCGGCATGACAAGAATGCATTTCAATCCCAGCGCGGCGCACACCATGCTGAGCGCCACGCCGCAGTTGCCGCCCGTCGGTTCAACGACAACGCCGTTTTCCGGCAGCTCGCCCCGCTCCATGGCGGCGGTTACCATGCGCAGCGCGGCGCGGTCTTTCAGGCTGCCGCCGGGGTTTAAGCATTCCAGTTTACCGTACAGCTCGCCGCGGCAGCCATAGGCCCGTTCCAGGCGGTTCAGCCGCAAAAGAGGGGTTGCGCCGATAAGCTCCGTCAAGTTCCCGTATACCTGTGCCATGGTTTTCCGCTCCTTTCCAGTCTGAAACAAAAAAGTGAAAATTGGGTAAACTGATGAAGAACCCCCGCGCAATGTTCAAAAAACTGCGGGATTTTTATCGAATTGGTGGATTGCGCCAATTGCGGAGTGATAAAAACTGGTCAATAAAGATATTGCTTGTTCCCTGTAATAATGATAGACTATATTTGATAAAGAAACAAGGTAATTCCAAGATATTTCTTGACAACAAACAGGAGGAGACAGCTATGAAGTACGAGCGCACTTTCAATTTCTCTGCGGGCCCCGCCATGATGCCCGAGCCGGTTCTGGAGGAAATCCGCGACGAAATGATGAACTACCGCGGCAGCGGCATGTGCGTCATGGAAATGAGCCATCGCTCGAAGGTGTTCCAGCAGATCATCGACGAGGCCGAGAAAGACCTGCGCGAGCTGATGGGCATTCCCGACAATTATAAGGTGCTCTTCGTCCAGGGCGGCGGCACTTTGCAGTTCGCCATGGTTCCCATGAACCTGATGAAAAACGGCAAAGCCTGCTACGTCGAGACCGGCTCCTGGTCCAAGAAGGCCATTGCCGAAGCCAAAAAGTTCGGTGAAGTCACCGTCATCGCCTCGAGCAAGGACAAAAACTTCTCCTATATCCCCGACTGCTCGGATCTTGACATCCCCGCCGACGCCGACTATGT
Organism: uncultured Clostridium sp.; assembly: GCA_947427035.1. GTDB lineage: Bacteria > Bacillota > Clostridia > Oscillospirales > Butyricicoccaceae > Ventrousia. The sequence continues at coordinate 30,432 of CANEGK010000027.1, forward strand.
CTATATCTGCGAAAACGAGACCATCAACGGCACCACCTGGCAGAAGCTGCCCAACACCAAGGGCCACGTCCTGGTTTCCGACCAGAGCTCCATGTTCCTGTCCAAGCCCTGCAATGTTTCCGACTACGGCCTCATCTGGGCGGGCGTGCAGAAAAACGTCGGCCCCGCCGGCATGAGCGTCGTCATCATCCGTGAAGACCTCATCCGTGAGGACATCGACTCCAAGGTACCGACCTATCTGTCCTATAAGACCCATGCGGACGGCGCTTCGCTGTATAATACTCCCAACTGCTGGGCCATCTACTGCTGCGGCAAGGTCTTCAAGTATCTGAAGAACCTGGGCGGCCTGTCCGTCATGGATCAGATGAACCGCGAGAAAGCCGCCATCCTCTACGACTTCCTCGACTCGTCCAAGATGTTCACCGGCTCGGTCCGCAAGGAAGACCGCTCGCTGATGAACGTCCCGTTTGTCACCGAGTCGGCCGAGATGGACGCCGAAGTCGTCGCCGCTTCGAAGAAGGCCGGCTTTGACAACCTCAAGGGCCACAAGAGCGTCGGCGGCCTGCGCGCTTCCATCTACAACGCCATGCCCAAGGAGGGCGTCGTGGCTCTCGTCGACTTCCTCAAAAAGTTTGAAGCCGAACACAGCAAATAAGACGAAAAACGAACAGGAAAGGAATGTTTGCCATGATTAGAGTCCTTGCTTCCGACGGCATGGAAAAAGCGGCCGTCGCTTCCCTGCGTGAAAAGGGGTACGAGGTCACCGAGCAGTTTTACGAGCCCGAAGAGCTGGCCCAGAAGGTCAAGGAGTATGACGTTCTGGTCGTCCGCAGCGCGACCAAGGTCCGCCAGCCCATCATTGATTCGGCTGTCGAAGGCGGCCGTCTCAAGCTGGTCATCCGCGGCGGCGTCGGCGTCGACAACATCGACGTCAAATACGCCGAAGAAAAGGGCATTAAGGTCAACAACACCCCGCGCGCCTCGTCGGCCTCGGTCGCCGAGCTGGTGCTGGGCCACATGCTCTCGATGGCCCGTTATATCGGCATCGCCAACGTCACCATGAAAAACGGCGAGTGGAACAAGAAAAAATACGAAGGCACTGAAATCAACGGCAAGACCCTCGGCCTCATCGGCATGGGCCGCATTTCGCAGGAGCTGGCCAAGCGCGCCGTTGCCCTGGGCATGAAGGTCATTTACACCGATATCTTTGAGATCAAGGGCCTGCCCGCAGAGTATGTCTGCATGAGCCGCGACGAAGTGCTGAAAAACGCCGACTTTGTCTCGCTGCACATCCCCATGCCGGCTGACAAAAAGCCGGTTATCACGGCGGCCGAGCTGGCGCTCATGAAGCCGACCGCCTTCATCATCAACACCGCCCGCGGCGGCCTTGTCTGTGAAGATGCCCTGTGCGACGCGCTGGATGCCGGCAAGCTGGCTGGCGCCGCTCTCGACGTTTTTGCCGAAGAGCCGGCCAAGAACGAGCGCGTGCTCAAGCACCCGAAGATTTCGCTGACCCCGCACATCGGCGGCTCGACCAAAGAGGCGCAGGGCCGTATCGGCGAAGAAATCGTCGACATCATTGAAAAGTTTTTCAACAAATAAGCACCATTGAAATGGCAAAGGCGGGGGAAATGCGCCCCCGCCTTTCGCCGAATCTATCTGAAAAGGAGACTGAACGCCATGGCAACTGTCAGACCCTTCAAAGCAGTGCGCCCGAAGCCCGAGCTGGCTGCCAAAGTCACGGCTCACCCCTATGACGTTATGAATTATGAGGAAGCCTGCGAAATGGTCAAGGGCAACCCGTATTCTTATCTGCACGTCGACCGCTCGGAGGTCGATCTGCCCCCCGAAACCGATCATTACAGCCAGGTCGTTTATGAAAAAGCTGCCTCGAACCTCCACCAGATGAAGAAAGACGGCATTCTGCTTCAGGAAGAAAAGCCCTGTTTTTACGTTCTGCGCCAGATTATGAACGGCCGCGCTCAGACCGGCATCGTCGCCTGCGCTTCGATTGACGACTACATGAACAACGTCATCAAAAAACATGAGCTGACCCGCGCCGAAAAAGAAGAAGACCGCTGCAATCACGTCGACTTCTGCAACGCCAACACCGGCGTTGTCTTTTTGGCTTATCGCGCTCGCCAGGGCATCAATGAAATCGTCGCCAAAGCGATGGAATCGGCCCCGCTTTATGACTTTATGTTTGAAGAAGTGCAGCAGACTGTGTGGGTCATCTCGTGCCCCGACGCCATTGCCGCACTCGAAAAGGAGTTTAAAGACACCGATTCGCTGTATATTGCCGACGGGCATCACCGCAGCGCCAGCGCTGTTCGTATCGGCCGCAAGCGCCGCGCACAGAACCCCGATTATACCGGCGATGAAGAGTTCAACTACTTCCTGTGCGTGCTTTTCCCCGATGAGCAGCTGTACTGCATGGATTACAACCGTGTTGTGGCCGATCTTAACGGCTTGAGCAAGGACGAATTCCTGAGCAAAATCGGCGAAAAGTTCGAGGTTGAAAAGCTGGCCAAGGCTTTGGGCAACGATGCGCAGGGCAAGACCGACGTGCAGAAAAAGCATACCTTTGGCATGTATCTGGACAAGCAGTGGTATTTGCTGTCGGCCAAACCCGGCACCTTCAACGCGGATGATGTCGTCGAGCAGCTGGATGTTGCCATTTTGCAGAAAAACCTGTTGACCCCGGTTCTGGGCATCGGCGATCCGCGCGTTGACAAGCGTATCGACTTTGTCGGCGGCATCCGCGGCTTGAAGGAACTGGAAAAACGCGTGGACGGCGGCGCGGCCGTGGCTTTTGCCATGTGCCCCACCAGCATGAGCGATCTGTTTGCCATTGCCGATGCGGGCAAAATTATGCCCCCGAAGAGCACATGGTTCGAGCCTAAGCTTCTCTCAGGCATTTTTGTCCACGAACTGCGTTAAAAGAGTTAAAACTGGTATAAATATTTATATATCGCATAAAAAACCGGAAAAGAATGGATTCTTTTCCGGTTTTTTAAAGCAAAGGGAAAAATAGGGAAGCCTGACGAAAATTGTCGTTATGATGACCAGGAAATCCTCCTGAAGCCAGTCGCCGCAGCATATTCGGAGTATGGACAATGTCCGAATCAAAAAACAGGA
>CANEGK010000028.1 GCA_947427035.1 uncultured Clostridium sp.
GAGGGGGCCGGCTGTGGCGGCTCCGCCCGGGTCGTTGCCCCCTCGCGGCTCCCCCGTTGACGAACTTTTACGCAAGTAAAACCGCCGGGCTAGCCTGTACTTTGCTGTGGCTAATCTGGCGGCAGTATATCCGTAGAAGGTTGTCAATGGGGGGTCACGGGGGGCCACGACCTAAGCGGAGCGAGCCATTACGAGCGAAAGCGAGTCGCCGGCCGGTGCCGGCGTGCGCGCAGGGCGGCTGCGCCGACCGAGCGAGTTTATTTCCCGGGGCCCCCGCTGCAACCCAGCGAAGCGGTTGCTGTGGGGAGCACCCCGTGCCGACTTTTGGTTCTTTTGTTCGGAAACAAAAGAACTACGAAGTTTCCCCCTCTGCCCCGTAAGGGGGAACAAATCTAAAACCCCTTTTCTTTTATAAAAAGGAAAAGGGGCATTCGCCCCCTGCATATGAAAAGGGACGGGCCAAAACGGCCCGCCCCGTAAAATGGTTTTTGCTGTTTGCCAAAAACAAACCCGAAAGGCTTATTGCAGCAGCTGCAGAACGCCCTGCGGAACCTGGTTGGCCTGCGCCAGCATGGCCTGCGCCGACTGGATCAGGATGTTGTTCTTGGTGTAGGCCATCATCTCTTCGGCCACGTCCACGTCGCGGATGGTGCTCTCGGCGTCCTGGATGTTCTCGGTCATGACCGACAGGTTGTTGATGGTGTGGTCCAGACGGTTCTGGGTCGCGCCCAACGTACCGCGGATGTCGGACACCTTGTTAATGGCGGCCTTAATCACGTCCACCGCGGCGGCGGCGCCTTCCTGGCTGGCAATATTCACGCCCGCGATACCCAGGGACTTGGTGTGGCAGTCGGCGATGGACACCTTGAGCTGGTTGAAGCTGTCGCTGGTGTCGCCGATTTGGAGGGTCAGGCCGCCCTTGCCGCTGCTGCCAAGGGTGGCGGCCGCCTTGAACTCGAACTTGGTGCCGTTCACGCTGGGCTTGTAGCCGGTCTTGCCCTCGATGACCTTGGCCATTTCGCTCAGATCACCCGTGGCAATCGTATCGGCGGTGGCAAGCTTCACACAGTGCACGTTGCTACCCAGTTTGTAGGCGTCAGCCTCGCTGTTCACGAAGGCGAAGGACTGGCCGTTGACGGTGAACACCTTGCCGATATCGTCAGCGGTAACAGTATATTCCTCATACGCATCCGCGCCGGCGGTGACGGTGGACTTGATTACTTCCTTGGTATCCTGGTTCACGGCGGTAGCGGTGAAATCAACGCTGGCGGAGCGGACAACAGGGAAGGAGCCACCGGCCTTGGCAGCGAAGGTCAGCGCGCCGGTGTTGTTGGAGACCTTGAACATACCACCAATGGTGCTGTTCTCCTTGGCGGCCTGCGCAAACGCTTTGCCCAGTTCATCAGCAGTGGGCTGCCCCGCAGTTCCTGCCAAGGTAAACTCTTTCCCATCGCCAGTGACCAGCTTGCCCTTGGCGCCGTCATCCACGTAAGAAACAGTCAGCGTCTCGGCCTTTTCCGCCCCGGATGTGTCGGTGTAGTTCACGGTCAGGGAAAGGGTCTCGCCATCGTTCAGAGTGCCGGTATGTGCAGTCAGCGCCGCCAGCACGGAGGAGCTCTTGGTGGCGGCTACGGTGTCGGTGTCCAGGCCGGTCACTACGGGGGCGCTCTTGCCACCCACGGTGCCCGCGTCCAGGGAGCCGTCCAGCAACTTGATGCCGTTGAAGTTGGCGCTGTCGGCGATGCGGTTGATCTCGTCCTGGAGCTGGGAGACTTCCTTCTGGAGCTGGGTGCGGTCCACGGTGTCGTCGTAGGTGCCGTTGGCGGACTGGTCGGCCAGCTTGACCATACGGTTGAGCATATCGTGGACTTCCTGGAGGGCGCCCTCGGCGGTCTGCACCAGGTTGATGCCGCTCTTGGCGTTGTTCTGGGCCTGCTGCAGGCCGGTGATCTGGGCGCGCATCTTTTCAGAAATTGCAAGACCGGCGGCGTCGTCGCCGGCGCGGTTGATCTTGTAGCCCGAAGACAGCTTCTCCAGGTTCTTCTTCATCGCGGACACGTTGTTCGTGTAGTTGCGATAAGAATTCATAGCCATAATATTATGTTGAATACGCATAACTAATCTCCTTATTATTTTTTCGGACGCTGTCCCTGCGTCCGCCCGTTGGGTGTAGTGCCGTCTGCACCGGGCATTACCGGCCGGATCTGCCCGCCTTCTGGCACGCCTATATATTCAACCGGCCTGCGCTGACCGTTTGAAAACCATGTGACAGGGCGGCGCCTACACCGCCCCGATTTTGTCGAGCCGCGCCCGCAGGGCCTGCACCTCGCTCTTAAGGCCGGCGCTCCCGGCGGTCAAGCCGTCCATCTGCCCGAGAATGTCGTGCATTTCGCGCATGATGTCGGCCTGCTCGCGCGCACGCTCTTCGGCGCGCGCCTTCTTTTCCGCCATCGCTTCGAACCGCCTGGCGTCGCGCTTCTGGTCCGAAGGGCTTTTGGGCCGCTGTCCGTGCAGCCCGCCGGGGCGCTTTTCGCCCCCGCGCTCCAGAACCTCTCCGCGCACAATGGGAATCTCGCGCGGCGCTTTGACCGACACGCGGAAGGCCGGGCCGTCCTGAAAGATCTGGACCGCAATTTCGTCGCCGATGGTGATGTATTCGCCCGATTTCAATTGCAGTGACAGCATGACGGCAGCTCCTTTCGCCGGGCGTTTGAACGCCCCGTGGTGTTTGTGTGCCGGTCCTTCGACCGCCTACATTTCTATCATCGGCGGCGGTTTTCAAAAAATAATAGAAGTTTTAAAATTTTTATTTCGCCTTTTTGGCCCCTCAAAACCCGGCCGGGCATAAAGAAAAACCCCACGAAACCTATGTTTCGTGGGGTACTGGTGGACTCTAAGGGACTTGAACCCCTGACCCTCCGCACGTCAAGCGGATGCTCTAGCCAGCTGAGCTAAGAGTCCTTGCAGCAACGTTATTTATTATAACCGCATTCCCCCTTTTTGTCAATACAAATCTCAAAAAAACTTCTTTTTGGGGCGCTGGTCAAACGCCGTGCGTTGTGATATAATAATAAAAAAGGGAAACGGAGGAGAAAACCATGCTTAGAACCAATAAAGAGGCTCTGCCCATCCTGCTGGTGCAGGGCGAGGTGCGCCATTCGCGTTCCAGCCAGAACTTCCGCCTGACGACCGACGGCGAGGCCTTTATTTTGCCCGCCACCGGCGGCATCACCTATAACGCCAAAATCGGCGACTGCTGCTGCGGCTGGGCGGCCGACCACCTGGAGCCGGGCGTCACCACCCGCAACAGCGACGAAGCCTTTAACGCCGCTTATTCCAGTCTGTCGTGCATCGGCAACACCGCCATTGTCCGCACCGGCGACGCCAAAGGCGCGCGCGGCTTTGTCACCGGCAAGCACGGCGGCTGCGAGCATTTGATTTGCTACTTTGACGACGCGGCCATGGAAAATATGACCATCGGCGACAAAATCGACGTCCGTTCGTGCGGGCAGGGGATGCAGCTGCTCGACTACCCCGACATTCTGCTGCGCAGCATGAGCCCCGAGCTGCTGGAGAAAATGAACATCGAAGAAGCCGGGCAGAAGCTGCGCGTCGGCGTCGCCAAAATCGTCCCCGCCGCCATCATGGGTTCGGGGCTGGGCGCCACGACCTCGCAGTTCGGCGACTATGACATCACGCTGCACGACGAGAAGATCACGAAGGAATACGGCCTGAACGAGCTGCGCTTCGGCGATATCGTCGCGCTGATGGACGCCGACACGCGCTACGGCCGCACCTATCGCACCGGCGCCGTCACCATCGGCGTCATCATTCACAGCGACTGCATTCTGGCCGGCCACGGCCCCGGCGTCACCACGCTGATGACCTGCAAAACCCCGCTCATCGAGCCGGTCATCGACCCCAAAGCCAACCTGGCCGACATGTTTCTGTAAACGCGCACGCGCGGCGGGCCCTGTTCCGCCGCGCTCTTTTTATCCTTTTTCCGGCAGCCCGAAAGGAGCCTTCCCATTTGAAAATCATCGATCTGACCCATACATTAACAGACGATATTCCGGTTTACCCCGGCGACCGCCCGCCCCGGCTGACGCCGCTCGCCACCATTGAAGAGCATGGCTTCCGCCAGCTGGGCATTGAAACCGGTTCACATACCGGAACCCATGTCGACGCGCCGGCTCACCTGCTGCCGGGCGGCATCACGCTTGACATGTACCCGCTCGAAGCCTTCATCGGCCCTGCGCTGGTGCTCGACTGCCGGCTGAACGAGGAGCAGATGCGCCTGGCGCTGCGCATTCAGTCGGCGCGCCGCGCGCAGTTTGTGCTCTTCCGCACCGGGCACGGCGCGCTGTGGGGCCGGCCGGAGTATTCCTCGTCCTGGCCGACGCCGCCCGAAAGCATTCTGCGCCTGCTGATTTCGCGCGGGGTCAAGGGTGTGGGGGTCGACACCCTGTCCGTCGACCCGGCGGGCGACGCCGAACTACCCAATCACCGCCTGCTGATGAACGCCGGCCTGTTGATCTTCGAAAATCTGGCGCGGCTTGATCTGCTGCCCATGGGCATCTTTACCTTTGTGGGCACGCCTTTGCGTCTGCCGCGCGCCGACGGCGCGCCGGTGCGCGCGCTGGGCATTGCCAAAGAGCTGTGGGACGACTGATGAAAAAAGGGGATTTCATCGTCTGCGCCGCCGTTTTGCTGTTGGCGGCCGGCATTTTTCTGTCAGGGCTGCATCGCGCGGATGCCGGCGTACTGACGGCCGTTGTGCGGCAGGACGGCGCCGAGGTGGCGCGCATTGTGCTGACCGGGCTTGAAAAACCGGTCACAGTCACGGTGGACGGCGCTTTTCAAAATGTCATCGTCGCCGACGCCGGCGGCGTTCGGGTCGACAGCGCCACCTGTCCGCACCAGACCTGCGTACAGACGGGCGTTCTGACACGCGCAGGGCAGACGGCCGTCTGCCTGGAAAACAAAATGGTCCTTTCGCTCGAGGGCGGAGACGCCCCGGACGTGGTGGTGCGATGAGCGGCAAAACACGCGATATCACGTTGTGCGCCGTCCTGACGGCGGCGGCTTTGGTGCTTTCGCTTGTCGAAAGTGCGCTGCCCCTGCAAGCCCTCGTCCCCCTGCCCGGCGTCAAGCTGGGGCTGGCCAACACGGTGGCGCTTTACGCCGTTTACCGGCTGGACGCGCGGCAGGCTTTTGCCATTTCGCTGTGCCGGGTGCTGCTGCTCTTTTTCCTTTCCGGCAGTGTGACCGCTCTTTTCATGTCGCTGTGCGGCGCGCTTTTGTCGCTGTGCGCCATGCTGGCGGCGCGCCGTCTGGCGCGCGGGGCCCTGTCTGTGCTGGGGGTGTCGGTGGTCGGGGCGGCCTTTCATGCAATCGGGCAGATTTTGTGCGCTATGGCGCTGACCAGCGGCGCCGCCGTTTTCTATTATCTGCCCCTGCTGTTGCTGTCCGCCGTGCCGTGCGGACTTTTGACCGGATTGTGCGCTGCCGGCCTGCTCAAAAAGCTGTAAGCGGACATCTGAAAAGCCGCCCCGGCAAAGGGCGGCTTTTTTATATCCTTATGGAATTACGCCGCGCCGTATTTTGAGCGACAAAATGCGCAGCACGCTCTCGTCAATCCGCGTTTCCGGAACGCGTCCGTCCCGGACGGCCTGCACAAGCCCTGTATACGCCGCCGGGTAATCGGACGGCATAAGCAGGATATCGACGCCGGCCGATACGGCCTTCACGGCGCTTTCCGCCGGGGTGTAACGCTGCGCAATGGCCCCCATCTCCAGCGCATCGGTGATGACAACGCCCCCGTACCCCAGCTCGCCCCGCAGCTTTTCTTCGATCATGCGCTGCGACAGCGAGGCGGGCAGGCCGGTCGGGTCAACGGCAGGAACCGAAATGTGCGAAGCCATCACCATATCCGTGCTGTCCAGCGCGGCAATAAAGGGAATCAGTTCACAGCCTTTCAGCTCTTCCCATGTTTTTTCCAGCGTCACAGCCCCATTGTGCGTGTCGCTGCGGGTGTCGCCGTGGCCAGGATAATGCTTGATGCAGCTTAAAACGCCCGACTGGTGCAGTCCTTCCACAGCGGCGCGCACCAGGGGCGCGACCTGTGCAGGGTCGCTGCCAAAGGCCCGGTTGCCTATCACTGTGTTGTGCGGGTTGGTGTTGACGTCGGCCACCGGTGCGAAATCGATATTGACGCCGTATTGCGTGAGGTAAGCGCCAATGGCCGCATAGGCTTCCTGCGCCGCTTCCGGCTTTTGCGTGCGGCCGACCTCCGCCATACTCTGATAACGAACCACGTCAAAGGCCGGGTTTTCCGCGATTCGGGCGACCCGGCCGCCCTCTTCATCCACGCCAATCAACAGCGGAATGACGCTTGCGCTTTGCATATCGGCCACCAGCGCGCGCAGCTGCGCGGAGTCTGCGATGTTCTGCCCGAACAGCGCAACGCCGCCCGGCGGGTACTTTTGCAGGGTTTCCGAGCATTCGGCGCTCCACTGCGTTACACTGCCGCTTCCTGCTGACAGCGATTCAGGGCGCACAAAAAACATCTGCCCGACCTTTTGCTCCAGCGTCATGTCGCCGAGCAGGCGTTTTGCCCGCGCCCGGATTTTGTCTTCCTCCGTCATAAACCGGCGGCCTGCGCTCTGCGGCGGCACAGCGTTGCCCGGCCGCCGCGCGGAAAAACGCCCCGCCGCGACGTGCTGGTTGGCACAGCCCATGACCAGCGCCAGCAGCGCCAGAATCATCCCGGCGCAGCGCCTTCCTGAAGATCTTTTCATGCGCATTGCGCCCCCTTTCCGGCAAAACCCGCAAAACAGCGGCAAAGCCGCTCGCGCGAGCGGCTTTTACTGATTTTCTATTTGTATTTGACAGGCCTTCATGCTCGCCAGCGCGGTGCGGTGGCTTTCCGGCGTGACGCCGGCGCAGCAGGCCGCGTCGACGGCGACAGGCACTTCGGGCAAAAACGCCTTGACGAGCAGCGCGTTGGAAATGACGCAAATGTCAGTACACACGCCGATAAACGTCACGCTTTCAATCGGCTCCCGCCTGTGCTGCTCGGCCAGCAGCCGCCCCAGCTCTGTGCTGCCAAATGTGGGCTTGTCCACCGGCGGCTCGCGCCGCAGCGCTTCGACGTCGGGGTGCAGGGCGTGCCCGTGCGTGCCGGCGACGCAGTGGACGACGGGCAGCAGACGCCCCTCCTGCGTATCGAGGTAGTCCGGCCCGTGGGTGTCGCGCGTAAAAAGCACGCGGCCGTCAAAGCCGCGGATTTTGTCGCACACGCGGGGTACGACGGCCTGCGCTTCGGCCGTGCCGAGCGCGCCGTCGATGAAATCGTTCTGCATGTCGACGACCACGAGAATTTTCATTGTTTATTCCCCTTTTCATCCTTTGTGCCACGGTACATGCCGACGAGCAGCCGCGCGTACCCGGCAAAGGCAATCAGCATCATTACTGCACTCAGGCCGATCAGCGCGTTTGACACGCTGCGCGGCAGGCCGGTAAAAACAATCAAAATGAGCGATACGGCATAAAAGACCGCTGTGCTCACCTTGCCGAACCATTTGGCGCCGTCCAGCTTTTTGCCGCGCCTGTACAAAACGGCGCTGAGCGCGGCCATGGACAGCTCCTTGACCAGAAAGAGGACGATCAGCCCTTTCATAAACGGGTAATCCATGATCAGGCACAGGAGTAAAGCGCCCTGGGTCAGCTTGTCGGCAAAGGGATCGAGCGCCTTGCCGAGCTCGGTGATCATATGAAAGCGCCGGGCGATCAGCCCGTCCAGCAAATCGGTCAGCCCTGACAGCGCGATGATGAGCGCCGCGGCGTAAAACTCTTCTTTTGTCTGCGCGGTGACGTAGCGCCAGACAAACAGCGGAATCAAAACAATGCGGAAGATGCTCAGCAGGTTCGGAATACTCCAGATCTGCTGTGACAGAGGCGTCTTTTTCATGCGGGTATCCTTTCCAGGGCCGGAATATATAGCGGTAAAAGCTGCGGCCTTCTGCGGACAAAGGCTTTTATCCCAAAAGCCGCCAAACGAGGTTATTGTACCATATTCCAGCAATTTTGCCAAGTACCCCGAAGTTTCGCCCCTTTTTCACTTGCCGCCGCTTTCCCGCGCGCCGCCCGATGATTGACATTTTTGTGGGCCTGCTGCATAATAAAAAGCGGATTTTTCGCGGCATGTGGCGAAAATCTGCCGAAAGCCGCCGTGGCCGCCTCCGGTAACAGGGGGAAAGGCGCGGGGCAAAAACAAGAAAGGAGTGCGGCAGACTGTTTTTCTGCCCGTACAAAAACATGAACACAAAAAGACTGACCATCTGCGCCGTCATTGCGGCGGCCTACGCTGCCCTGTGCCTGCTTCTGGCCCCCATCAGCTATCAGGGCGTGCAAATCCGCCTGTCCGAAGCGCTGACCATCCTGCCCTTTATCGCTCCGTATACCGTCGGGGGGCTTTTCGTCGGCTGCCTGCTCGCCAATCTTTTAAACCCGCTGGGCATCAACGTGCTGGACGTGGTTTTCGGCTCGCTGGCCACGCTGCTCGCCGGGCTTTTGACGGCCCGGTGCAAAAGCCGCTGGCTGGCCCCGCTTCCCCCTGTGCTTGTCAACGCTGTCATTGTCGGCGCCGTGCTCGCCTATACCTCGGCCCCCGGCCCCGGCTTCTGGCCGGCCTTCGGCCTCTTTGGCCTGGAAATCGGAATCGGGCAGCTGGCCGCCTGCTACATCGGCGGACTTTTGCTGCTCGGTGTTCTGAACAAAACCGGACTTTCCGGCCGCCTGCGTGAAAAGTAGAATTCAAAAGCTTCCCCGGCCGTCAAAGGGCAGGGCAGACCATTGCGGTTTGCCCTGCCCTTTCCTTAAAGGACATATTCATATTCATTATTGAGCCAGGTAAACCCGAAATTGGTATAAAGCGTTTTCCCCATTTCCGAAGGGTTCAGCATGATCCGTCCGCACCCGTGTTCGGAAGCGCAGGACACGGCAAAGGCCAGCAGCTGCTTTGCGATCCCCCTTCTGCGGTATTCCGGCATAACGTACATGTTGAGCAGCCTTGCCACCCTTCCGTTCAAATGGTGCGCCGTCGGCATCATTTCCAGAAAGGACAGGCCCGTTGTTGCGATGATTGCCCCTTCATGCTCGCAGACAAGGGCGATATGGCTTCCGTTTTTTATATTCTGCTGAAAAAACGCGAGGGTCGCCGGAAAAAGCCGTTCTTCACAGCAGCTGCCGTCCGCCTCTTTCCGCATGGCCATTCTCAGCCGTGTAAGGGTTTCACACTCGTCTATGGTCGCAGCACGATAAATCATCGTATTTCCCCCCATTTCCCCAGATTGTATAAAAAAGCGGCGCCTGCCGAAAAACCGTTGTTCCCGGCGGGTGTCCGCTTTTTCCGCTTTTTACTTTTTCAGCACCAGGCTGGCTTTAAACTCCAGCCCGTCGTACTGGCCATAAGCCTCTATCTCCGCCTTGCCGGCCTCGCCGGCCAGTGTGCGCAGGGTAAAGGTTCCGCCCGTCACGGTGATGAGCTGGGTGTTTGCACCGGTGGCGATGGTGACGATTTCTCCTTCTGCCGTTTGCAGCAGAATGGTCCTTTCCGTCGTGTTGACAAAGAGCACGGTCCCTGCGATCCGGTCGGCTGTCGACGCCGCCGAATCGACCTCGATGGAAATCAGCTGTTCGCCGCTGACCAGCATGGACAGCCGGTACCCCACCTTGAGGGCCGATACCGCGACCGCTTTGCCGCCCGACGTGATGGACACGCCGCTCGTCACCGCATAGGTGGCCGTCGTGCCGTCCTCCAGCTCGACCTCCAGCGTGCTGCCCGTGCCCTCCTGCACAATGCGGGTGATGGTGCCCTTCAGATTGGCTTCACGCGTGCTCGACTCGACCAGCGTCACGGCGTTAAAGCGCACCGTCACCCGGACGGTATCGCCTACCCGCAGCTTGTCGAGCGAGCTGCTTTTGTCATCGCGCTTGAAGGTTGGCAGCTTGGCGACGTCCAGGTCAAAGGTGCTTTTGACGCCGTCGGCGTCGGTCACTTCCAGCACGACGGTGGTGCCGTAGGTGATATTGGTCAGCTCGCCCTCGGTGACGGCCGAGCCGGGGTTGGCAATGATCTCTGCCAAAGCGCCCGTGCTGTCCAGCCGCGCGGTGACGAACCAGTTGACCTTGACATCTTTGATTGCCGCTTTTGCCCCGGCGTAGGTGATGCTGGCGCCCGGGCTGACGGTATAGCTGGCCGAACGGCCGGTCACAAGATCGGTGATCCCCATCAAATTGGGGGTTTTGCTCAGCAAAATGCTGCTGACGCCTCCCTGTACATAGCGGGTCGCCGTATCAAACGCGGCCGACAGTACCGCGCCGGTGTCGTTCGCGATGCGCAACGAAACAAAGCTGCCGATATAGCTTTTGCTGACCGCCCCGGTCAGGTTGTTGACGGTTACTACCGTGCCCGGGCTGAGCGGGATGCGCCGCGTAACGCCGTCATAACCGGTGACGGCCAGCGTGGCAGCGCTCCCCGACGTCTCGACGCCGGACAAAATCCCCTCTTCCAGGTAAGAGCCGCCGCCCAGACGCAGGGTGAGCAGGCCGCCCGACGCGTCCAGCGTGCAGTCGGCGGTGACGTAGCTGCCGTCCAGGTCGATGACGCTGCGGTCGCCCGTTTTTTTGCCGGCCTGCACCTCGGTCAGGCGGGTAATGGGCAGGGTGCGCGTCTGGCCGCCCGCAGTGATGGTGACCGACTCGCGTGTAAAGGCGTTCACGGTGCCGCTCAGGGTTTGCAGCCCGCCGAACAGACGCACCGACGTCGCCGTACCCGCGCTGTCCTGCGCGACGCGGGCGTACAGACCCGGCTGTAAGGCCGACGTGCCCGACAGCATATTGTAGCGGTAAACAGAAGCGCCGGTGGGAACCGTGACGCTTTTCAGCCCCGACAGATCGCTTTGCAGCGACAGAACGACGGCCCCTTTGTCGCCCGGCGTCACGGCGGCGATGCTGCCCGCCGTCCACGAATAGGCGGTGTATTCCGGCAGCTCGACGGTCACATTGTTGGCGCGCATAAAGGCGAGCACGCGCGACAGCATGGTGGCGACCACGCCGCGGTTGACGGCGAGTTTAGGGGAAAAATTGTTCTGCTTGTCGCCTTCGACAATTTCATACAGCTTTAAAATGTAAACATAGGGCCGGCGGCTTTCAGAAATCGACGACAGGTCGTTAAAATCCAGGCTGTAGTCCGAAAGGCCGCTCGCCAGCTCGGTCAGTCCCATTGCGCGCACCAGGTACATGGCGAGATCCTCTTTCGCCATCTCTTTGCCCAGGGCCGCGGCGCTGTGCAGCGCCCGCAGCTCTTCAACGGTCAGAACGCCGGTTTCCAGACAGACGGAAAGCTCGGTGCGCGCCCAATCATACGAAGTGCCCAAAACAGAATTGAGCGTGCTCTCCCACCGTGTCCTGATGCTGAGCGCGTTGGCGCTGGAAACGCCGCAGACGCGCCCGCACAAAACCAGCGCTTCGGCGGCCGTCAGATTGTTATAGGGCCGGAAGGTGTTGTCCTCGTACCCTTTGAAAACGCCTTGCGCGCTGACATCGTCGATATAGCTTTTGGCCCAGTGGTCGGCCGTGTCCTTATACGCCGCCGAAACGGGCGCGGCGGTCAGCGCCGTCAGCATACAAAGGGCCAGAAGAAGGGAAAGCCCGCGTTTATGTCTCATAAAGCACCTCCACATTGCGCAAATCAAACGGACTGTATAGTTAAGATTATAGCGGTTTGCGCGGCAAAAAGCAAATAAAATGACCGCCGGCTGTGGGCAGCCTGTTTGCAAACAAAAAACGCGGCCTTTGCCGGCCGCGTTTCTCTGTTTTTATTCGATGGGGAAATCGAAATAAGTGTCGGGATAAGGCTCGGTGGCCAGGTTGAAGTGCCACCACTCGCACTCGTAGGGGACAAAGCCGCAGGCGCACATGGCGTCGGAAAGAATCTTGCGGTTTTTCTCCTGCAATTCGCTCAGGCCGGCCGCGCCCGGGTGGGAGCGGACATCCATAAAGTCGAAAATGCTGCCCATATCCAGCTCCTGGTGGGTTTTCATATCGACCAGGCTGAGGTCGACCGAACTGCCGCGGGAATGGCCCGATTTGCGGGCGATATAGCCCAAATCAAACATTTTGGCCTTTTCCACGTTGGGGTAATGCACCGGCTTGCGGCGCTGATCCTCAACGTCGGCGCCCCAGCGGATGAAATGGTCAACGGCGCGCTGCGGGCGGAAGGCGTCAAAGAACTTCATCACATAACCCTGCTTGCGCAGGATCTCGGCGGCTTTGACGCAGCCCTCGGCGGCCTGGGTCGTCATGACGACCAGCGGCTGATTATAGCCTTCAATCACACGCCCCATAAAGTTTTCGGTGCCGGCGTATTTGGCGTCGACAATACAGTCGGGAATGAGGTCGTCGATGTAGACAAAGCCTTCCGGAAGGCCCTTTTTGGGAACGCCCTTTGTTGACAGGTTCATACTGCTCTCCTCCTTTAATCAATACCCGGCGTGCGGCTTCCCGCGCGCTTCTTCCGTCTTTATGATTAAAATTATAGCACAAACGGCAGGAAAAGGAAAGTCATAAACGATAGGAAAGAACCATCAGGCTTTCTGAAAAATGGACGTTTTCAACCGGCACGTCGCTCAGCTCCAGGTGCAGATCAATATTGGTAAAATTCCAGATACCGCGGATGCCCCATTCGACCAGCTGCCCGGCCGTCTCTCTCGCCGCGCTGCCCGGCATGGCCAGAACGGCGATATCGGGATGGGTTTCGCGCACAAAGCCTTCGAGCTCGTCCAGCGGGCGGATGGTGACGCCGCCGATGACGCGGCCTATCTGCTCGTCCGCGGGGTCAAAGGCGCCGGCCACGGCAAAGCCGCAGGCGTCGAAGCGGAAATTGCGCAAAAGGGCGCGCCCCAGGTTGCCGACGCCGACCAGCACGGCGGTGTGCCCGTGGTCGATATGCAGAATGGACGCAATGGATTTGAGAAGCGTCTGCACATTGTAGCCATAACCCTGCTGGCCAAACCCGCCAAAGCAGTTGAAGTCCTGGCGGACCTGCGACGCAGTCAGCCCCATTTTCGCCGCCAGCACCTCGGACGAGATGCGTTCGACATTTTCTTTATCCAGCTCGGTCAGGTGCCTGTAATACCGCGGCATACGGCGGATGACGGCTGACGAAATCTTTTTTTCCATGGCGTTTCCCTCCCAACATTTTATTTTATAAGAAAAAGCAAACTTTTTCAAGCAGTTTCTTCATCATATCCGGCATTTCTCTTTATTTTTATCTGAAAACCGCATCTCTCTTCTGCTGATTTGCGGCGGAGAAGTGACATAAAAACTTTATCCGCCAGCCACTACACAAAGTTATCCACATTTTCCACAGGTTTGTCCACAGCCCGTCAAGCGCCTGCTCCAAAGGCTTTGCAAAAGAAATGATAAAAAGTGTCAAACCCGCAAACTGAAAAAAGGCAAAGTTATCGACAGGCTTTTGGTTTACATAATCCCACATTTTACACTCTGTTTACAGAGTGTTGTAAGAAATATTTTACTTTCCCGCTTTCTCCTGCGCCGCCGGGCTTTCACCGGCCGGCAGGGTCGCATAGCAGTTTTGGGCGCTCGTCCCCACGTTGCCTGCCAGGTATTCGTAATAGGCCTGCGCCGCTATCATCGAGCCGTTGTCGCCGCACAGGCGCAGCGGCGGCAGGCAGAGCGCGAGGCCGCGGCGCCGGCACTCTTCTGCAAGCCGGGCGCGCAGCACCGAATTGGCGGCCACGCCGCCCGCCGCGACAACGGTTTTCCGGCCGCAGTGCAGAGCCGCTTCGACGACGCGGGGCACAATGCTGTCGGCCACGGCGCGGCACACCCCGGCGGCCAGCGCCGCACGGTCAGCACGCTCCCCCTTCTGCGCGGCATTGTGAACCAGGTTGACGGCCGCCGTCTTCAGCCCGGAAAAGCTGAAGTCAAAGGGCGCGCCCGCAACGTCGGCGCGCGGCAGGCGGTATTGATTCGCGTCGCCCCCCTGCGCCAGCCGATCCATCGCCGCGCCGCCGGGGTACGGCAGCGACAGAACGCGCGCAATTTTGTCAAAGGCCTCGCCGGCCGCATCGTCGCGCGACGCGCCGAGCACCGTCATGGCAGTGTAGTCGGCCACGTCGATGACCACCGTGTGCCCGCCCGACGCGACCAGCGCCGTGAAGGGCGGTTCGAGCGTTTTGTCCGCCACATAACAGGCGGCGATGTGCCCGCGGATGTGGTGGACAGGGATAAAGGGCACATCCAGCGCCAGCGCGCACGCTTTGGCAAAGTTGGCCCCCACCAGCAGCGCGCCGATCAGCCCGGGGGCGCAGGTGGCGGCGACGGCGTCTAAATCGCGCCTGTCCACGCCGGCGCGGCGCAGAGCCTCTTCGGCGACCAGCGTCACCTTTTCGGCGTGCTGGCGCGACGCAATTTCCGGCACGACGCCGCCGTACAAAGCGTGCATCTCGGCCTGGGAATAGACGACGTCCGATAATATTTCGCGTCCGTCGCGGCTGACGGCGGCCGCCGTCTCGTCGCACGAGCTTTCAATGGCCAGTATAATCATCGGTTTCCCTCATTCAAAAATAATGTCATGAGCAGCGCATTCTCTTCAGGGTCGTGATAATAACGAGGCCGTAGCCCGACGGGCTGAAAGCCAAAGGAGCGATACAGCGCGATGGCGGGCGCATTGCTTTCGCGTACCTCCAGCGTCAGACACAGCGCTTTGTCCTTCTTCGCCGCCGCAACAGCCTGTGAAAGCAGCAGGCGCGCGCAGCCCTGGCGGCGGCATTCCGGTACGACCGCGACGTTGGTGACATGCACCTCGCCGCAGATGTTCATGGCGGCGACGTAACCGAGCACGCGCCCCGCCTGCTCCAGCACGAACCAGCGCGACAGCGTGTTGTCCAGCTCGGCGCACAGCATCCCCTCGCTCCACGGGTCGGGAAAAACCTCCCGCTCAATGCGCGCGATTTCCGGAATGTGCCGCGCTTTGAGCGGGACGATCGCCCGGTCAGTGCTTTGCCTCATACCAGTCCTCCCCCACAGCCGCTTCGGCCAGCAGGCGCACACGCAGTGCGGCGGCCCCCTCCATCTCCTCTTCCAAAATGCGGCGCACCGCCTCGCATTCGTCGGGCGGCGATTCGACCATCAGCTCGTCGTGCACCTGCAAAACCAGCCGCGCCCGCAGCCCCTCGCGGCGCAGACGGGCGTCGACGGCGATCATGGCGATTTTCATAATGTCGGCCGCCGTGCCCTGAATGGGCATATTCAGGGCGACCCGCTCGCCGAAGGAGCGCGTGTTGAAGTTGCTCGAGCGCAGCTCGGGCAGCGGGCGGCGACGGCCGTACAGCGTCGATACATAGCCGTCGGCGTGCGCCTGCTCCCGGATATGCTCCATATAACTGCGCACCCCCGCATAGCTTTGCAGATAAGCGTCGATATACTGCTGCGCCTCGGCCCGGGTGACGCCGATGTCGTCGGCCAGCGAAAAGGCCGAGATGCCGTAAACGATGCCGAAATTGACCGCCTTGGCCCGGCGGCGCATGAGCGGCGTCACCTCTTCGGGCGGCACGCCGAACACCTGCGACGCTGTGACGGTGTGAATATCCTCGCCGCTTTCAAAAGCGGCCAGCATATGCTCGTCGCCGGCGATATGCGCCAGAATGCGCAGCTCAATCTGCGAATAGTCGGCGTCGACGTAAACCCAGCCGTCGCGCGGGACAAAGCAGCGGCGCACCTGCCCGCCCAACTCGCTGCGCACGGGGATGTTCTGCAAATTGGGGTCGGTCGAGCTCAAGCGGCCGGTGTTGGTCACCGTCTGCTGAAAGGTGGTGTGGATTTTCCCGTCGCCGCCCAGCACCTTTAAAAGTCCCTCGACATAGGTGCTTTTCAACTTGGTGAGCATTCGGTATTCCAGCAGGCAGTCGATGATCGGGTGGCTTCCGCGCAGCTTTTCCAGCACCTCGGCATCGGTCGAATAGCCGGTTTTTGTCTTCTTAAGGGCCTTCAGCCCCAGTTTTTCAAATAAAATAACGCCGAGCTGCTTGGTCGAGCCGATGTTGAAGGCCTCGCCCGCGTAGTCGTGAATCTGCTTTTCCAGCTCGCCGATGCGGCCTGTCAGCGTCCCGCCGAAGGCCTCCAGTTTTCCTCTGTCCAGCGACATGCCCTCGCGTTCCATACGCGCCAGCACGGGCGACAGCGGCAGCTCGATGTCCTGTAAGAGCGCCGTCATGCCGAGCTGTTCGAGCCGGGGGCCCTGCCGCGTGTAAAGGGCCTGTACCGCCGCCGTGTGCGCCGCCAACGCCCCAAGCGCCGGGGCCGGGTCGGACAGGGGCGAAAAGGCGTCGTCCGCCCGGTAATTCTGCGCGGGCGGGATCTCAAAGCCCAGCTCGCTCAGCGCCAGCCGCTCCGGCGCATATCCCCCTGCGTTGGGGTCGAGCAGGTAGGCGGCCAGGCAGGTGTCAAACACCACGCCGCCGCCCTCGATGCCCTCGCGCAGCAGCCAGGCATACAGCTCCTTCCAGTCGTGGACGATTTTGGCGATGTCGGGGGCAAAAAGCCCGGCGATCCAATCGTCGTAACCTTCCAGATCGGCGCGCAGCGCGACAAAGCACTGCCCCCTGCGCGCGGCGGCAACGCCCGCCAGCTCAGGCAGCGCGAGCACGGCAACCGGCTCCCCGCCGCGCCATTCGGCCAGCAATGCCCGGGCCTTTGCCGCGTCTTCCAGCCGGATGAGTTCATATTCCAGCTTTTGGCCCGTCTCTGCCTCACCTCCGCCCGTAAGTCCCAGCTTGTCGATGAGCTTTTGAAACCCGAGGCGCACAAACAGCCTGTGTAGCGCCTGCTCGTCGCGCGGCTGCATCCGCGCGCTTTCCGGCGTGAAGTCAATCGGCGCGTCGCAGCGAATGGTCGCCAGATCATAGGACAGCATTGCCATATCGCGCCCTTCCATCAGCTTGCGCAAAGCCGCCGGCTTGAGGGCGAGCGCGTCCAGATTTTCGTAAATTTGCGCCAGCGTCCCGCCG
Source organism: uncultured Clostridium sp. (assembly GCA_947427035.1). GTDB lineage: Bacteria > Bacillota > Clostridia > Oscillospirales > Butyricicoccaceae > Ventrousia. Next base: position 17,097 of record CANEGK010000028.1, read on the forward strand.
CGCCGCACCAGATCGAGCGCCGTTTTTTCACCGATGCCCGGCACGCCGGGGATGTTGTCGGAAGCGTCGCCCATCAGCGCCTTGAGGTCGATGATTTTGATGGGTTCAAAGCCGTACTCCCCGTAAAAGCTTTCGGGCGTCATTTCGCGGGTCGCCGTCTGCCCCATACGGGTCGACACCAGCTTGACGCGCACCTGGTCGGTGATGAGCTGCAAGCTGTCGCGGTCGCCTGTGACGACAACGGTTTCCCACCCGGCCTGGGACGCTTTTTTCGCCATAGTGCCGATAAGATCGTCGGCTTCCCACCCGGCCAGCTCGCAGCGGGCGATGCGCAGAGCGTCCAGCGCTTCTTTGAGCAGCGGCAGCTGCGCGGCCAGCTCGTCGGGCATCCCCTTGCGCTGCGCCTTGTAGCCCGCGTACTGTTTGTGCCGGAAGGTCGGTTCCCTGCGGTCAAAGGCGACGCACAGCGCGTCGGGCGATTCATCGGCCAGCAGCTTGAACAGAATGTTGAGAAACCCGTATACGGCGTTGGTCGGCGTGCCGTCCGGGGCGGTCAGCGGCTTCACGCCGTAAAAGGCGCGGTTTATCAGGCTGTTGCCGTCGAGCACCATCAGCTTCATGGCTTGTCCTCCTGCAAAATGAAACACTGTTTCTATGTTTCTCTATTATAATCCCTCCGTCCGGCCAGGGCAACACGGTTTTTGGCGGCTTTGCGCCCCGCTGAATTTGTGGAAAATAATCGCAAAAAAACTCTTGACAACTTGTCCCTCTGCCGATATAATAAATAAGCACGTTGCGGTGTTGTGTAATGGTAGCACGACTGACTCTGGATCAGTTTGTCAGGGTTCAAATCCTTGCACCGCAGCCAGACAAAGGTCCCGTAAGCTTATAAACTTACGGGGCTTTTTTTATCTATTTTGCGCATTTGCTTCACCGGTTTTGCCCTTCAACCGGCAGGGCCGTTCTTCAAAAAGTGATAAGGCACAAATTTTCCCTTATATATTTTATAATTAAGGAGAAAATTGCCTTCCCGCGAAAGAAACAGTTGACGCCGTATCCCTTTTCTTGGCCTTGACACCGGCCTTCAGCCTTGGTATGATAATTCATAACGAGTTTCGGCTTCGCCGCGGGCGGGCCTGATACGGCTAAGGGTTTCGGCTGCCGGCGCGGGAACTTTTCAACACGGCGCTTTTGCCGCCTTTGACGCGCATTTGGAGGGGATGGTCTACCGACTGGGCATTGAAGAAAGGAAACTGGAGAACGGGTTTCTCTTATACTGTATAGATAACTCGGCAATCGGCACCGGCGCCGTCCATGCGGACGGCGAGAAGATATTGACTCTGCCCGCCTGCACCGGCTCTGGTCACGCCAGGCGGCGGGTGGTGCAGGCGTAACTTCACGGTGCGTATCCCCGGGAAAGGAGTTTACCATGAAAAAATTGAAAATCTCTCTGGTTCTGACGTTGGTTCTGTGTCTGCTGGCCGGCTGCGGCGAGCAGAGCGACGAAATTGTAGAAAGCGCGCCCCCTGTTTCTGCCGATGCCTATACGGGGCGCGTGGAGCTGGATTCCGTAGAGCTGGAAGCCGAAGTCATCGCCCTGGCCGCGGCCCCTGCCGCCGTGCCCGAGCTGCTGCTGCCCGAAGCTTCCGGCACGGCGGTCAAGAAAAACGACAAGGCGAGCATCGACTATTCCAATATCACGGACGGTTATGTGATGACCCAGTTCACCGGGAGTACGGACAAACGCCTGAAGGTTCAGGTAGGCGGCCCCACCACTACCTATACCTACGACATTTCCCCTGGCGCCTGGTCCACCTTCCCCCTTTCCGACGGCAGCGGGAGCTATAAGGTAACGATTTTTGAAAACATCAGCGGCTCCAAATACGCCACCGTGCTTTCGGTTTCTTTTAAGGCCGAGCTGAAGGATGAGTTCTCCCCCTTCCTCCGCCCGAATCAGTATGTGGACTACGGCTCTTCGACCAAGACCATTGCAAAAGCGGCCGAGCTGACAAAGGGCATTTCCGACCCGCTGGACAAGGTGGAAAAAATATACGAATTTGTCGTCTCCACCCTGAGCTATGACAAAGAAAAGGCAGCCACCGTACAGAGCGGTTATCTGCCCGTGCTGGACAGCGTCCTGTCTGCGAAAAAAGGCATCTGCTTTGATTATGCCGCGCTGATGGCAGGTATGCTGCGCAGCCAGAATGTGCCCTGCAAGCTGGTGGTGGGCTACGCCGGAAAGGTCTACCATGCGTGGATCAACGTGTGGACGGAAGAGTCCGGGTGGATCGACGGTGTGATCTTCTTCGACGGCACATCCTGGCAGCGCATGGATCCGACTTTTGCGTCTTCAGGCAACAGCAGCGATGAAATCATGAAATATATCGGGAACGGAGCCAATTATACGGCGAAATATCTTTACTGAGTGGTGACAGGGGATGAAGGTGAAGGTATCTAAAGACGACATCGCGCACCTGTGTCTGGAACTGTCTCTGCTGCTTCATGCGGGCGTGAGCACAGGCGACGCGCTGACCCTGCTGGCAGAAGAGGACGGATACGGCGGGCTTGTTTCCACGCTGGCAGAGCATGTGGACGAGGGGCTTCCCCTGTCCGCCGCCCTGCGGGAGAGCGGAGCTTTTCCCGCATATGTGTGCGGCATGGTGGAAGCGGGCGAGAAAACAGGCCGGACAGAGGAGGCTTTGTCCGCCCTGTCCCGTTATTATGAGGACCGCATACGCATGGAGCGGCGGATCAGAAGCGCCCTGACATACCCCGCCATCATGCTGGTTCTCATGCTGGCGGTCATCGGCGTACTGCTGGTAAAGGTGCTCCCCGTTTTCGAATCGGTGTACGCGTCCTTGGGCGGAAGCATGACCGGTCTGGCGGGCGGGCTGCTCTCTTTGGGCCGCGGCCTGGAAAAAGCCCTGCCCGTGCTGCTGGCCGTGCTGGCCGTGCTGGCGGCTTTTGCCGCCGCTGTAGCCCTGTCCGCTTCGCTCAGAGCCAGACTGATTTCCCTGTGGCAGCAAAGCCGGGGGGACAAGGGCGTTTTCCGTATGCTGAACGACGCCCGGCTCGCCCAGGTCATGGCCATGGGAATGGCCGGCGGACTGCACCCGGAGGAAACCGTGACGCTGGCGTCCGGGCTGCTGGATGGCGGGCCCAGGGAACGCTGCCAGAACTGCCTTTCCCGTTTAGAGGGCGGCGAGGATATGAACGCCGCCCTCATTGCCAGCGGGCTTTTGCCGCCAAGGTCCTGCCGCCTTCTGGCGCTGGGCCAGCGCAGCGGCGCGGGAGATGTGACGATGGAGCACATTGCCCAAAGCCTGACGGAAGACAGCGAGACCGCGCTGGACGCACTTACAGGCCGCGTAGAGCCGGCGCTGGTGCTGGTCTGCTCCCTGCTGGTGGGGCTTATCCTGCTTTCTGTTATGCTGCCGCTGATGAACATCATGGCGGCGATAGGCTGACATCATGATGAAGAGGAAAAAATCCATTTCCCGCCTGCTTCGGGCTTTGGTCTTTCCGGCCTTGGCCGTGGCGGCGCTTCTGTTTTTCAACTCGGCCCTGAACAATCTGAACCGGGACAGCGCCAGCGAAAATATGCGTCTGCTTGAGGATGCCCTGCGCCGAAGCTGCGTTGCCTGTTACGCCGCCGAGGGCTCCTATCCGTCGGATCTGGCCTATTTGAAGGAGCATTACGGCCTTCAGATAGACGAATCCCGGTATATTGTACATTACCAGGCCTTTGCGGAAAATCTGATGCCGGATATTACAGTTTTGGAGAATACGCCATGAACGAACAAAGCAAACGACACAGTATAGACGGCGTGGCGGCTCTTTTGCTGTTCGTTGTGTTTTCTGTCTGTGTACTGGGTGTGCTGCTGTCGGGCGCAAAGGCTTATCGCGGGCTCACGCAAAGGGATTTTTTGTCCTACGAGCAGAATACCTGCTTACAGTACCTCACCACCCGTATCCGCCAGTCGGATCTGGCGGGAAGCGTGGCTGCCGAGGATTTTGACGGCACCCCTGCCCTGTGCCTGACCGACAGGGATGGCTATGTGACCCGGGTATACTGCTATGACGGCAGCCTGATGGAGCTGTATTCTTCCGCAGACGGGCTCTTCGCCCCCGGGGATGGAGAAAAGCTCATGGCGGCCGAAGGCCTGGAGATTTCCATGGATGACGGGCTTTTGCGCCTTACGCTCACTCACCCCGACGGCAGGAGCGATCAGCTTCTCTTTTCTCTTCGCAGCGCGGAGGCGGCCACATGAGGAGTCGGACGCCACTGGTACTGATGGAGCAGATGGTCATGCTGCTGGTGTTCGCACTGGCGGCGGCGCTGTGCCTTCAGGTATTTGTACAGTCAAATAATATTTCAACGGATGAGCAATCCTTATGCCGCGCGGCATTCGTGTGCCAGTCTGCGGCGGAGGTCATTCGAAGCCGGGGTGGCGACGCCGACCACGCCCTGTCCGAAGCGGCGGAGCTGCTCGGCGGCCGCTATGAAGGGGACCGGCTTTCCGTAGAATATGACGAGGATTGGAACGCCGCGCCGGGCGGCCCCTGCCTTCTGACAGCGGCGGGTGTTCCCAGCGAAACGGAAGGGCTGCATATGGCCCTGGTGACGGCGCAGCGCGGCGGCGAAACAATATTTGAAATCAGCGTGGCCTGGCAGGAGGGAGTCAATACCCATGAATAAGCGGAAAGAACTTTCCCCTCCGGCGGTGGGCGGCGCATCCCTTCTGGTTGTGTTTGCCGTGCTGTGTATGACGGTCTTTGCCCTTTTGAGCCTGTCCACCGTCCGGGCCAACCGGCGCCTTACACAGGCTTATGTACAGTCCGTAAAGGATTATTACGCGGCCGACTGCGAGGCGCAGAGCGTCCTAGCCCGCCTGCGCGCCGGCGAACAGCCGGATGGCGTGACAAAAAACGGCGACGTGTATTCTTATGCCTGCGCCGTTTCCGACTCCTGCGTTCTGGAAGCAGAGGTTCGTATACACGAAGGGGAATGCACCATTCTGCGCTGGCAGACCGTACCTTCCCAAACCTGGGAGGCGAGCATGGACATGGAGCTTTGGCCCGGCTCGGAACCCTGGAAGGAGGCATTTTAAGTTGGAATTGCTGGACTACCTGAAGCGGGCAGTGCAGGATCACACTTCGGATCTGTTTTTCATCGCGGGCGGCCCGGTGTGCGAAAGGCTGGATAAACGCCTTATCCCCATCAGCGACGAGAAGATATTTCCCCAGGAAGCCGAACAGCTCATTATGGGGCTGTTCGCTTTGGCGAGAAGAGCGCCCGAGCGTTTTCTAAACAGCGGGGACGACGATTTCTCCCTCTCCGTCCCGGAACTGGCCCGCTTCAGGGTCAACGCCTACCGGCAGCGCGGTTCTCTGGCAGCAGTCGTGCGCGTTGTCCCCTTCGGCATCCCGGACTGGCAGGAACTGCGCATTCCGGATCAGGTCATGTCTCTGGCCGGGCTGACGCACGGCATGGTGCTGGTTACCGGCACTGCCGGCAGCGGCAAATCCACCACACAGGCCTGCATCATCGACCGGATCAACCAGACCCGGGACTGCCACATCATCACCCTGGAAGATCCCATCGAATACCTCCACAGGAACCGCCGGAGTATTGTAAGCCAGCGGGAAATCGCCATTGACAGCGAAAACTATCTCAGCGCCCTGCGGGCCTGTCTGCGTCAGGCCCCGGACGTTATCCTTCTGGGCGAGATGCGGGACGCCGAGACCATCCGCACCGCCATGACGGCGGCGGAAACCGGCCACCTGCTGATTGCCACTTTGCACACCAAGGGCGCGGCCAACGCCATCGACCGCATTGTGGACACCTTCCCAGGCGGCCAGCAGGAACAGATCCGGGCGCAGCTGAGCATGGTGCTGCACACGGTTGTTTCCCAGCAGCTTTTGCCCGGGGCGGCGGGAAGCCTGGTTCCCGCTTTTGAGGTTATGCACGTCAACAACGCCATACGCAGCCTGATACGCGACAATAAAACCCACCAGCTCGACAACGCCATCGCCTCTTCCGGCGGCGAGGGGATGATGACCATGGATCAGTCTATTTTGTCCCTCTGCAAGTCGGGCGCGATTACGGCCGAGACCGCCGAAGCGTATGCCGACAACCCCGAGCAGCTCCACAGGCGGCTGGGCTGAGAATGTCAAATCGAATTGTGCAAAGTATCTCAACGGCTTTTATCAGCGGCTGAAGCTGCTGCGCAAAAACCCCATGGGTCTGAAACTCCATGGGGTTTTGTTTTGGAAGCTCTTTATAATGCCTGTCCCAAAAATCAGGACGCCGGCCAGCGCACCGTCACCGTCCGTTTGCCCCATTGCAGGGCTGCCTGATGACTGTTAAAGAAAATGTCAATCGTGCGGTTGTTAATGCCCGAGCCCGTGTCCTCGGCGATATATTCCTGTCCGTTGACAAAGACGTGTGTACCCAAGGGGATGACCTTCGGATCGACGGCGATGGTCCGGCCCTGCTGGGCCGTCGTGCCGCTGGCCGTGATGCCCCGGGCCCATTTGCCGCAGCACTTTTTACAGGCGCAGTAGGCATAGGCGGTAAACTGCTCTTCGTGCATCGTGGGGCCGACTTCGGGGATGTCGACCTGGCTGAGATTGCCCTGACCGGCCAGACTGTTGACGCCGCCCGAGAAAAAGGCCGGGATTTCAGGCTCGGGGATGCGCCGAATGCGCTTTTCCGTCTGCCTTGACGCGGCTGCTGCGCCCGGCGCCGACAGTGCCAGACAGAAAAGCGCCAGCATCAGTGAAAAAAGCCCTTGCTTCATCTTTTTCATATTCCGTGTCCTCCTGACAGTTTTGGATGTCCTCTCTATTTTTGCCACGAAGCGCCGTATTTTAATCATGCACTCCCGTATTTTTCCACATCCGGCTTTTTATCCTGTGCCGCACTTCTCTTTCCCTGCGGGCTGTGTTATAATGGATTCTATTAAAAACATAAGCCCTTCAGGCTGAAAAATTCAGTGAAAAAGGTGATCGCATTGCACGAGCTCTGGACAATTTTCGCGTCCTTTTTCCGCGTGGGGCTGCTGACCTTCGGCGGCGGCTACTCCATTATCCCCATGCTGGAAAAAGAGGCCATTCAAAAGTACAGCTGGCTGACCAAGGAAGAGCTGCTCGATTTCTTCGCCGTCAGCCAGTGCATTCCCGGCGTCATCGCCACCAATATGGCCGTCATGGTGGGCAATAAAGTCAAAAAGACGTCGGGCGCTGTCGCGGCTTCTGCCGGCGTCGTCTGCCCCTCGCTCATCATCATTATGGTCATCGCCGCCTTTTTGGAGAATTTCGCCGACTTCCCCATCGTCCAGAACGCCTTTTGGGGCATCCGCGTCGTCGTCGCCGCCCTGATTGCCGGCGTCGTGCTCAGCATGTTCAAAACGGGCGTCATCGACAAGCTGACCTTCTGCATTTTTATCATCGTCTTCGCCTGCTCGGTTTTTCTCAGCCTCTCCCCCATCTGGTATGTCCTCGGTTCGGCGCTGTGCGGCGTGGTCGCCACCCGCATTCGTGAAAGGGGGCAAAGCAAATGATCTTCTATTTGCAGCTTTTCTGGGAATTTTTCAAGACCGGCCTTTTTACTGTCGGCGGCGGGCTGGCCGCCCTCCCCTTCCTTTACGACATTTCCAACCGCACCGGCTGGTACACGCACGCACAGCTCATCGACATGATCGCGGTGTCCGAATCGACGCCCGGCCCCATCGGCGTCAACATGGCGACCTATGTCGGCTTTACGCTGGCAAAAATCCCCGGCTCGCTTATCGCCACCTTTGCGCTGGTGCTGCCCACCATCATTATCGCGCTTTTTGTCGCGCGGGCGCTCGACCGTTTCCGTAAAAACCCGCTGGTCAATTCGGCCTTTTACGGCCTGCGCCCCGCCGTGTGCGGCCTGATCGCCAACGCCTGCTGGGGCATTGTCCGCGTGTCCATGTTTGATTTCAATGCAACAGGCTTTTTCAACATCGTCAACATCCCGGCTTTTATCATTTTTGGTGCGGCCTTCTTCCTCATCCGCCGTTATAAAAAGCTGCACCCCATCGTATTCATCGCCAGCGGCGCCGTGCTGGGCATCGCCGTCGGCGCTTTGCTGTAAAACAGAAAGAAAAGGTGAACGCATATGCAGTTGAACGCGCACAGCTACCGTTACCCCTCGCGCCGCACCGTTACCTATGCCGGGCGCGGTATGGTCTGTACCTCGGTGCCTTTGGCCGCGCAGGTCGGCCTTTCCATCCTGCGACAGGGCGGCAACGCTTTTGACGCCGCCGTCGCCACCGCCGCTTCCCTCACCGTTTTGGAACCGTGCTCTAACGGCATCGGCGGCGACGCCTTTGCCCTGGTCTGGTCGGGCGGCAAGCTGTACGGCTTAAACTCCAGCGGCCGCGCCCCCATGGCCGTCTCGCTCGAACAGATGCGCCAAAAAGGGTATACCGAAATGCCGTCGGACGGCTGGGACCCCGTCATGGTGCCGGGCGCGCCCGGCGCATGGGCCGAGCTTTCACGCCGCTTCGGCCGTCTGCCGCTGACCGATGTTTTGGAGCCGGCAGCCTCTTATGCCGAAGCCGGCTACCCTGTTTCGCCGACCGTCGCGCGGGCGTGGCGGCAGGCCTTTGACCACTACACTGCTCTGAAAAGCCCCGAGTTTGCCCCCTGGCGCGAGACCTTTACCGTTGACGGCCACGCCCCCGCCGCCGGCGAGGTGTGGCGCTGCCCCGACATGGCCCGCACCCTGCGTGAAATTGCCGAAACAAAAGCCGAAAGCTTTTACCGCGGCGCTTTGATGGAAAAAATCGTCGCCTTTTCGCGCGAAACAGGCGGGCATTTCTGCGAGGATGACTTCCGCACCTGGCGCCCCGAGTGGGTCGAGCCCATTTCCGCCCATTACAAGGGTTATGACGTTTACGAAATTCCGCCCAACGGCCACGGCATTACGGTGCTCATGGCGCTCAATATTCTGAAGGGCCTTTCGCTGCCCGCCGAAAAGGAGAGCGTCGAAACCTATCACAAGATGATCGAGGCGCTCAAGCTGGCCTTTACCGATGCCAAAGCCTACGTCGCCGACCCTGCGGCCATGCAGACCCGGGTGGCCGATCTTCTGTCCGAAGAATACGCCGCGCGCCGCCGTGCGCTGATTGGCGAACAGGCCATCGACCCCCAGCCGGGCGATCCGCGCTGCGGCGGCACCGTTTACCTGTGCGCGGCCGACGGCGAAGGCAATATGATTTCTTATATCCAGAGCAATTACAAGGGCTTTGGCTCGGGCGTCGTTGTGCCGGGCACCGGCATTTCGCTCCAGGACCGCGGCTGCGGCTTTTCGCTCGATCCCCATTCGGACAACTGCATCGGCCCGGGCAAAAAAGCCTATCACACCATCATCCCTGGTTTTCTATGCAAGGACGGCCAGCCCGTCGGCCCCTTTGGCGTCATGGGCGGCTTCATGCAGCCGCAGGGGCATTTGCAGGTGCTGGTCAATGCCATCGACTACGACATGAACCCGCAGGAGTGCCTCGATGCGCCGCGTTTTCAGTGGACGAGCGGCAAAAAAATTCAGCTTGAGGCCTGCGCCGACCCCGCGCTGGTCGAAGGCCTGCGCGCCCGCGGGCACGAGGTCGAGGTTTTGCAGGATTCAACCGCTATGGGGCGCGGCCAGATGATTTGGCGCACCGAGTATGGCACGCTGGCCGGCGGAACCGAACCGCGCTGCGACGGGCAAATCGCCGTCTGGTAAAAAGCGCAATATTGAAAGCATGCAAAAAAGGCGCGGCATTTCCCTGCCGCGCCTTTCTCTTTCTTTCATTTTTAAAAGTAATCCGCCAACGCTTTTTCAAAATATGCGTGTTTATAAATTGCCCCGGCCCGGAAAGAAAGCTCCGGGCCGGGGCGGCCTTTACTTTTCGGCCTCGTAAGCGACGAGCACGATTTCGAGCCCCAGCTCGGCCAGCTTCTTTTCTGCCTTCTGTACCGTTTCCAACGCTTCATCAGACAGTTTTGCAAATCTGTTTTGCATTTTCATCACCTCTACGCCAGTATGTGCGCGCGGCGGCGCGCTATTCACGCCGCGCCTTTCCGGCGCGATCCAGCGCCTGCCGCATGGCGTCGGATTTTCCCGTATTGGCGTGGCGCTGCAAAATATCGGCGATTTGCCCCATAGTCTGCTCCACTTCCTCGTGCAGCTGGCGCGCCGACAGCCGCAGCGCGCCGTGCCCCAGAATGATGAGCGATTCGGCGTTGTCCGACGTCGCGACGCGCACACGGTGCCGCTTGCCCAATTCATAGGTCGTTTTTTCAATATACGCATCGGCCGTTTCCGCCTCTTTGGTATAGACGACAAACAGCTCGTGCGTGCGGGTGACTTCGGCCTGGCTGCGCGGGACTTTGTAGGCGTCAAAAACGATGATGACAATGTTTTTGCGAAAGCCCTGGTAATTGCCCATCAAATCAATAAGCGTCTGCCGCGCCGTGTCCATGCTGTCCTGCGCCAAAGCCTTCAGCTCGTCCCACGCGTGAATGATGTTATATCCGTCGACGAGCAGATACTCCGGCCCTTCGGCGCGCGGCGTAAACACATACGGCTTTTCCTGGGCCGGTGTGCGGCGCACGGGTTCCATCAGTTCACGGCGCTTGACAGGGCCATAAGTGCGCTCAAAAATGCTTTGCAACTCCCGATCCTGCTCAGCCGTGCCGGTGTATGCGTTGGCCTGCGGCGGCGCCGCCGGCAAATCATCCTGCTGCGCTTCAGCCTTTTCCGTCTCCCGGGCGCCTAATGACACGCCGGGGGCCACATGCATGTGCGCTCCGGCCTCATCCCATTTGACGACGACGCCCGCCCCGTGCGAGCAAAAGACCGAGTCGGCAGGGTTTTCCACATCGCGCTCCGGGTCATAGCCCGCAGCGGCGACCGCCTCGCTCTGGTTATGGCACGGCCGGTAACCCGCAAGCGCACAGGACAGCCGGCCGCGGCCGCGCGTATAGGCGGCAACCTCGGCCGCGTAATCGCGCAGAGCGGCCACCGGCGCGCAGCCGGTCAAAAGGGCGGTTTCCCCCCGGTTTTCCGGCGGATCGCAAAGGCCCGACCTGCGCTGAATATCGGCCATTGCGCGGCCGACGTTTTCCAGGGGCAGTTCGAGACGCAGAGCATACCACGGCTCGAGCAATACATTTTGCGCCTGCATCAGCCCCTGCCGCACCGCGCGATAGGTCGCCTGACGGAAATCGCCGCCCTCGGTGTGCTTGATGTGGCCGCGGCCGGCAACCAGCGTAATGCGCATATCGGTGATGGGCGAGCCGGTCAGCACGCCGGGGTGGCTCCGCTCGGCCAGATGGGTCAGAATCAGACGCTGCCACCCCAAATCTAGCGTATCGCCGCTGCACGCCGAACCAAAAACCAGACCGCTGCCGCGGGGCAGCGGCTCGAGCAGCAGATGTACCTCGGCATAATGACGCAGCGGCTCGTAATGCCCTGCTCCCAGAACAGGGGCGGCGATGGTCTCACGATAGACGATGCTGCCGGCGTCAAAGCTGACGTCCAGCCCAAAGCGCTCGGCTATCACCCGCCTTAGCACCTCGATCTGCACTGCGCCCATCAATTGCATATGAATCTCCCGCAGCTGGCTGTTCCACACCATGTGCAGCTGCGGATCCTCTTCCTCCAGCTGGGCCAATTGACGCATGACAACGTGCGGATCGCTACCCTGCGGCAGCCCGACACGATAGGTCAGCACAGGCTCTAAAAGAGGCGGCAGCTCGCCTTTTTCACACCCCAGCCCCTGCCCGGCAAAGGTATGGCTCAGCCCGGTGACAGCGCACACCGTCCCCGCTTCGGCCCGGTCGGCCGGCTGAAAGCGCGCGCCGGAATAAATGCGGATCTGATCGGCCTTTTCCTCCCACGCCTGACCGTCCGTCTCGCCGCGCAGCATGTCCCTGACGCGCAGGCAGCCCCCCGTCACCTTGAGCCATGTCAGCCGCGCACCCTGCGCATCGCGCGAAATCTTATAGACCCGCGCGCCAAACTCTGCGGGATATTCGGGCGACGGCGCCAGCCGGCGCAGGCCGTCGAGCAACTCGTCGACCCCTTCGAGCCGCAGCGCCGAACCGAAAAAGCAGGGAAACAGCGCGCGCTTTGCCGTCAGTGCGGCCAGCTCGCCGTCGGTCAGGCTGCCCGTCTCCAGGTACTGTGCCAGCGCCTGCTCGTCGCACAACGCCGCGTTTTCACACACAGCGGCCCGCGATTCGCCAAAATCGACGCAACCGCTGCTCAGGCTGCGCTGAAGCCCGGCCAGCAGGGCGGCTTTGTCGGCGGCGGGCAGATCCATTTTATTGACAAAAATAAAAGTGGGAATGCGGTAGCGCGCCAGCAGCCGCCACAGCGTTTCGGTGTGGCTTTGCACACCATCGGCGCCGCTGACGACCAGAATGGCGCAGTCGAGCACCTGAAGCGTGCGCTCCATCTCGCTGGAAAAGTCGACATGGCCGGGGGTGTCAAGCAATGTGACTTGCCGCCCCCCAAGCGGCAGGACGGCCTGTTTGGAAAAGATGGTGATGCCCCGCTCGCGCTCGATGACATGGGTGTCCAGAAAAGCGTCGCGGTGATCGACGCGCCCCAGCTTTTTGAGCGCGCCGCTTCGGTACAACAGCCCTTCGGACAGCGTTGTTTTTCCCGCGTCGACGTGGGCCAATATTCCAACGGCCAGCTTTTTTCCCATGACGTTTCCTTCACCTGCTGTAAAAGAGAATCACTGTATCCGACAAAAAAGGCGTCTGTGACGCCTTTTTCTGTCTTTTTTGACTACTTATGGTATAATTTACTCGTTTGATAGTGTGGAGTACAGGTTAAATTGAGTCCCAGGCGGCGGTATACCTCTTCATCCACCTGCGAAAGAATGACGCTGACATGCGCTTCACACCCGCGCAGCTTGGGCAGCTGCGCCATAGCTTCAGCCGCCTGCGGGTTGGATGCGGCGCTGACCGCCAGGGCGACGAGCATTTCATCCGAATGCAGACGCGGGTTGTGCCCGCCCAAAAGCCCGGTTTTCAGCTGCTGAATCGGTTCGATCACAGGGGTTGGGATGAGATGAACCGATTTTTCCATGCCGGCCAACGCCTTGACGGCGTTGAGCAGAGCGGCCGACGACGCGCCCAGCAGATCGCTCGTCTTGCCGGTGACAATGCGGCCGTCAGGCAGCTCGATAGCGGCGGCGGGCTGGTCGTCGGTTTCCGCCGAGCGCTCACGCGCCGCGACAAAGACGGCGCGGTCGTCGGCCGAAAGCCCCATCTGGTTCATGATGCTTTCGATTTTCTGCACGGCATCCTCTTCGCCCCTGCCCTTCTGGCAGTCGGTCATGGCGGTGAAGTACCGCCGCACGATTTCCGCCTTTGACGCCTCGCGGCAGGCCTCGTCGTCGCTGATGCAGGCGCCGGCCATGTTGACGCCCATGTCGGTCGGCGACTGATAGGGGCACGAGCCGGAAATACGCTTAAATATGGCGGACAGGACGGGAAAAATTTCAATGTCACGGTTGTAGTTGACCGTCGTTTTCCCATATGCTTCCAGATGATAGGGGTCTATCATGTTGACGTCGCTCAAATCGGCCGTCGCCGCCTCATAGGCCAGGTTGACCGGATGCTTGAGCGGCAGGTTCCAGATGGGGAAGGTTTCGAACTTGGCGTAGCCGGCCGTGACGCCGCGCAGATGCTCGTGATACAGCTGCGACAGGCAGGTCGCCATTTTTCCGCTGCCCGGGCCGGGCGCCGTAACGACGACGAGCGGCCGCGTCGTTTTGATGTACTGGTTTTTTCCGTACCCCTCTTCACTGACAATGCGGCGCACGTCATAGGGATACCCCTCGATGGTGTAATGCAGAAAAACGGGCAGGCCCAGCTTGTTGAGCTTCTGCTGAAAAGCGACGGCGGCCGGCTGGCCGTCAAACCGCGTCATGACGACGCTGCCGACATACAGGCCGAACTCGCGGAACGCGTCGATGAGCCGCAGCACGTCGACGTCATAAGGAATGCCCAGATCGCCGCGGATTTTGTTTTTGGCAATGTCACTGGCGTTAATGGCGATGACGATTTCCGCCTGATCGCGCATGGAACCCAACATTTGCATCTTTGCGTCGGGCGCAAAGCCGGGCAGTACGCGCGACGCGTGGTAATCGTCAAAAAGCTTGCCGCCAAACTCCAGATAGAGCTTGCCGCCAAACTCTCCGATCCTTTTTTTAATCTGCTCCGATTGCCGCTTAATATAAGCTTCGTTGTCAAACCCCTGTTTCATTATGATTCCCCCTTGCAGTGTACTGAAAAAGCCTGTACAATAATATTATACTATTTTATCACAAATCGGACTTCACGTCTATCAAAATACTTGGGAGGTTTTTGTATGTTGGATTTGATCATCAAAGGCGGTACCGTTTATGACGGTACCGGCAAAGCCGGCTTTGTCGCCGATGTTGGCGTCAAGGACGGCGTCATCGTCAAGGTGGGCGATCTGTCGGGCGAGCAGGCCGCCAAAACGGTCGACGCGGCCGGCAAAGCGGTCACCCCCGGCTTTATTGACATGCATTCGCACGGTGATTTGACCCTACCCTTTTATCCTGAAATGGAAAGTAAGGTCCGCCAAGGCATCACCACCATTGTCGGCGGCCAGTGCGGCCTGTCCCTCGCCCCCTGCGATCAGTGGTGGGAAAGCCAGTATTTTGAGCATTCACAGCTGGCCGAGCTGGGCGGCGACCCGTTTTCGCCTCCTTACCTTGTCAAAGCCGACGAACTTTCGCCCCTGATGGAGCGCGATTTTGGCTACCCCATCGACTGGCGCAGCTTTGGCGAATACCTCGCCTCGGCGCGCAAAAAGGGGGTCGGCGCCAACTACGTTCCGCTGGTCGGCCACGGCACGATTCGCGCGCAGGTGCTCGGACCCAACTTTAAGCGCACGGCGACCGACGAGGAGATCGAGCAGATGAAGACCTATCTGCACGACGCCATGAAGGCGGGCGCCGCCGGCATGTCTTCCGGCCTGGATTACGCGCCGGGCATTTACTGTGATTTCCGCGAGCTGAAGGCCATGTGCGAGGTTGTCGCTCAATACGGCGGCATTTATGCTCCCCATTGGCGCAAGACCGGCCTGCGCGAGGGCACGCCGAAAAAGCAGAAAAAAATCGACGGCATCATCGAATCGCTTGAGCTCGGCCTGCAAACCGGCGTACAGGTGCATCTGGCCCACCTGACCTGCGGCTTTGACGTCTTCCCCAATGGTGACAGCTACATGGCGGCCGCTGCGGCCAAGCGCACGCTGGCTGTCATTGACGAATACCGACAAAAGGGCGTGCGCGTCACGCATGACGTCATCCCCAATGTTACAGGCGGCATTCTGCTGGGCCCCGATCTGGCGCTGTATTTCATGCCGTGGCTCCAGCCGTGCGGCTCGCGCGAGCAGTTCGCCAAAAACCTGCACTCTGCCAGCTACCGTGCCACCATTGCCAAGACCATCTATTCCGGTCAATATTACTCGATCAATCCCCAGGTCGATCCCGATTGGGCGCGCGCCTGCACCATTCTTGCGCACAAAAACCCTGCGTATGCCAGCAAAAACCTTCAGGATCTCGCCGCGGAGCAGGGGCGCGAGCCGCTTGACATGGCGTTTGATTTGTTGATGGAAGACCCCGACACCAAGGTGTTTGAGGTTGTGCAGGGCATGGTCGAAGCCGCTGTGCGTGAGTTTATCGCCGACCCCCATGGCGTTATTGGCTCCGACACCTTTGCCTTTGACGACAAGGCCATCATCCCCCTGGGTGAAAACATGCCGCCCTACTACCCCAATCCCAATACTTACTGCGGCTTTGTGCGTTATCTGTGCGAATTCCCGCAGGAAAGCTTCGAAGCTACCATTCACAAGGTCACCGGCCAGCCGGCTGGCATTTTGGGGCTGTGCGATCGCGGCATTGTGGCCGAGGGCAAAAAGGCCGATCTTCTGGTGCTGGATCGCGAGCATCTGCGCACCAACGAAAACCATGTGGATCCGCGCGTCTGGCCTGATGGTGTGGGCTATGTCTTTGTCAACGGCGAGGCTGCCGTATGGCAGGGCGCTTCGACCGGCTCGCGCAGCGGGCAGGTTTTGAGTAAATAAAAATACAATAGATCGCATAAAAACCCGGAAAAGGATTCTTCCTTTTCCGGGTTTTTCCTGTAAAAAGAAAAAAGCGGGAAAACTGACGAAAATTGTCGTTATGATGACCAGGAAATCCTCCTGAAGCCAGTGATATCAAGGTATTCGGAGTATGGACAATGTCCGAATCAAAAAACAGGAGGAAAAGACCT
>CANEGK010000029.1 GCA_947427035.1 uncultured Clostridium sp.
CAGCATTTCTTTTTTCATGCCGCTCCCTCCTTAAGTGGCAAATTGTCGGAACAAAGCTACCGGATTTCTTCTTTTAGACGTTCGGCAAAGGCAAAAAGTGCCTGCGCGCGGTGAGAAATTGCATTTTTTCTGTCAGCCGGCAGCTCGGCAAAGGTCATGCCCTCCCGCGGCGCAAAAAACACCGGGTCATAGCCAAAGCCGCCCTCGCCCCGCGTCTGCCGCAAAATGACGCCTTCGCACTCGCCGCGCGTCACCAGCTCGCGGCCGTCGGGGAACACGCAGGCCACCGCCGACACAAAGCGGGCCGTGCGCTTTTCGTCGGGCACGGACTCCATATTTTTCAGCAGAAAAGCCACACGATCGGCGTCGCTGCCCGGGCAATAACGCGCCGAGCGCACGCCGGGCGCGCCGTCCAGCGCGTCGACCATCAGCCCGGAATCGTCGGCAACAGCGGGCAATCCGGCGGCCCGGCAGGCGCTGCGCGCTTTGATGAGGGCGTTTTGCTCAAAGGTTTCGCCCGTCTCTTCGGGGTCCGACTGCACGCCGCACTCCTTCAGCGACGCGACCTCGTGCCCCTGCGCGCCCAAAATGGCCCGCAGCTCTTTTAGCTTCTTTGGGTTGTTGCTCGCCAGAATAAACCGCATGGCGCTCACCCGAAGAGGTGGCCGACGGCCTCGCGCTGCTTCTGCACCAGCTGGCGGATGGCGTTTTCGGCCAGCGCGTACATGTCGTCCATTTCCTTTTTGCTGAAGGGCCGCTCTTCGCCGGTGCCCTGCAATTCGATGATCTTCCCCTCGTCGTCCATGACAAAGTTGAAATCGACCTCGCCGCCGCTGTCCTCGACATAATTGAGGTCGACCATCGGCGTGTCGCCCACAATGCCGGCGCTGACGGCGGCGACATAGGAATAAAGCGGAAGCTGCTGGAAAACGCCCTCCTGCCGCAGCTTGTCAAGCGCCAGCACCAGCGCGCAGAAACCGCCGGTAATGCTGGCGCAGCGGGTGCCGCCGTCGGCCTGAATGACGTCGCAGTCAATGGTAATGCTGCGCTCGCCCAGGCGGTCAAGGTTGGTGACCGAGCGCAGCGCGCGGCCGATCAGCCGCTGGATTTCGGCCGAGCGCGGCGACAGCTTGAGCCTTTGCACATCGCGCGGCGTGCGGGTCTGGGTTGCGCGGGGCAGCATGGAATACTCGGCGGTCACCCAGCCGCGTCCCTGCCCCTTTAAAAAGGGCGGGACGCTGTTTTCAATGGTCGCGTTGCAGATGACCTTTGTATTGCCGCACTCGATAAGCACCGACCCTTCGGGATACGCGATAAAGCCGGTCGTTATTTTCACCGGCCGGATTTCAAAAACCTTTCGGCCGTCATATCTTGCCATTTTCAACACCTCTTTTTTGAATCGATACAAAAACGCGCCGGAATCGCCTTATAAAGCTGCCGGAACCCTATTCAAAAAACGCCCGGACAAACTCGCGCGCGTCAAACTCCAGCAAATCCTCGGCCTTTTCGCCCACGCCGATGTACTGTACGGGAACGCCCAGCCGCGACGACACGTTGATGGCGATGCCGCCCTTGGCCGTCCCGTCCAGCTTGGTGATGACAACCCCCGTCAGATGCGCCGCCTCGTTAAAGGCGTCGGCCTGTACCAGCGCGTTCTGGCCCGTCGTCGCGTCGAGCACCAGCAGGGTTTCACGGTCGGCGTCAGGCAGCTCGCGCTCGATGACGCGGTTCATCTTGCTCAGCTCGTTCATTAGGTTCTGCTTGTTGTGCAGCCGTCCCGCCGTGTCGCAGATGACGACGTCGACCTTTCGCGCTTTGGCGGCCGACAGCGCGTCAAAAATGACGGCCGACGGGTCGGCGCCCTCGCTGTGGCGGACGATGTCGGCGCCGCAGCGCCCGCTCCACACCGTCAGCTGATCGGCCGCTGCGGCACGGAAGGTGTCGGCTGCGGCAAAGAGCACCTTCTTGCCCTGCTCCGCCAGCTTCTGCCCCAGCTTGCCGATGGTCGTCGTCTTGCCGACGCCGTTGACGCCGACCACCAGAATGACCGACGGCCGGGTCGACAGCCGCAGGCCGTCGCTCTGGGTCATACGCGCGGCCAGAATATCGCACAGCGCGTCGACGACCTGCTCGCGCGTCTGCAAATTGTCGAGCTTGGCGCGCTGGCGCAGCTCTTCGGTCGTTTCGGCGGCAAGGGCCGCGCCCATATCGGCCATGACCATAGCGTCCTCCAAATCCTCCAGCAGCTCCTCGTCGACGCTGCGGAAGTTGGCGAGCACGGCATTCAGTTGGCCGCCGGCCGCCTCTTTGGTCTTTTTCAGTCCCTCGCGGATTTTGTCAAAAAAGCTCATATTGTCGCTCCTTATGTCACTTTCATCCTGATCTTCTCTTCCACCTCGCCGAGGTTGAGGGCAAGCAGCTTGGAAACGCCCTGCTCCTGCATGGTGACGCCGTAAAGGATATCGCTGCCTTCCATGGTGCCGCGGCGGTGGGTGATGACGATGAACTGGGTTTTATCGGTCAGCGTGCGCATGTACTGGATATACCGCAGGACGTTGACGTCGTCGAGCGCCGCCTCAATTTCGTCGAGCACGCAGAAGGGCGTCGGCCGCACCTTGATGATGGCAAAATACAGTGCAATGGCAACAAAAGCCTTTTCGCCGCCTGACAAGAGCGAGATGGCGCGCATGGATTTTCCCGGCAGCTCGACTTTGATTTCAATGCCGCAGTTCAAAACGTCGCGTTCATCTTCGAGCTGCAAATAGGCGTTGCCGCCGCCGAAAATCTCGCGGAAGGTGTCGCGGAAGCTGTCGTTGATGGCCGCAAACTGCTGCGCAAAAATCTGTTCCATGTTGCGCGTCAGCTCGGAAATGACGCCGACGAGTTCGCCGCGCGCCTTTTCCAAATCGTCCTTCTGGGCCGACAGGAACTCATACCGTTCGCTGACCTTGGCGTATTCTTCAATGGCGCCGACATTGACGTCGCCCAGCTTTTTGATGTCGGCGCGAATTTCGCCGATGCGCCTGTTGGCGCGCGGCAGGCTGTCCAGCGGTACGCGGACCTCTTCAGCCGTGGTGCGCGTCAGCTCGTAGTTTTCCCACAGCCGATCCAAAAACTGGCTCTCTTCCATTTCGATCTGGGTCTTCTTGTTTTCCAAGCGGGCGCGCTCGCGCTCCATGTTCAAAAGTTCGGTGTTTTTGCCCTGCGCCTGTTTTTCGCACTTCTGCTTCTGCCCTTCTATGCGCAGCTTTTCCTCCACCGCACTTTTCAGCAGGCGGTTTTTCTGCTCCAGCCCCTGGCGCCGCTGCGCCAAATCGTCTTCGCGCCCGCGCAGCGCCTGCCGCAACTCTTCGTTCTGGGCGCGGATGGCCGCAATGGCATTCTCTTTGCTGCGGCGATCGCCCGACAGCGCCTGCCGCAGCTCTTCCAGCTGGCGAAGCGCCTCGCGCAGCGCGCTATGTTCGCTCTGTACCGAAGCCAATTCGGCCCGCTTTTCGGCGGCCAAATCACCCAAACGCCCGCGCTCATCCGCCGCGGCCTCCATACCGCCGGTCAGCTCGTCCAGCGTCCTTTGCAGACGCTGTGCTTCGGCCATATGCGACTTTTCCGTCTCGGCCAGCGCGGCATCGCGCGCCGCGATCTCATCAAACCGGGCCGAAAGCCCGGCCTCTTCCTGCTCCAGGCCCTCAAGCCGCGCCCGCAGGCTGGAAAGCAGCGCGCCGTGCTGGCTTTGCTCGGCCCGCGCGGCCAGCAGCGCGTCTTCTGCCGCGCGCTTCTCCTCTTCCGCAACGCCCGATTCATACTGCGCCTTTTCCAGCTCGCGCCGCGCTTCGCCCAGACGGCGTTCGGCCTGTTCCAGCGTGCCGCCCATCTCGCCTACTTCACGCTCGAGGCGCTCCAGCTCATTTTTCCGCGCCAACGCGCCGACGTTTTTGTTGAGGCTGCCGCCCGTCATGGCGCCCGATGTCTGAATGAGCTGGCCGTCCAGCGTGACGATGCGCACGCCGTAGCCCGTCTGCCGCGCCAGCGCAATGGCGTTGTCAATGTGATCGACGACGGCGGTGCCCGCCAAAAGGCTGCCGACCAGCTCCCGATAGTGCCCGTCGCACTCGGTCAGCTCGTCGGCATACCCCAGAAAGCCGGGCGTGCCTGCCAAATCGCGCCGCGCGCCCCTGCGGGGTTTGACGGCGGTCAGCGGCAAAAAGGTGGCGCGGCCGTGGTCGCCCGCCTTCAGATAGGCGATAGCGCGTTTGGCCGACTGCTCGTCGTCGGTGACGACATTCTGCATGGCGGCGCCCAGCGCGATTTCCACGGCGACCGCCACGTCGTCCCGCACGGTGATGAGCCGTGAAACCGGGCCGTGAATGCCGCCCAGCGCGCCGCTCTTTTCTGCCGACATGACCTTCTTAACGGCATGAGAAAAGCCCTCATATTCGCGCTCCATGGCCCGAAGCAGGTTGAGCCGGTCGGCCTTTGCGTTGCGCTCGCGCGTCAGGCGCTCCAGCGTCTGGCGAAGCTCTTCCACCTTCTTCGCGCGGCTTTCACAGCGCAGGGCGTAGCCGCGCAGCATGTTTTCCGCCGCCGCCTTTTTCTCTTCGCCCTCTTCGATGCGCTGCGCTATCTGCCGCGCGCGTTCCTCTTCACTTTGCAGCCGGTCTGCGGCATCCGCCTTTTCGCGCCCCATGTCCTGTTCGCGGGTGCGAAGCTCCTGCGCGCCGCTTTGCAGTCCTGCGCGCTCCAAAGCGCTTTGACGCGCCGTCTGCTCTTCCAGGCTGACGCTCAGACGCAATCCTTCAATGCGCTCGAGCAGCCCGGCGCTTTCGCTCGCCGCCTTCTGCGCCTGCGCCGCAATGCCATTGAGCTCGTCCTGCAATACCCCGGCGCGCTGCTCCAGCTCGGCCATACGCGCGCGGCGTTCGGCCTGCTGCGCTTCCAGCGACTGGGCCCTGCCTTCGCTTTCGCTCAGCTCGCGCAGATGCGCCTGCACATTGTCCTCATTGTTTTTCAGGTTGGCCTGGCAGACGGCAATGGCCTGCTGCACCTCGCCTATGGCGTTTTCCGCCCCGCGTATTTCCTCGCGCACCCGATCGGCCTGCCGATCCTTGTCCTGCATTTCCTGTGACAGCGCCTCGGCGCGGGCATACAAATCCTCGAGTTCGCTGCGGCGGGCCGCCAGCAGGCGCTCTGCGTTGTCAAAATCGGTCTGCACGCGCGCAAGGTTCTCTTTGACGCTTTCCAACCCTGCCAGCCATACCGAAACCTCAAGCACGCGCAGCTCGTCGCGCAACAGCAGAAAGCTGCGCGCCTTTTCTGCCTGCGCTTTGAGCGGGCCGACCTGCCCCTCGAGCTCGGTGACAATGTCGCGGATGCGCACCAGGTTCTCCTCGGCCGTTTGCAGCCGGCGCTCGCTCTCTTCCTTACGGTAGCGGAACTTAGAGATTCCGGCCGCCTCTTCAAAAATCTCACGGCGGTCGGCGCTTTTGACCGATAATATCTCGTCAATACGGCCCTGGCCGATGATGGAATAGCCGTCGCGCCCCAGGCCGGTGTCCATAAAGGTTTCGTGGATATCTTTGAGCCGCACCGAGCGGCGGTTGATGAAAAACTCGCTGTCGCCCGAGCGGTAGTAGCGGCGCGTGACGGTGACCTCGGCATAATCCAGTTCCAGGGCGCGGTCGCCGTTGTCCAGCGTCAGCGATACCTCGCAATATCCCTGCGGGGGCCGGCGCAGCGTGCCGCCGAAAATGACGTCCTGCATCTTGCCGCCGCGCAGCGTTTTGGTCGACTGCTCGCCCAGCACCCACCGGATGGCATCGACAATATTGGATTTTCCGCTGCCGTTGGGCCCGACAATGGCGCTGATGCCCGCGCTGAACTCGAGCAGCGTTTTGTCCGGAAAGGACTTGAACCCCTGGATTTCAATGGATTTAAGGTACACCGTTTCACCTCTTTGCGCCGGTGTGCGGCGCTGTGCTTATCTATTTATTGTACCAATATTCTGTCGCCATTACAACAAAAACATGAAAAAGAAGTCTTTGAAAGCTTGCAAAAGCCCTCAAAGACTTCTTCTTATTCGCCCATCAGCTCCAGCGCGGCGCGGGCTGCGGCCTGCTCGGCCTGCTTTTTGCTGCGCCCCTCGCCTTCGGCAATGACATTGGAATTAATCAGCAGTTGAATGACAAAACGCTTGTCGTGGTCGGGGCCCCGCTCTTCTTTCATGCGGTATTCCAGCGTTTCCTCGTGATTTTTCTGCACGATTTCCTGAAGCGCCGTCTTGTAGTCGACCACGCGGCCCATACGCACCGTCTCCGCCGCCTTGCTGCGGATAAAATCGAGGATAAATCCGCGTGCGGCGTCCATGCCGCCGTCCAGATACAGCGCAGCCAGCACCGCCTCGACGGCGTCGGCCAGCACCGACGGCCGGCTGCTTCCGCCCCCGGCCCGCTCGCCCCTGCCGAGCAGCAGATGCTCGCCCAAACCTATCTGGCAGGCAAACTCGTAAAGCGAGCTTTCACACACAATAGCAGCGCGCAGCTTTGTTAAATCGCCCTCGGGCAGGCCGTCATATTCGGAATAAATGGCGTCGGCGCAAATGAGCCCCAGCACCGAATCGCCCAGAAACTCCAGCCGCTCGTTGCTCAGCGCGCCGCGGTCGCGGTTCTCATTGGCATAGGAGCTGTGGGTCAGCGCGTTTTGTAAAAGGCCCTTGTCACGGAATTCATAGGGATACGCGCCAAACAGTTTACTCATGTTCAATCCTCTACATGGCTTTTGATATACTCGACGACATCACCGATGGTTTTGATGTTTTCCAGCGCGTTTTCCTCGATTTCGCCCAGGTGGAATTCATCTTCGACCGCCATCATCAGCTCGACGATGTCAATGGAGTCAGCGTTATAATCATCGACAAATGAAGTTTCCATCGTCACTTCGTCCGGATCGACGCCAAACTGGTTGGCCACCAGCTCGCACAGCTTATCAAAAATCATTCAAATCACCTCCAGCACAGATGGTGCCGCCAGCTGACACAACGCGGCCGACGGTATTGTTTATGCATGGATTATAGCAGAGCTTTTTCTCTTTGTCTACTGCTTTT
Source organism: uncultured Clostridium sp. (assembly GCA_947427035.1). GTDB lineage: Bacteria > Bacillota > Clostridia > Oscillospirales > Butyricicoccaceae > Ventrousia. Next base: position 7,097 of record CANEGK010000029.1, read on the forward strand.
TTGTCAGCTTTCGCTGGACCCCTTCAGCTCGCCGATACTGCGCTCGATATCGGCCACGACGCCGCTTTCGGTGTAAATGACGGCCTGGCGGACGGCGTTTTTAATCGCTTCGGCGCCCGACGAGCCGTGCGCTTTGACAATAGGCTTGCTGATGCCCAGCAGCGGCGCGCCGCCGACCTCGTTGTAATCGAGCATCTTTTTGAACTCGCGCAGGCCGGGCTTGACAACGGCGCCGGCCAGCTTGGTCGCGGCGTTTTTCATAAAGATCTCCTTGACTTTCCCGACGAAAAAGAGCCCGACGCCCTCGATGGTCTTTAAAACGACGTTGCCGGTAAAGCCGTCGCAGATGAGCACATCGGCCGCGCCCTGCGGAATATCGCGCCCTTCGACGTTGCCGACAAAGTTGATTTTCCCCTCTTCCGCCGCTTTTTTCAGAATTTGATAGGTTTCCCGCAGCGCGTCGGTGCCCTTGGTTTCTTCCGCGCCGTTGTTGATGAGCCCTACGCGCGGATTTTTGATGCCCATCTGCTTCTGCGCGTAATAATAGCCCATAAAGGCGAACTGGGTCAGGTATTCGGCGGTGCACTCGACGTTGGCGCCGCAGTCGACGAGCAGGCTGCCCCCCTTTGCCGTGGGCAGGACGGGCGCCAGCGCGGCGCGGCGCACCCCCTTGATGCGCTTGACAAAGAGCGTTGCGCCCGTCAAAACGGCGCCGGTGCTGCCGGCGCTCACCATAGCGTCTCCCTCTCCTTCGCCCAGCAGGCGCAGCGCTACGGCCAGCGACGAATCTTTTTTCTGCCGCACGGCCGACACCGGATTGTCCTCCATTGTGATAATATCGCTGGCGTGGCGGACGGTGATGCGCGTCGGGTGCTGGGGCGGGTTCTTCTGAAGCAGTGCGCGCACGCGCTGCTCGTCGCCGACCAGCAGAATGTCAACGTTCAGCTGATCGGCGGCCAGTACAGCCCCCTTGACAATTTCGTCGGGCGCGTTATCGCCGCCCATGGCATCAAGTATGATCTTCATATTGCAAATCCTCCTCATACACGGGTCTCAACGCCTCGAGCCGCTCAAGCGCGCGCTGCGCCAGCGCCGTATAACGCTCACGCTTGCCGCGGATGCGCTCCGGCATGGGGGGCAAGAGGCCAAAATTGATATTCATGGGCTGAAAATCGCCGTTTTCCATGCTGATGTGTAAAGCCAGCGCGCCCAGCGCCGTTTCAGCCGGGAAATCGATGAGCGCTTTCCCCCTGAGCTGCCGCGCCAGGTTGATGCCGGCGCACAGGCCCGACGCCGCCGATTCAATATATCCTTCGACGCCGGTGATTTGGCCGGCAAACCACAGCTCTTCCCGCCCGATGACGCGGTAATACCGGTCAAGCAGGCCGGGCGAACGCAAAAAGCTGTTGCGGTGCATGACGCCGTAGCGCAGGAACTCCGCCTTTTCCAGCCCGGGTATCATGGAAAACACCCGCCTCTGTTCAGGGAAACGCAGATGGGTCTGGAATCCGACGATATTGTACATGCTTTTCTGTGCGTTGTCAGCGCGCAGCTGCACCACGGCATAGGGCCGCGCGCCGGTGCGCGGATCGCGCAGTCCCACCGGCTTCATAGGACCGTAGCGCAGCGTATCCTCCCCCCGGCGGGCCATAACTTCGACAGGCATACAGCCCTCGAACACCTTTTTATCTTCAAAGCCGTGCACCGGCGCTTCCTCCGCCGTGCGCAGCGCCTGAACAAAGGCCAGATACTGCGCTTTGTCCATGGGACAGTTGACATAGTCGGCGTCGCCCTTGTCGTAGCGTGAGGCAAAGTAGGCCTTTTCCATATCAATGCTGTCAAAGGCGACGATCGGGGCTGCCGCGTCGTAAAAATGCAGCGGCTCGCTCTGCCCCAGCGCCTGCGAAATGCTTTCGGCCAGCGCCCCCTCGGTCAGCGGCCCCGATGCGACAATGACCGGGCCGCCCGGGATGACGTCGACGCGCTCGTTGCGCACGGCGACGCGCGGGTGCGCGCGCACACGCGCAGTGACCCGCCGGGAAAACTCCCCCCGGTCAACGGCCAGCGCGCCCCCCGCCGGAACGGTACAGCGGTCGGCGCACTGCATGATGAGGGAGCCCGTGCGCCGCAGCTCTTCCTTCAAAAGCCCGGGCGCGGTGCTCAGCGCGGCGCCGCGCAGCGAGTTGGAGCAGACCAGCTCGGCAAAAAGCGCGGTATGGTGCGCGGGCGACGGTTCCGCAGGGCGCATTTCATACAGCGTGACGTCGACGCCGCGCTGGGCAAGCTGCCACGCCGCCTCGCTGCCGGCCAGGCCCGCCCCGATGACAACGGCCTTACTCATCCGTTTTTTCCGCCTTGGGCGCCTTTTTGCGGGTCGTCTTTTTGGCCGGGGCCGCGGTGCCTTCGGCCGTCTCCCTTTTAGCCGTCCGCTTGCGGGCCGCCGGCTTCTTTTCCACAGTTTCCGCCGTCTGGGCGGCTTCGGCCGTCTTTTTGGCCGACGCGCGGCGCGGCTTTTTCACTTCTCCGTCCGTTGCCTGACCGTCTTCCGCTTTGGCCTTCGACTTTTTGACGGGCAGCTCTTCAAAATAACCGCAGCCCGGCACGTGGCACAGAATCTTTTTTTCCTCTTTGGTGTAATGGCGGTACAGCACGCCGCCGCACTTGGGGCATTTCTGCGGCGTCGGTTTATCCCACGTCATAAACGGACAGGTGGGGTTTTTCTCACAGCCATAGTAATAGTAACCGCTCTTCGACTTCTTTTTGAGCAGTCGCGCGCCGCACACAGGGCAGGGCGCGCCGGCGTCCTCGCTCAGCGGCTTGGTGTTTTTGCATTCAGGGTAGCCCGGGCAGGCCAGGAACTTGCCGAACCGCCCCGATTTGATGACCATTTTGCGCCCGCACAGCTCGCAGACGACGTCGCTTTCCTCGTCAGGAACCTTGATGCGTTTTTTGTCCAGGTCAATTTCCGCCTGCTTGAGCTCGGCGGCAAAGCCGTCATAAAACTGCCCCAGCATTTTGCGGTAGTCGACCTCGCCGCTTTCAACGCCGTCCAGCTTATCCTCCATATGGGCGGTAAACTGGGCGTCGACAATGTCATGGAACTTGTCGATCATCAGGTCGGTGACAGCCTCGCCCAGCGCCGTGGGGCGCAGAGCCCGGCCCTCCTTGACGACGTATTCGCGGTCGAGCACGACCGAAATGGTCGGCGCATAGGTGCTCGGCCGGCCGATGCCGCGCTCCTCCATGGTTTTGATGAGCGACGCTTCGGTATAGCGCGGGGGCGGCTGGGTGAAGTGCTGCTTAGGTTCGGTGGCGATGTGCGCGGGCGTGTCCCCTTCGCTCAGCAGGGGCAGCATGGCGCCGCCCTCGTCTTCGGGCGCGTCGTCGGTCCCCTCTTCATACAAAGCCAAAAAGCCGGGGAAAGCAACGGTCTGCCCCGTCGCGCGGAAAAGATAACCGCCGCACTCGATATCGGCCGAAGTGGTGTCCAAAATAGCCTCGGCCATCTGCGACGCGATAAAGCGCGACCAGATGAGCTTATACAGCTTATACTGATCGGGCGTCAGGCTTTTGCGGATGCTGTCGGGGTCGAGCGCCGGGTTGGACGGCCGGATGGCCTCGTGCGCGTCCTGCGCGCCTTTCTTTGTTTTAAAGGTGCGGGCGCTTTTGGGGCGGTACTGCTCGCCAAAGCGGCCGCCGATATACTCGCGCGCCTGTGCGAGCGCCTCGTCGGCAATGCGCAGCGAATCGGTGCGCATATAGGTGATGAGGCCGGTCAGGCCCATGCCTGCGATGTCGACGCCCTCGTACAGCTCCTGCGCGACCGACATGGTACGCCGCGCCGTCATGGACAGCTTGCGGCTGGCCTCCTGCTGCAATGTCGAGGTGATAAAGGGCGGCGCCGGCTGGCGCTTTTTCTTGGCCTTTTTGACGGTGCGGACTGTGTAGCCCTTCCCGTCAATAGCCTTTAAAACAACGTCGGTTTCCTCTTCGCTGTGCAGTTCCTGCTTGCCGGCCAGATCGCCGTAAAAGTGCGATAAAAAGCGTTTGCCTCCCGATTCGAGGGTGACGTCGATGCTCCAGTACTCCTCGGGCTGAAAGCCCCGGATCTCGCGCTCGCGGTCGACGACCAGGCGGGTGACGACCGACTGCACCCGGCCGGCCGACAGGCCGGAGCGCACCTTTCGCCACAGAAAGGGGGACAGCTTGTAGCCGACGATGCGGTCGAGGATGCGGCGCGCCTGCTGGGCGTCGACCAGGTTCATGTCAAGCTCACGCGGGGCTGCGACAGCCTCGGTCACCGCTTTTTTGGTAATTTCGTTGAAAGTAATGCGCCGGGTCTTTTCCCGCGGCAGGTCCAAAAGCTCGCGCAGGTGCCATGAAATGGCCTCGCCTTCGCGGTCAGGGTCGGTCGCAAGGTATACGCATTCGGCCTCGTCCGCCGCTGCCTTGAGCTCGCGGATGGTCTTGTCCTTGCCGTCAATGGGCACATAGCTGGGGGTGAAATTATTTTCGATGTCGACCCCCAGCTCTTTTTTAGGTAGGTCGCGCAGGTGGCCCATAGAGGCGGTCACCTCGTAGCCCGGCCCCAGGTATTTTGTTATGGTCTTGGCCTTGGCAGGCGATTCCACAATGAGTAGTTTCGACATAGTTCCTCCTGTATTTCAAAGCCGGCGGGGCTTCATCCCGCTGTCGGCTGTACATTACTGAATTTTTTCGAAGCGCTTTCCCGGAAGCCGCCGGACAAGCCCCGCAATTTCAAGAAAGGTCAGCGCCTGTAAGGCGTCGGCGGCAGGAACGCCGCTGAGTTCTATCAGTTCGTCTATCTGCATGGGCGCGCTGAGCGCCGCAAGCAGCGTGCGCTGCGGCCCTTCAGGCACAGCCGAGGCATAAGCGGCGGCAACGCTTTCTCCCCGCGGCGGCCCGGCGCATTCCTGCTCCGGCTTTTCCGGCTCAGCCGGCCGCGGCGCAGACACCGGCTGAGGGCGCCGTTTCCGGTTTACAGACCGTTCGGCCGCCCGAAAGGCGTCGGATGGCTCGCAGGGGCGCAGCCCGAGCGCGCTCCAGCGGCCTTCATACTCGGCCAGAACGCGCTGCGGCGTCGTAACCAGCTGCGCGCCCGACGAAGCGATCAGCTCATTGGTGCCCTCGGAATTGGGGGAATCCACCGAGCCGGGAATGGCGAACACATCGCGGCCCTGATCCAGGGCGAGCTGCGCTGTCTGCAAGGTGCCGCTCTGCCGGCCGGCCTCGCACACGACGACGCCGAGCGACAGCCCGCTGATCAGCCGATTGCGGCGCGGGAAATCCGAGCGGGTATACGGCCGGCCGACAGGATATTCGGTGACCAGCGCGCCGTAAGCCGCGATGTCGCGCATGAGCGCGGCGTTGGACGCCGGCGAACAGCGATCGAGCGGCGTGCCCAGCACCGCGACCGTCGGGCATCCGCCCTTAAGGGCGCCGCGGTGGGCGGCGCCGTCACATCCGGCGGCCATGCCCGAAACGACAACGACTCCTGCACGCGACAGCGAGTAGCCCATTTTTTCTGCTATTTGCAGGCCGTAGGCGCTCGCTCTGCGCTTTCCGATGACGGCAATGGCCGGAACGGATGAAAAGTCGGGCAAACGGCCCTGCACATAGAGTATGGCAGGCGGATCGGGAATGTGCCGCAGGGGTTTCGGAAAATCTGCGTCATAAAAGCAAAGCTGCCGAAAGCCGCTGTCACGGTTTTGCCGCGCAATTTCTTCGGCGCGGCGCAGCGATTTGTTCGCAAACCGCCGGCTTTCAGCCGCCGTCATCTCCCCGCACAAATCGGCCGCCTGTCGGGCGCTCATCGAAAGGAAGGCATCGCCCGAAGCGCAGGCGCGCAGCAGCGCGGCCTGCCGGACAGGCGCGAGGCGGGCCGTTTCGCTCAGCCAGATACAGCCGAGCACCTGCTCGTCTTCCATTGCCGCTCCCCTTTCCGTCCCGCGCTTCTCAGCCGCGGGCCTTCTTCATTTCCCACAAAAACAGCGCGGCGGCAACCGCCGCATTCAGGGACTCCGCACCCTCTATGGGGATGACGGCCAGCGCGTCGCACAGCGCCTGGGTTTCCGGCCGCAGGCCGTGCGCCTCGCTGCCGATGAGCACCGCGCCGGCGCGCAAATCCATTTCCCGGATGCTTCTGGCCTCGGCGCTCAGCGCAGCCCCTATCAGGGGAATACCGCGTTCATGCGCCAGCACGGCAAGCTCCTGCGCCGACAAAACGCAGCTGCGCACGCGGAACACCGACCCCATGGTCGAACGTACTGTTTTGGACGCATACAAATCCACACACGAGCCGACGCGCACGACCTCGGGCAGCCCCAGCGCCTCGGCCGTCCGGAACACAGTGCCCAGGTTGCCGGGGTCGCGCAGCTCCTCCACCGCAATAAACTGCCTGCCCTGCGGCAGCGACGGCGACGGGATGCGGCAAATGAAGACCGGCCCGCGGGGCGTCTCGGTGTCAGACAGCCTGCGCAGCACCGACTCGCTCACTTCAAAACAGGGGGCGCCGATTCCCCCGAGCAGCGCCGCCTGCTCCGGCAAAGCATAAGCCTCGACAATATCGACGCCCGCCGCCAACGCCTCTTTGAACATAACCGGCCCCTCACAGACAAAAAGGCCCTCTTCCCGCCGCAGCGCACCTGATGACAGCAGCTTCGCCACATGCCGAACCCGGGCATTTTCCCGGCTTTCTATCCTCGTCATACCAGCCGGTGAATGTCTTCGTTGGCGCCGATGACGACCAGGACGTCGCCCTTATGAACGACATAATCGGGCGACGGCACCACCGACAGCGTACGGCCGTCCCCCGCCTTGACGACCAGGATATTGAGCCCATAGCGCGCGCGCACGTCGAGCGTGCGGATGCTTTTGCCGTCCCAGCGCGGCGGCGCGTTGATTTCAATAATACTGTAGTCGTCCGAAATTTCAATATAGTCGACAAGATTGTTGGATGACAGCACCTGTGCCAGCCGCGCGCCCATTTCCGCTTCGGGGAAGACCACCCGATCCGCCCCGATTTTTTTGAGCACGCGGGTGTGGAGCTCGTCATGCCCTTTGGCAATGACGTATTTGACGCCGATTTCCTTTAAAAGCAGCGTGGTCAGAATGTTGTCCTGCGTCGCGCTGGCAAAGGCGACGACGGCGCAGTCAAAATTGCGCGCGCCGATCGAGCGCAGCACCTGCTCGTCGCGCGCGTCGGCCGTAATGGCATGAGTGACAAAATCGGCGACGTGGGCGACATTTTCTTCGTTTTTATCAATGGCGAGCACCTCGTGCCCCAGCCTGAACAGCTCGACGGCCAGTTCGCGCCCAAACCGCCCCAGGCCGATGATGACAAAGGATTTCATAAAAGCGCCCCTTACCCTATCATAATTTTGCCCTCGGGCATTTTGATCTTTCCTTCGCCGCCATCGCGGAAGAGGGCGGCCGCGCCGATGGTCATAATGCCGACGCGCCCCATGAACATGAGCGCGACGAGCACCAGCCGTGAAAAGGCCGACAGCGTCGGCGTCAGTCCCTGGCTCAGCCCGACGGTGGCAAAGCCGGACATACACTCGTAAAGCGCCGCGCCAAAGCTCAGCCCGTCGGCCGTCGAAACAAGAAAAGTGCCGCAGATGACGACGCCGATCCCCGCGACAAAGACGGAAAGCGCGTCGGTGACGGCGCGCTGTGTAATGGTCCGGCCGAAGACATCGGCGCGATCCTTGCCGCGGTACGGGGCGATTGCCGTCAAAATGAGTACGGCCAGCGTCGTTGTTTTGATGCCGCCCGCCGTCGAACCGGGCGAACCGCCGACAAACATCAGAATGACGCTGAAGGCCTGCGAGGCCGACGTCAGCCCGGCCTGTCCCATCTGGTCAAAGCCGGCTGTACGCAGCGAAACCGACTGAAAAAAGGATGCCAGCACACGACTGAGAAGTCCTTCATTCCCTATGGTCTGCGGATTGTTCCATTCAAAAATCAAAAAGCCAAGCGTCCCCACAAGCAGCAGCACGCCTGTTGTAAAGAGTACCAGGTGGGTGTGCAGGCGGTAGCGCCCGTTTTTAGGGCAGTTGACCACATCGCTCCAGACGTAAAAGCCCAGGCCGCCCAGAATGATGAGCAAAGAAACCGTCAGCGTGACGGCCGGGTCTCCAAGATACCCCGCCATGCTGGTGTAGGCGCCCGTTTCGCCCATCAGATCAAACCCCGCGTTGCAAAAGGCCGAAACCGACGTCCACACGCCTTTGATAATGCCGCCGCGCAGCCCGAAATCCCGCGCAAAGCGCACGGATAAAATGACGGCCCCCATTCCTTCGACAGCCAGAGTCCCGAGCAGAATGCCTTTGGCCAGCCGGACGATGCCGGCCATGTCGTCGACATTGAGCGACTTGCCGAGCAACAGCCGCTCGCGCAGCGTGATGCGGCGGCGCACAATAAATGAAAAACCGGCCGCCACCATCATAAAGCCCAAGCCGCCGATCTGCACCAGCGATAAAATAATGGCCTGCCCGGCCGGGCTCCAGAACAAATAGGTGTCCTCTACGACCAGACCGGTGACGCAGCTGGCCGATGTGGCTGTGAACAGAGCCGTCATCAGCCCGGCGCTCTGCCCGCTGCGCGTAGCAAAGGGCATGGACAAAAGCACCGTCCCCACCGCAATGAGCAAAGAAAACCCCAGTGTGATGACGCGCACCGCGCTGCGCGGCTTTTTTCGTGCGGCAGAACGGCGCAAGTGCTCTCTCCCCTTTCGGCATTACAACGGTTCCTGTTACGACAGTTAATATTACCATAGGGAGCCATCTTTTTTCAAGACGCATTCTGTTAAACTTTGATTTGCATTAAAAATACCTGATTTTTCCCGCTGTGTGCAGCAGGGCAGCTTTGCATACATTCCCTTTCTGTATAAAATATATCTTATATTTCCTTTTGTATTGGCGCAGATTTCGCAACAGTGTCTGACAGATAAAAAGAGCACCGCGCGGATGCTCTTCTGGCTCTGGGTTCAATCTTTATCTGGCGTTTCGTCTTTCTTTAAGTTTTCATACAGCCTGATAGCCCGGCGGCAGGCTGCAATCTGACCAATAGCGATTCTGATATAATGGTGGTCGTCATACCAGTCAAAGGTGGGACTGTGCTCTTCCCGCTCTTCCGTCTCCAAAAGCTGCGGCAGGGCCTTTCGCAGGCGCTCGATTTCCTGCGCTTCGCTGCTCCCGGCTTTCAACCGGTTGACGATGTTTTCCAAATAAACATAAGCGCTGTCATCCTCTGTCGAGCAGAAATAACCGTTTCTCCGCTCACAGCAATTTATCATTTCTTCCATGGCATCTTCCAGCAATTCCAACCACTTCATAGGCACACACCTTTACACCTGCTCCCACAAGCTTCGCACTCGGCCGGGCTCTTGATGCCGTCATCGGTCAGCGTAATAGCTGCAATCTGTTCCCAGCTTCCGTCCGTTGTCAGGCTGCCGGAGTTGCGGACAGATTGGCGGCCACCCGAATAGGACGTCTTCGTCTCACTCCCGACATCGGTGCAGGGTTTTCCTTTGTCGGTTGGTGGCATTACCTGTGCCATTCTTTCTCGCCTTCCGCTACCCTCCACAAATCTCTATTGTCCATGCATTTTTTGTGATAAAGCGTGTGGTAAGCAATGAACTCCGCAAGCAAACAAAAGCCCAGTTGATTTACCTGTTTATATAGAGATTAGTATAGCATATTTCCTTTATAGTGGCAACAGGTCACTTTTTATCTGTGATCGCTTTTTCCATTCAAAGAACCGCTTCTTCTCAATGCCCCAACATGGGAATATTTTGCGTTATTCGAAAAGCGGGACGGCAGCTGCCGTCCCGCTTTTCCGCCGCTCTAGCCTTTTGATGTATTGAGAGCAACAAGTTCAATTCCTTCGGTTTTTCCAAGATTACGGCTGTATTGCTTCTGTGCGGAATTGTTCCAATGCTCATGCACACCCAAATTAGAAACCGCGTTGCCTTGACCATCTGTGTAGACCGTACCGGACGGAGCGGCAGCTACCAGCCCTGCCTCATGAAGATAGTTTTCCACTGTGGGATTGTTCCGCAAAGAGCTGTTGCGGTCGGTTACAGCCGGTTCGTTCATCAGGAAGTCCGCCCCCACGCTGTCAATCGCCACCGGGTCCTGGGAGACAAAGACACTGGATGTATAATCCCCGTTAAACGGGGCTTGCCGCCACCTGGAATTGTCTGCTGTGACAGACGCGCCCTCGGATGGCGCGCAGATCAGCGCGTCCAGCATATAGAGAACGGTTTTGCCGCCCAGGTCCGCGTTTGCCATCAGGTCTACCAGGGGGCTGTAAATCCCCATTTCATTCCGGGTCAGCCATTGGTGGAGGTTCGCCCCTTCCGGCGGGCGCATCATATTCCCGTTGATAAAACTGCCGAAATGATTTTTCCCGCAGAGGGTAATGCCATAGCTGTGGCCTTTAAGATTGGCAAGATTGATAACATATTCCGCCTCAGTTACACAAGTGGGCAAATAATTTACTCTGCCGCTGAACTCGTGGGACCAGATGATGGGTGCGCTTTCATCGGCTGTGCCATTGTCCCGGCCCACAAAATTGATACCCCTCAAATTGCCGCCGGTGCAAAGCTCCGCCATGTACTCCGGGAACAGGCGGGACACATCGTAAACGGTGATGTCGGCAGGAGAGACGCCTGCATCCTCTACCAGCGAAACCAGCAGCGTTTTCAGCAGTACCGGATTGGTATAGCTCATCTGCGTTCGGCCGGATGTATCGTTGTCCATCACGCCGAAACCATTGATATTCGTTTTAATGGCGATTTTTTCTCCGCTGACATAGCCGCCAATTTTGCCCCGGCCGCTGTTGTGCGCCTGAAACAGAGCGGTCCAGCCGTCCTCTGCGCTGTCCCTGCCGCCCAGGAATGCAATACTGGCATCGACCATTCTTTGAATCGCCGGTTCGTCAAAGTGGCTCAGTTCCCACCAATAGCCGCTGCCGTCCCATTCCACGGAATCGGGGTCATAGGCCCATACTACTCGTCCGGGCATGGCTCCAATGCCGGTCCCATAGGGTTCATGCTGGGGATATACCCCGTCATAGGGCGCTGCGCTTTCGTTTTGATTCAGCCAGCGGTATAGCATCACCGCCACCTCCCCGCGTGTAATATTCGCTTTGGGGTCAAACAAATTGTCTCCCTTTCCGCTGATGATATGGGAGCTTCTGGCCCATAAAACAGCGTCAACGGCATAGGCAGAAATATTCTCCTGATCGGCGAAACGCTCCGATGCTCCGGGGGCAGGCCGATCCTCGGCACGCCAGAGCATGGCGGCGAACTGCTCCCGCGTCACGGAGTCCTCCCCGCCGAAACGCCCATCGCCATAGCCGACGACAACGCCAGCCTCTGCGGCCCATGCCGCCGCGCTGCCATAGGCGGCCCCGGACGGGATGTCGGTGAAGCGAGCCTCCTGCTGCGGGCCGGGACTTCCGGCGCGGCGGTACAGAGCTGTCACCAGTACGCCCCTGCTGGCAAGCGCATCCGGGGAAAACGCTGCGGACGATGTGCCGTCCATCAATCCCTGTTCAGCACAGTAACGGACAGCCTCGGCGTACCATGCGCCCTCTGCAACATCAGAGAACGCCGGAGCGGCATCTTCCACGGAAAGCGGATCGGTCTGATTCCCGGGTGTTTCCGCTTGCGGCAGGGAATCTTTCACCTCTCCGCAGGCAACAGCACTTGTCAGTAAAAGTATTGCCAGAAGTGTGGACAGAATTTTCTTCATAACGCCCTCCGTCATCATCACAGTCTGCTCTTGTCCAGCCAATCCGTGATTTTGTTCTTTGCGCCCGAACCGCCATTCTCGTAGATATGCAAGCTGTCCAGAACCTTCGCTCCCTTTGACAGCGTCTTTATGTCGGCGGGGATGTGGCCCAGCCCGCCGCCGGTGATGTCCCGCATCTGCCGGGCGATGCCCCTGGTGTGGCCGGTATAGGAAAAATAGACGAGCAAAGCGTTCATGTTTTCTTTCCCTCTCTTATTTCAGGAACTCACGGAAGAATTCTTCCAGTTTGTCAAAGGGGATGATGTCCAGACGGTCATACAGATCGGTGTGGACAGCGCCGGGGATAATCAGCAGCTCCTTATTCTCACCGGTCAGCATAGCGAAGGCATCCTTGCTGAAGTAACAGGAGTGGGCCTTCTCGCCGTGCATGACCAGGACAGCGCTGCGAATCTCGCCCGCATACTGCAAAATGGGCATATTGAGGAAGGACATACAGCCGGTCACATTCCAGCCGCCGTTGGAGTTCAGCGACCGGGCGTGATACCCACGGCTGGTTTTATAGTAGTCGTAGTAGTCCTTCATATAGAAGGGGGCGTCCTCCGGGAGCATATCCGGCAGACCGCCAGCCAGGGCGTATTCGCCGCGCTTGTAGTCAAGGGTCCTCTGGGCATTCATGGCTTTGCGCTTTTCATGCCGGGCCTCCTCGCTGTCCTCGGCATCGAAATAGCCTTTGGCGTTCACACGAGCCATATCGTACATGGTAGATGCGACCGTGGCCTTGATCCGGGTGTCGATTGCCGCCGCATTCAGCGCCATGCCGCCCCAGCCGCAGATGCCGATGATGCCGATCCTTTCCGGGTCCACGTTGTCTTGGACGGACAGGAAATCCACCGCCGCCTGGAAATCCTCGGTGTTGATGTCCGGGGATGCCATATAGCGGGGAGTGCCGCCGCTCTCGCCGGTGAAGGATGGGTCAAAGGCGATGGTCAGGAACCCTCGCTCCGCCATGGTCTGGGCATACAGCCCGGCAGCCTGCTCCTTCACCGCGCCGAAGGGGCCGCAGACGGCGATGGCGGGCAGCTTCCCGGTCTGGCTTTTGGGAGCGTAGAGGTCAGCGGCCAGTGTGATCCCATAGCGATTGTGAAAGGTCACTTTGCTGTGATCCACTTTCGAGCTCTGCGGGAAGGTCTTATCCCATTTCTGGGTCAGTGTCAGTTTTTCTCCCATGATAAAATCCCTCCTGATACTTTTCGTTTGGTTATTTGGTTTGCTTTTCTATATTATAGACAAGATAGTCCAGACAGTCGATGCGCTTCTCGTTGACATGAAGCACATCCAGAAGCGTTTGCCGGTGGCGGGCAAGAATACGTTTTATTTCCCCGGTTCTCTTTTGCTGCGCTAATTCCACGCACCGTTGAATAACTTCCTGTTCACAGCCTGCGTCAACAAGGTTTTGCCGAAGGATCCCCTGCGTGTCCGACGCTTCTGCCATGTTCTCACCCCCTATGGTCAAAGTGTAGCACCCTGCACTTGAAATAGCAAATACCCGATTTCTATATCATGTTATTCTTGAAAGGAATATCAAGGACTGATATACTGGTTGCAGAGGTGATCCTATGGAAATCAGGGTATTACGATACTTTTTGGAGGTAGCGCGGGAAGGGAGCATTACCCATGCCGCCCAGCGGCTCCATATTTCGCAGCCCACGTTATCGAAACAACTTAAAGACCTGGAGACGGAATTGGGAAAAAAGCTGTTTACCCGCAGCAGTTTCAGCGTCCACTTGACGGATGAAGGGATGCTTTTGCGGAAACGGGCGGAGGACATTCTGGACATGGTCGATAAGACCACAGGCGAGTTTAAGGCTCTGCGTGAAATCACCGGCGGCGACATCCGTATTGGCTGTGCTGAATCGGATGGTATCAAATACTTGGCTCACTGCGTGAAAGCTTTGCAGGATGGCTATCCCCGTATCCGGGTTCACCTGTATAGCGGGGATACGGAAGATTTGGCAGAGCGGTTGGACCGGGGCCAGCTGGATTTTATGGTGATCTCCCAGGATGTGGATTTAAGCAAGTACAACTATCTGAAGCTGCCTGCCATAGATTCCTGGGGCGTAATTATGAGAAAGGACAGCCCCCTTGCGGCAAAGGATGCTGTCCAGATGGATGATTTGTTGGAGCTTCCCATTATCACCTCTCGTCAAGGTATTCGAGAGGACTTGCCAAAGTGGTTCACGGAAAAAGTCGATCGGTTAAACATTGTGGCCACCTTCAACTTGGCTTATAACGCCGGCATTTTGGTTCGGGAAGGGCTGGGTTATGCAATTACTTTTGACAGGCTCATTAACACCGGAACCGACAGTGAATTATGTTTCCGTCCCCTGACCCCAGTATTAGAAACGAAAATGTATGTAATATGGAAAAAATATCAAGTTTTTTCGCCGGTTGCCGGATTATTGCTTCATGAAATGAAAACGCGATATCATCCCACTGCCTAAAGGGCCTCCCTGGTTCCAGCGGCCAGGGAAGCCCTCGCGGCTCCTTGCATGACTCTTTGCCAGACATGAATCGGATAAAATATGCCCGTACAGCGGCTGCCAAAACCGCCATACGGGCTTTCTCCTACTCGTTTTTACTGTTTCAAAAGCCGGTCCAGCGCGTATTTCTGCCGGATGCCGTCGTAAGATACCAGGGGATCGTTATCCATAGTAAGCAGAATTTTGCGGCACTTTCGTCATTTTTATACTTTGCCTGACATCAGCCAATCCAGGCTTAGACTTAGTGCCGCCAGCTTCACATCCGGCTTGACCTTTTCACCGTGAAAGTCACTGCCGCCAGTCTGGTGCAGGCGGTATTGCTCTGCCAGCTTCAGATAAAATTGTTGCTGTTCCACTGAATATTTGGGGTAATAGCATTCTATGGCATCCAGTCCCCAGTCCGCTAGCTGCCTCACCAGGGCCTCCAGTTCCTCGTCCGGCAGCTCCATCTGGTAGGGATGGGCCAGAGAGGCTTTCCCGCCTGCGGCATGGATGTCTTCCACACATGTGCGGGCATCGGCCTTGAAGCGCGTTACTTTTTGGCGGAATTCAGGAGTGTCCAAATAGCGCTCAAATGCATCCCTGCCGGTAGAGACATAACCATGCCGAACCAGCACCTGCGCAAAATGGGGCCGTGCGATAATCTCGCCTCCTGCCAGTTCCTCCACCTCGGAGAGGTCGATGCCTGCGCCCTTTTCCCGGAGAAAGTCGATGATTTTGTACTTCCGGTTGTCCCTGCCCTCTCTAAAGCGTTCGCACAGCCGGGATAATGCGGATTCCCCGGACCGGAACTCATATCCTAAAATATGAAAATTGGGGTACTCCCGGGCACTCAGCTCTACCCCGCGGATGACCCGCAATCCCAGCGCTTTTCCGGCTTCCATGGCCTCGTCCACACCGGCAATGGTGTCGTGGTCGGTGATTGCCAACGCTTGAATACCGGCAGCTTTGGCTAAACCGACCAGCTCTGTTGGAGTATATTGCCCGTCTGAAGCTGTGGTGTGCGTATGCAAATCTGCAAAAACTGCCGTCATACTACCACTTCCGGCTTGACTGCCACAATGCGTATTACCGGCGGGTCGTCGTTGCCGTATGGGGCAAAGCCGGTGCGTTCCTGCGCATACTCAACGCGGAAGCCTCGGCGCTCCAGTGACTCTGTCAGCTCATCCAGCACAATAAACCGGCGATAATGGTTGTCATAGAAAAAGGCGTTGCGTTCCACCTGCTTTCCCTTTCCGAAGAGAGGGTCATGAACGCTGCGAACTTCGATGAACAGCTTCCCTCCGGTCCGCAGGCCGTTGAACACATTCCCAAGCAGCACCTGCTGCTGGTTGCAGTTTATGGAATGGATGGTAAAACGGCTGTAAGCATAATCATAGCTTTCCGGCTGATGGATATCTGAATTTACAAAATCCCCCTGCCGAAAGTCCGCGTTAGGGATATTTTTGCTTTTCAGCTGTGTGATGGCTTCACTGGACATATCCAGCGCCGTCACCCGTAAGCCCTGTCTGGCGAAAAATACTGCGTCCCTTCCATTCCCGCAGCCGAGCTCCACCATATGCTTTCCAGCTTCTGTCAGTGTAGCCACATATCCGGCAAAGGGGGACGGTTCTTCCGAGCACACACGGTTTTTGTAATACTGGTTCCAGTAAGCGGTATTGTCCACCATATTTTCTACAATATTCGGGTACAATTTCCGCTCCAGCTGCTCTACAAGCGACAGCGGCGTCTGATCGCCGTCATTTGGCAGTACAACATCGGGGGACCGGGGCTCGTCAAAGGGCAGGTCGATGCCCACCACATTCTTTCCGGCGGTATACAGTCCCTTCTGATTGCGGGAAAGCAGTGTGTCCTTGCTGACTTTTATGTAAATTTCCTTATAATTTGGAATGTTCTCTTTATTCCATTGCCGCACGCTCTCGTACATGGCGATAGAACACACTACCACGTCGATTCCCTGACCGGCCAGCAGCTTGCACACTCGGAAAATGCGCCCGGCCCAGCGCAGACGCTCGTCATTGGTGTAGCCTACGTCCTCGCCGAAGGCCACGCGAATTTCATCCCCGTCCAGCAGAACCACGTTGGGCTTGGTGGCTTTCAGCCGTTGATGAAACAGTCCCCCGATGGTAGTCTTGCCCGCGCCGGACAGTCCGGTGAAAAAATATACGGTGCCTTGCTCACTCATGACGTCCTCCTCAATGATACAGCGGCTGCTCCAGCAGCGCAGGGTCCAGCTTCAGCCTGGGCATCATGTGTAAAGGCTGGCCGTTCTTGTTGACGAAGCGCAGACCTTCACGCATCAAAACGTCTGTGATTTCCACTCGGTTTTTGTGGTAATCTTTCAGCCGGTCATCAAGCATTTTCGCGCGGATTTCCTGCGCTTCTTCCTCCGTTGCCGGCTTTCCATCCCGAAATATTTTTGTATCAGAATACATTCTTTCCCATGTTTTTTTCACATAGCTGTCCAGTGTTGTAAAATCGTCAACCAGTGCGCGGGCTTGCTCCGCATTCAGCTCTTTACCGTCATGGTAATTAAAATCATAGCCGTAATACGCGTATACATCACGCATAAAATATTCGATGTATTTTCGTTCGCTGTCATTGACGAAATCGTCATAAGTGCGGTATATCGTCGAAGTGTCAAATCCAACGGCATTTTCTATTCCCAACAGGGTTTGGGTTGGATCTCGTTTTCCGTCCTCCGAGCAATAAGTCAAGCTTTCCGTATACGGCAGATCCAGGAACGCCGCCAAAGCAGTAAAAGTGGCCTTCGGGTTCAGCTTTCCGTCCTCAAACCGCACCAGTACGCTGTCGTGGTACAGCCTGTCCTGCGGATCTATCATGAAGCTCCTATTCAAAACACGGTCGATTACGGCATTGCGTATAACTCGTTTCTTACCATCCTCTTCGCCCTCGATACAGCTTCGGTACATAAACCGCACAGAGGCCCCATAACTTGTAGTCGGGCGGCGCATGGGGGTAAAGGTTTTAATATATTTAAACCCCAGAAAAAGCGGCGAGGAACGCACATTTTCATATTCATCCGACTGGAGCACCACCCTTCCCGCGCGGTCTACATGAAGGCTGTAGATAATGTTGTGAAAGTGCGGCTGGAAAAACAGCGCAGGCACAATTCGCGAAGCCTTGTCCGTAAATGTCGTCCCGCCCTTCTGGTTGAGGTACATAGCGACAAAATAGTCCTTATCACTGGGGTCGCGCATACTGTAAAGCTCCGCCACAAGCCGCGGACTCCAATCTGTAAACATCTTGATTGCGTTCTGCAAGCTTCCCGCTCTCTTCAGATCCGCCTTTAATTTTTCTATCACTTCACCTACGCTGGACAGCATAATGGACGGCAGGGCTACCAGATTTGGATGAGCGTCAAAGATCTCGTTGAAAAAGTCGCCGCCGTTGTGGGATGAGAGCTGGGTGTGCCATATCAGCCGGTTGTACTCGCTCAGCGCCACGGGCTGAACGGGGAACTGGCTATAGTCGATGCCAAAGCGTTCTTTGAAATCTATGGGGTACTGTTCAATCTCGTTTTCAATGAGAAACACCGCCTTGCCGCTTTCCGTCAGAGGCTTCATATTTAACACCTGCAGCCAGGCGCAGAACACCGGCCAGTCGGTATAATGGAGATAGATGTGGTTTTCCCTGCCCACATCCTCGCTTTTGCGCACATTGTCGTTGAGGTATTCCAGCTCATACTGGGAAAACACATCGCCCGCCAAAATGGGGTCATCTAAGTTCTTGAAAAAATTCCGGCTGACAACCTGGTCCCGGACATTGACAAACTCCCCAAACCGCCCCTCCGAAACATAGAGCGGCACATATCCGTGGTGGTCGTCATAGGGGAAGAAGCGGATGGGCAGCTCCTCAAAGGATGGGAAATCCCGCCGGAACAGGTAAGGATATTTCTCCAGCCACTTGCAGTTGCGCTCGTAACGGTTTTTCAGCGCGCTGGCGTTGGGCTCGTAAAAAACCGCCGTCATCAGCTCCAGCACGTCGTTTTTATGGAACCCGTCGTTATACAGTTCCTTAAAACAGGTGTAGGACACCCGATAATCCCCTCCGTGCTGGAGATTGTACGCCGCGGCCTCCATTTTTTCGGCAGGCTCCAACCCCGCGCTTATGGCCATGTTATACGCCCTGACGGCGTCTTCCGTCTGCTCCAGGGCGGCCATACGGCGCGCTATTTCAATGGCTTGCATATAAAAACTCCTTTCCGTGACGTTCGGGAGAACCGTTTTTCGGAAGCGGCTCTCCCCAAAGCCCCGGGTTGATAAAACAGGGGCGGGCCGAAGCCCGCCCCCCGGTGTTGGGTCTATGCGGTTTTTCCAAAAACAACTGGGATTACTGGAGCAGCTGCAGCACGCCCTGCGGGACCTGGTTGGCCTGAGCCAGCATGGCCTGGGCAGACTGAATGAGAATGTTGTTCTTGGTGTAGGCCATCATTTCCTCGGCAACGTCCACGTCGCGAATCGTAGACTCGGCGTCCTGGATGTTCTCGGTCATGACGGACAGGTTGTTGATGGTGTGATCCAGGCGGTTCTGCGTCGCGCCCAGAGTACCGCGGATGTCAGAAACCTTGTTGATGGCTTCCTTGATGGCGTCAACAGCTTTGGCGGCGCTGGCCTGATCGGCGATGGAGATGTCGGCAATGCCCAGAGCGGCCACATGGCAGTCCTCAATGTCGACCTTCAGCTGGTTGAAATCGTCGGCAGTGTCGCCAATCTGCAGGGTCAGGCCATTGCCGGCCTTAGCGCCCTTGCCGAAGCCGAGGGAAGCGTCGATACCTTCCTTGGTGCGCAGGTCGAAATCGTTCTTGTTGTCGAAGTCGGCGTCGGTCTTGCCGGTATAGTAAGCCTTGTTGCGGGTCTCCTTCTCGGTGACGGTGAAGGTGTTGCCGTCGTCATGGCCCACGGTGTAGATGGTGTTGCCGGCGGCAGCCTTGGTCAGGCGCTCCAGAACATCGGAGATATAGGTGTCGCTGTTCTCATCCAGACCGGTCAGGTCAACCTTGCCGGTGCCGGCTTCTTTGGCGAAGGTATAGGTGTCCTTGCCGATGCGGATGGAGTTGCCCTCGGCAATCATATCCTTGGTGACGGTGACGCGGGTGCTGGCAAGACGATCCTTATTGGCGGCCTCGCCCTTGGTCTGGATGTTGGTGGTGGACACGTTGTAGTCCGCCTGGAAGAAGCTGTCGTCCGCCTGGGTGGCCGGAGTGGCGGCGGCGGCGGTAACGGCGTCCTTACCCGCGGTCTTTTCCGTAAGGGTCAGGCCCGTCACCGTCGGGGCCGTAGCCACAGCGCCGGCGGTATCCTTGGTGTAAGTGATGGTGAAGGTGCCGGCAACTGTCCCTGCCGCAACTGCGCCGGTGTAGCCCGCGAGAGCGGGAGCATTCTTCGTAGCCGCATCCACCGCGGCCTTGGCGGCGGTGACATTGGCAGCAGTGCTAGAGTCCAAGGTTACACTCGCAACCGTCACACCGCCGAGCTTCAGCGTATATGTGCTGCCGGATGTAAGATTACCCTCGTAGGTCACAGCCAAGTTCTTGGCTTCATAGACAGCGTTCACGGCGGCAGCGGAAGCCACGGCGGCAGTGCCGCCCTTCAGGCCGGTGATCTCCACCGTCATGTCGCCCTTGACGGCGTCATCGGCGGCGTTGGTCTGGGTGAAGGTCAGGGTGGAGCCGGTGCCGGACAGGGTGAACTCCACACCGCCGATGGTGGCCTTGCCATTGGTCATGGCATTGCCTTCGGCATCCACAAACTTGCCGGTTCTGAACGCTGCGGCGATGTCGGAAGCGGTCATCTTGGTGCCCATATTGACCTGGCCGCCGTCAGCCGTATCAGCAGCCTGATAGGTGAACACGTCGTCGCCGATCTTGATCTTCAGGCCGGTGCCTTCCTCATTGTCGAAGCCCTGGTTGTGCAGCTCGACAGAGAAGATGGTCTTGGTCGCGGGAGCGGCCTGATCTTTGTGCAGCACGGTGTCGGTGCCCAGAACGGTGCCCACGGCGGGCAGGTCGCTGAAGGCGCTGGTGCTGGCAACGCTGCCCTTGGAGCTCATGGAGCCGTCCAGCAGCTGGATGCCGTTGAAGTTGGAGCTGTCGGCGATGCGGTCAATTTCAGAACGCAGCTGGTTGAGCTCCTTCTGCATCTGGGCGCGGTCGGTGGTATTGTCATAGGTGCCGTTGGCGGACTGGCTGGCCAGCTCGACCATACGGTTGAGCATATCGTGAACCTCGGTCAGAGCGCCTTCAGCAGTCTGCACCAGGCTGATGCCGTCCTTGGCGTTCTTCTGCGCGGTCTCAAGGCCGGTGATCTGAGCGCGCATCTTCTCGGAAATTGCAAGGCCTGCGGCGTCGTCGCCGGCGCGGTTGATTTTGTAGCCGCTGGAGAGCTTCTCCAGGTTCTTCTTCATCGCAGACACGTTGTTCGTATAGTTGCGATACGCTGACATCGCCATGATGTTATGTTGGATCCTCATTTTATAATCCTCCTATAAATAAAATGATTGCCGGGGATTCCTTCATTGTGCTTTCACCTTTTCCCTGACTCCGGCACAATGGAGGGACGCTCTGCGTGTTTTCCGTGGCCTTTGGAAGTTCAGCTCGGCGCTATATTTCAACCGGCTCGTCAGCCGGAAGAAATCAATGTTAAAGCTCTGTTGGGATATGCGTCGCCATAGTCATAGGGCCGACCAGCCCGTCGGGGCGCTCCGCCCCGTTTCTCTCGCGCACTTCGCCGCGGAGAATGATCATATCTTTCGGTGCCTTCACCGCCACGCGGACTCTGGACGCGGAATCGGGGAAGACCTGAACGACGATGTTCTCTCCTATGGTCAGGTAATCGCCGTCTTTCATCTGCAAGAACAGCATGGCAAACTCCTTTCGCCTGCTTTTTTCATAGTCATAATATTTTGAACGCCCTTTCGGGCTTCGGCTGTGCGTACACAGCCTCTCGTTTCCCACTCAACGGCTTCGGAAACACTGAGTGAAGCAGAACAGGAAAATTCCGTTTCACTCAATGTTCCCAGCCGGAACATGGGCTTTCACCGGCGTCCCGACCGGCATAGCGCGGAATGAATATCTGCTAAGCGATTTCTCGCTCCTGCATCCTGAAATACTGGGCAAGGCCCTGTGCCTTGATGTTCTTTGCGGCGTTGATCTCTCGGTTTTGTACCTTGCCGCACTTGGGGCAGACCCACGCTTCCTTTCGGTGCGGCCTGCCGGTGCGGACAAAGCCGCAAGCGGAACAGGTTCTTGTGGTGAGAGTAGCACGTTCTACCACGATCAGCGTCTTTCCCTGCCGAGCCAGCTTATAGCGCAGCATTTCGCGAAACATTCCGAACCCGGCTTCCAGCGCGTTTCCCGGGATGGCTTTTTTTCTTGATACATCCCGCATGGAATCCCCTCTCACGCACACGGCGTCCCAGCCGTTGGCTATCCGGCTGGACTGCTTGTGTATGAAGTCGCGCCGCTGGTTGGCGATGTGCTCGTGCATAAGACGATATTTTTGTACAGCTTCCTCATAGTTCCTCGACCCCGGCTGCATTCGGCTGAGCTGCTTTTGAATCCTCGCCAGCTTTTCCTGCGACTGCTTCAGCCAGTGGGGCGGGTCTGCCGTCTCCCCGTTGTCGGCCACATAAAAGTGGGCCATGGAATATTTCAGGCCGAGCGTGTTTTCCGCGGTGGGGGCAACCGGCTCCGGCGTGTTTTCATCATGCTCGTAAAGAAGATAGGCGTAATACTTTCCGGCCTTCGTTTTCTCTACGGTAACCCGCTTGAGCTTCCACCATGCCTGCGGCCTGCGGGGGAATTTCGCCCTGACAATTCCCGTCTTCGTCATACGGATGCCGTCTCTCGTGGTGTAGATGGTGGGCCCGGACTCAAAGGCGTGGTTGCAGGCGGTAAAGGAGTCGCGGTCATCTTTCTTGCGCTTGAAGCGGGGCTGACCAAAAGCCTCGGGGTTTTTGAAAAACGCTCTGAACGCTTGGGACAGTTTGTTGTGTTCCTGAATCAGCGCCTGACTGTCCACTTCCCTGAGAAACGGCGCTTCCTTCTTGTATTTGGCGGGAGTGGGAATGAAGTGCTTGTCGGTTTCCAGGTAAAACCGCTGCTGGTCGGCAAGCATCCGGTTCCAGATATACCGGCAGCAGCCGAAGGTCTTTTCAAACAGCTCCGCCTGCTCTGTCGTGGGATAGAGGCGGATTTTTATTGTGCTGTACAATTTTGTTCTTTCCTTAGCAGAGGACAGGCTTTTCGATACTCTTGCTGCCATTTTTGCGCCTTCTCCCCCCGCATTTCAGAAAGGTGTACTTTTTTAGAACAAGGCGTTTCCTGTTCACACCTATCTATTCGGCAGAAATGTGTGAAATGTTAAGTCCCTCTCGAACTTTTTTTCTGAACAATTTCCCGTTCTAAAAAAGTACGCTTTTTTAGAACAAGGCGTTATTATATTAAATCGTCTTTTTCAAGCTGGACAGCTTTGGCGTAAAAGCTGGAAACCGGCATATCACAGGCGTCTGCTGCTTCGCTGAGCTTAATTTGTCCCCGCCTCCATTTCCTGTGTATCTGATGAAAATTCTCCGGCAGAGGCTTGGGCGGACGGCCAAATTTGACGCCTCTGGCCTTGGCTGCGGCAATTCCCTCCGCCTGGCGCTGGCGGATGTTGATGCGCTCGTTCTCTGCCACAAAGGAAAGCACCTGCAATACGATATCGCTGAGAAAGGTTCCCATCAGATCCTTGCCCCGCCGCGTGTCCAGCAGGTGCATATCCAGCACCACGATATCCGCGCCCTTGTCCTTGGTAAGTACCCGCCACTGGTTTTGTATCTCCTCATAGTTGCGCCCCAGCCGGTCGATGCTCTTGATGTAGAGCAAGTCGCCCGGCTTCAATTTTTTGACCATGCGCTTATAATTGGGCCGGTTAAAATCCTTGCCGGACTGCTTGTCCATATAGATGACCTTATCCTCAATTCCCATCTCCCGCAGGGCAATCAGCTGCCGCTCCTCGTTCTGCTCCCGTGTACTGACACGGATATATCCGTAAGTAGTTGACATACCATACCTCCGTTTCATTGCTTTATAGGCAATCCTCTTTTCGTCATACAATTCTGCATAGCAAACCGCCGGCGGTCAAATCGGCCGCAAGGGTTTGTGCGTAAACACATTGTGGCAAGCAGGGTATTTGTGCTACAGATGCGAAAAACGGGATGTTTCCGCTCAGGCGGAAACATCCCGTTTTCCTGTTGGCGGCACCTGCCCTCCCTGTTTTGCAGATTGACTTCTGCGGCTGCGCGCCGTTCCGCCGCCAGAGGCGGCTAACAAGAATAGCCCGCTGCAATTCGGTAACGGCAATTGGAAGCTCAGAAACAGGGGTCTTATCCTTCACCAGCTTCACAGTGGTCTGGTCGGCATAAAAGAGAGATAGTTTATTTTATCTCGGTAAGTCAGGTAGTTCTCAGGGGGTAAGAGTGTGAGATGGGGGAATTAACGGGAATCACGCTCCGCTCTCCGCCGCAGAAAGCTGGCATAATGCTCCAGCGCCTTGCAGACATAATCCTCCGTCTGGTTCAATGGTACAGACTTCGGGATAAGCTGGGTCATATCCTCATCGTCCCGCACCTTAAAGGGGTGGTCGGGAAAGCTGTCTATCAGCTCAATGGGAATGTCCCGTATTCTGGCGAGCTTTGCTTCCTCCCGCATTTCCTGTGTAGAAAACAGGTCATCGAGCGTCGGTAGAACGAAGTCGCTCTTTCTGCCTGCCACTGGCTAACACCTCCCTTGTGAAGTCGGTATAAGCCTTTGACGCTGGACTGCTCGGCTCATAGGCAAAAATGCTCTTGCCCTTAGAACTCACCTCGGCGGCTTTTACGGCGCTGGGAATGGATGCCTTATAAATCCGCATGACGCTCCCAAAGTTCGCTCTGAGGGCTTCCACAGTGCTTCTGGCGAGGTTTGTTCGCCCGTCCACCAATGTCAGCAGGATTCCGTCTATCTTCAAGCTGGGGTTGATGTGCTTCCTGACCTTTGAAACAGTCTGCAAAAGCTGGGTCATACCCTTAGCCGGAAGATACTGTGCCTGAACAGGGATAATCACGCTGTCCGCCGCAGCAAGGGCATTGAGCGTAATCATACCCAGCGAGGGCATACAGTCGATCAGAATATAGTCGTAATTCCCCTTAATCTGACTGAGGTATGTCCGCAGGGTAGTTTCTCTGCTCATTACCGTCACAAGGCTCATTTCCAGCGCTGACAGCTCCAGATTAGCAGGAAGGACATCGACCTTTTCCTCATGGTGCAGAATACCGCTCATGGGGTCGCTGGGTTCTTCCCTCATCACCTCAGTAAAATTCCATTAGAGAACATTTAGCAGATACCCCCATATCCAGAGATATGAGGGTATATCAATATTACCCGGCCCGATATTTTTCTATTACCGCCTTTATCTTCTCCCTGGCCCGAGAGACCGAGTGCATGATTGATTGCGGCCTGCAATGCTCCAGCTCTCCAATCTGACGGTAGTTGAAGTCATACTCATGGTAGAGCAGAAACCGCCGCCGTTGGATTTCAGGGAGGGCAGAAATAGCCTTACGGAGAAGTTCTCGCTGTTCCGCATCAAAAATCAATTCCTCAACACTTTTGGGCACTCTAAACGCCCGGTTATAGAGCGTTTCATCCCACAAGTCTGACGCTTCCTGATGCCGCCAATCGGATTGCTGGAGGTTACGGTTTTTGCGCTCCATCTGCCGAAATTCTATATAGAACGCTTCCGATACCTCCAAATCGTAAAATTCGCCCTGGCCGTCTGTAAAGCTGATAAAATATGATGTTTTCCCATCGCTCCGCACTTCCGTCCGAAGTGTGTAGACCTTATCCATGAACGTCATTTGCCCGTCCTCCTACGAAAAAGCTGGGTGAGAGGACTTGACCTCTCACCCAGCAGCCCGTGGGGACGTGCGATTTTGGAGTTACCCTTGAAATTTCTTCAATTTCTTTTTCAGTACAGCTATCCGTTTATAAATGGCGTCCGCGGACAGGTGAACAAGTACAGCGATTTCATTGGTGGAGTATCCATTCATTTTCAGCACAGAGATTTGCAAGGTGAGCTTGTCCACTGTCAGCAGGGTTTTAAGCAGTTCCGCATTTTCAATATCGTTCAGCAGATTTTCCACTGTATAGATCTCGATTGGTGTTTCGCTGGTGGCAACGCAATCCAGGTATGTACCCATGTCCTGTAACTTCTCATAAAAGCGCCTGTACGAATTGAACATAGCCCTGTCCCAAAGGCGAAGCTGTTCAATGGTGCTTTCATCCATGCCGCAGGCCCGCAGCACCTTTTCTTCAGCCAGTTTCCAACGCTGCCATTTTCGTTCTTCTTTGCCATGATTGTATGACATGGCCTTTTCCTCCCATCTGAATTTTTTTGAAATTCAGATGGGAGGGATGGCTGCGGCAATGAAGTCGGGATAGTTGTTTCAGCAGCAAAAATGCACCCGTCTTGAAAACAAAGACAGGTGCATCGGAATAGAAGAAAGTATTTAGATGATTAGACAGTTCATATTTATAGGTAGAACACTCCCCGGCGGTGGCCAGGATTTTTTTGATATGTCAGCAATTAGCAAGACAGCTCTGAACACAGCGGATTTCATAAGTAACGATCTCCTTTAACCGCTGTATCTGTCAAAACTATAATTGCAACAACAGAAAACGGCGGCTTCGATTTCTCAAAGCCGCCGTGATTTGGGTATGCAGATATGGCTGCTGTACGACGGCTTTTTTTCTTTTGCCGTCGTGCGGCAGATAACATCATATTTGGTTAGATGATTGCTGTTTTCATGTTACGGCAGTTCGGGTTTTCCCTCTGTATGGTCGAAATGGACTTGCTCTGCGCTTATGGTAATCACAATGTCGTTGGTGCTGTATTCAACAGCCAAAGAATTAAGGTGGGCAGTCACATCATCTTTCGTCATAGTGAGCAGATCATCAAGCGTTGTGTCATTCCAAAA